>CAZLGA010000065.1:0-12712 GCA_964559225.1 uncultured bacterium | reverse complement strand
TAAGCAATTTATCCTCCTATCTAAATGTTATGCTTCTATCCTTTCAGGAGAGAATTCTAAGCCAAAAAGTTGCGATTTTAAAGTTGGAACGACACACCGCTTGAAAGACTTAGAGCGTTGGGTTGTAATGTTGATTAAGGGTTTGCAATGTTCCCAATAGTCCGACTATGTTTTAAGGATACCTGGTAACGATATCTTGGCCACGGACAGTTGTTGACATCATAATATTTTTTAATAAAATTACCTGTGCGCATTTTTTTATTAACTTTAGTATCTCCGTTAATTTTATCTGCCCGCGACTGGACAGTTTTAGTTTATATGGCTGCAGACAATTCCTTAAGTGCCGTTGCTGATTCTGACCTCATTGAGATGAAGGCGATTGGTTCAAATGATGAATTTGCAATATTGGTGCAGGTTGACAAACCATTTACAGGTGCCAATCGTTATTATGTAGGCAAAGACACTTTGTATAATCTTGGTAATTTAGGAACCATTGATATGTGTGACTGGCGCACCCTGAGGGATTTTCTTGAATGGGGTGTAAAGCTATTGCCTGCAAAAAGATATTTTCTAATCCTCTGGGACCATGGCACAGGATGGACATTGTCGCCAAGGCGGACATTTGGCAGCGATGGCTCAGCAGGGACAGAGATGAGTATTGCTAATGGCGACCTCAATCGGGCATTAAAAAGCTTTTATGAGGCAACGGGCAAAAAATTTAATATTATCGGGTTTGATGCCTGTAATATGCAGCAGATTGAGATTGCAAACGAGATAAAGAATTACGCAAAGGTTTGTATTGCACCCCAGACAGTCTGGCCAATAAATGGATATCCTTATGAAAATCTATTTTATATCCTTAAAATAGAGCCCGGAATAAATGAAATAGACCTTGGTAAAAAGATTGTTGAAATCTGCAAGACATATTACTCAAACCAACCTTCGGCGCTCTCGCTTATTGATTTGGCAAATATTGATAATTTCAAAGAATCATTGAAAAAGAATATTAATAATATTATGCAGAATCCCCCAACACAGGCTTTTAAAGATATAAGGAGTTGGGTGCAAACGGCTTCATTGACAAATCCTTACCCCACGCCTGAAGATGATTATGTAGACCTCGGTGACTTTCTGAAATTATTGAGTGACTATCTATCAACCAAAGAGATAAAAGAACTCTTAGAATCCTATAATAAAACAGTAATCAAATCTGAATCCTGGGGACCTGGTCTTACACGATTGACCGGTATCACAACTTGGTTTCCAGATAGATACATTGAATTCAAAAATCTTGCAGAACTCTTTGTTTTACTAAATTATAATGACACAGGTTGGGCAAGGTTTTTAAACTGGTTTTATGGACAGGATGATATAAAACCTACGACCCCAAAACTCAGTGCAGGTAGCACAGGCAAAAACAATGATTTTCGCCTTTACTGGACATCTTCATTTGACCTCGCCCCTGTATTTTATGATATCATTGAGTGTGTTGATACAATTTTGCTATTTGAAGACAACTGTGAAGATTCTAATAATTGGATACCTAATGGGTTCACGCTGGTTAAGAATATAGCATACGAAGGCAATAGTTCATTTTTTTCAGGGAATATCAGTAACCTTAATAATTCTTTAATTACAAAAAATAGCTTTTCCATTGAAGAATTCGGGCTGATTGATTTCTATCTGAATTATAATACAGAAGATATGGTAGATTCTTTTATTTTTGAATTCGGCTCAAAAAGATATGCTTATTATGGCAGATCTAATAACTGGCGGAATTTCCGTTTAATTCTACCCCCAGGAAATTCTCCATTAAAGTTTTATTATCGGACAAATGCAAGCATAAATAATGGCGGGATTTATGTTGATCGAATCAGGTTATATAAACTTATTTCGGGAAGATATGCAAGACAGGAACTTATTGATACTACCCTCTATATTTATAATAAGTTAATGGGAACTTTTTATTATGGGGTATGTGCCCAAGATGTCTATGGTAATGAGGGAAGTCTTTCAAATTTTGTTCGTGTTGACATAAAGAACTATGCGGTTCCATATGCAATGCCCAATCCATTTACTGAAAATTGTGAAGTAGTCCTTGATTATCCGCCTGATGACCCTGACCCAGAAATATACATATATTCAATCAGTGGCAGATTGGTAAAAAAATTTCCTTCTTCAGAAATTAATGATAAAAAGATATCCTGGGATGGAAAAGATAGCAATGGACATCCGGTTGGTTCTGGACTTTATTTTGTTTTGATTAAAGGAAAAACATTTAAAATCATTGGAAAGATAGCGAGGCAAAAATGAAAAATCTTGTAATAATTGCCAACGGTGGGGCAGGTGGGATAAATTTCCCGCACCGTCGTGCCCGGGGTTTAAAAAAAGCAGTAAACATTGGGTATGAAATACTAAAAAATGGTGGCTCAAGCCTTGATGCGGTAGAAAAAGCGATAATGATTCTGGAAGACGAGACAATATTTAATGCTGGAACCGGTTCAACCCTTGGTTTAACCGGTGATGTAGAAATGGATGCGTCAATAATGACTGCGGATGGTAATTTTGGCGCGGTTGCAGCAATAAAGAATGTAAGGTATCCAATTCAGGTCGCAAGGCTTATAATGGAGAAGACTGACCATCTATTATTATGCGGTGATGGTGCACTTAGATTTGCAAGGTCATACGGGATTAAATATCACAATCCAAAGACAAAAGAGAAAGAGAGGATGTGGCTTAGAGCAAAAAAAAGATTGAAGAGCGAATACTTTCCAAAACTTTACAAGTTAAAAGAGCTTTATGAAACCGTTGGTGTTGTGGCAATGGACAAGAACGGTATGATTACAGCGGGCAACTCAACAGGTGGAATATCCTTGCATTTACCTGGCAGAGTTGGTGATACACCAGTCATTGGCGCGGGCACCTATGCTAACCAGTATGGTGGGGCAGTTACCACTGGCCATGGTGAAATGATTATGAAAACCTTTCTTGCATTCCGCACTGTAGCATTTATGGAAAAATATTCTGCTCCGGTTGCTGGCAAAATGGCGATTGATTATGCAACAAGGAATAAATGCCGGGCAGGAATAATCGGCATTGATAGAAATGGAAGAATCCTTTGTGTTAATAATACAGAGGCAATGTCTTGGGTATATATAAAGAATGGTGATATGAAGTCTTTTTATTGACCTCCATCATTCATACCAAGTTTGTGTAATTTTGTGCAAAGATTAATGCCCGCTTGATTTTGTGCCATATCTAAATGGCAAGAAAATTTAACACAATGAATTATTAAAAATTCTTTTTTAAAAAAATCTAAATTAAAATCAGTATGAATAATGCGGATGCAATGCATCTTCTTTTTCCTGTGTCCGGAAAATTTAGCATTTGGAAACAAAGAGAGGAAAGGAAGCGCAGTATCGTCCGCCATGGAGGTTGGCGGATTCGCAGGAGGCGATTTTATGCGTGAATCGTCTATCGTGAACCTTAGAACTAAATATTGTAGCGGTTTGATTCATCAAACAAAAGGTGAGATTCTGAACCAAGTTCAGAATGACAATCGGTCAGAAACCGGGACTGAAGTCTCTACTCCAATAGATGTAGCGTCCAGTTTTAACTGGACAGAAGAGAAAGTTCGTCCATCTAAAGATGGACCCTACAAACCAAACAGACCAGAAAGACTAGACAGACGAAAGAAACCAGATAGACCAGATAAACCAAATAGACCAGAAAGACAAGACAGTGTCATTATCCGCGTCTTTCTGTGTGTTTTGCTTCGCAAAACAGGGGGTGAAAAATAGTTAGAATTATCTTTTCAGCATTTGTTTTTTGTGTAGTATTGATGAGTATCTGTTTTGGGCAGGAAGGCTTGCTCAAAACTGAGACAAAGCCTTCGTTGATGTTTGGCTACGGCTTTCATAGCCAGACCGCGGCGCTACAGAAGAATTCTCAATTACAACCCCCATCTTTTTATGCATCTTACAAAAGACCGCTCTTCAACTCTTTTATTACCAATGCCTTAATAATGCAAGCAGAAGGCGAAACTTTACAACCAAAAAATTCCTTCTGGAAACAGGCGGGGATTTATGGCTTGGAGTTTGTGGGAGCAGGGATTTGTTCGGGAATTCCTTCTATTTTAGGACTTACTATCGCGATGTATGCGACAATAGACAATCATGGAGATCCAGGAGAAGGGTATCACATTTATATTATTGGGCATGTTCTATTGAGTAGCACTGGTTCTTGGTTCGTAGGTAAATTATGTAATCAAAATCCCTCTTGGTGGAAATCTGCGATAGGCGCTGCGGTTGGGAGTGGGATCGGTATTTTCGTGCTTGACAAATGGTTAAAAAGAAAAGAAAAAGGAAGCTTCTATCCTGAGAGTATCATCTTCTTTGGTGCACCACCTTTATGTGCTGCTATAGGATCAAATTTATGAAAGGGGTGTTTATGTTTAACAGATGCGCACATGGCCCAATTATATCAATCTTTGTTTTATGTTTGATTACATTTGGTAGAGCGGATTATTCTTTTAGAGTTGTGGTCAAATACCCATTTTCTTCAAGTCACTTTGATACTTTGGATAATTGGGTATCTGATAGTCTTGTTAGATACCGTGAGATTAAGTTAACCATTAGCAATAAAGGATTCCCTTGCTTATATCACCTTCAAATCCTATTTTGGTCCGACATACCATCCTGAACCAGGCGGACCTGCACCACAGGTCATCGTCCTTGAATCAAGTAATCTCATCTACGGTAAGTTAAATCTAAATAATCCATTGATATTTGCCCATCAATCCATTGATGTGATAAGTATCACACCCACCCCTTATGACCCTTATGTCTATCAAAATTCACTTGTGCCTTTGCTCATCTCACCATCAATCACGGTAGATTTAGCAGGTATTCCCCATATCCTCTGGGAGGGTGATTCAATGAATGCGAATATTACTACTCAAATCTTTGATGAGAATGTTGATTTTCGATTTATTGGGATGAATGGCGACCAAATTCAAATTTTTTATACTGCTAGGGATTCAATCAGGTATCGTTATTCCTGGACCGGAACAACGAATTTGAGCCAGATACAGACTGTAGCAAGTTGTGAGAGTCCGATTTCAAGTGGGCAGTATCTGGCCTGGACAAAGAGAGAGTCTGCCATAGAGTATGGCGGATTATCCCATTTTTATTATGGTGCAATTCCAGCGAGTGGTCAGATAAATCCAGTGGAAGTAAACTATTCCACAAATTTGATTTCTTATCCCCAGATTCTCTTCAATCAAAGGCCTCCATCCATTGATTTGGTCTGGACTGAGTATAGTGAGATTGATTCAATCGGTTATATTTACTATCTTAATCTGCCAATAACCGATATTGCACCGAAGTATGCATTTGATATGGGGACTGAAGTGCCAGTACCGATTTTAGTCCAGAGGGATGGATATAAGGTCCTGGGAACTGAAGACTACAAGACATTTGACTATGATTCTACGGAGTTAGTATATCATCTTACCTTACATTCACCACATACAAAATACAGGATTCGCTATAAAAAGGTTATAGAAGAGGGTTGGATTCCAGATGCCTGTGTCCATGATAGTGAAATCACAATAAAGGTAAAGGTTTTAAATGGTCTGATTGCGGTCTTGAGTGGATTTGAGATTTATACTGAAGAAGTAGGTGGTGGTGGTCCGCAGGGTAGTGAGGCACAACTTACAAAGCCATTTTATTTTGATAAAATTTATCCAAATCCAGCAAAATGAAATGCCAAAAAAATGAGCTTGGTATGAAATCTTATGAATGATGCGGGTTGAATCTAAAGAATCTTTAATCTTCTCTTTATTGCACTATTCGTGCATACCTCAAAACAGCAATAACATCTGATGCACTTCTTGTAGTCAATATTAAATTGTTTGATTGCCCGTGTAGGACAGACATTTTCACAGGCACGACATTTATTACATAAATTATGCTCTATTGCGGGCACATAAAAACTCTGGATTTGGGCAAAGATTCTGCTTCCAATGCCCGCAAAAAAATCCTTTCCTGGTATTGATATTGGTAGCGTAAACCCATTTAGCGGAGTGAATGTGCCAATAATATCTACTCTATCCGGGTCAAATAGTCTTTCTTTTATTGCAATCCTTATTAATGGGGTCGTTTCTGGGATTATTCCTGCTATCAGTGCACAGACATAGTCAACTGCAAAGGCGTCATTTCCGGCAATGAGTTTGTTAAATCGGTATAAAGTTCTGCGTGCATCTCTAATATTCAGTCCATCAACGATAATTAAATCAGGTTTTCTTATGTTATAAATATCTATAAGTAATCTGCAGAAATCGTCAAGTGTTGGGCACTGAAAATGTAGTTTTGGTTTGAGCCCACCTGGGATAATACCGAATTGATTCTTTATTGCAACACTTAATATCGTCAATTCATGAATTTTCAATTTTGGCAAAGAAATTAATAATTCCGTATCAAGGATGTCCCTTGAAGCATATATTTCTTTCACTGAATTATGCCTCAATTTTATCCTTTTCATATAACGCCCAATATTCTTGAATCTTCCTCTTGCCGCATTAACAAAATCGCAATGCTTGGCTACTTCAATTTCGTTTACCATTTGTGGTATAGGATTATCACCTACAGTTACAAGTGCTGAATTATTTAATAAATTTTCAACAACTGCCTCAACAAGTCTGGGGTCAGTGATTATACACTCTTCAGGACGGGCAATCCTGAGCATATTGGGCTTCACAAATACCCTTTTATTTTTGAGGTCGTTTATCCCGAATTCCGAAAATATTTCGTTTATCGCAGAATGGAGATTTTCCCCATCTTTGATATATACTTTTGTCTTCATTCTTCTTTTGATTTTAATTTAAGATATAATTTATAAAAATCCTTCAGTTCTAAATCTTCAGGCCTTTTTAGAAGTAAATCGGTCTTCAGATTTTCAGGGACAAATCCAAGATGGTTGAAAAGGGCGTTCTTTAATGTTTTTCGCCGGTACCGAAAGATACCTTTTATCAAATCAAAGAATTCGGTTTCATCATCTATTAAGAAAGGTGTTTCTCTGTGGAATAAGCCAATCACGATTGAATTCACCCGGGGCTTTGGAGTGAAAAATTTTGGTTGAATATTAAAACCCTTTAGCACTTTAAAATAATAATTTACATAACAGGTAATTGAACTATACTCCGGTGTACCGGGCAAGGCAAGGAGCCTTTCACCATACTCTTTCTGAATCGTTAAAATAGCCCTTGAAATATTTTTTCTATCTTTGACAAGTTTCTCAATTATCTTTGTTGTTATGTTATAAGGGATATTGCCGACAATTACCGAGCCTGCATAGGGACTCAAATCAAATTCAAGAAAATCGACATTGATAACCTGAACATTGGATAAATTCTTTTCAATCAGTTTTTCCGCATATCTCTTATCAATCTCAATTGCATATATGATGTGTGCATATTTTGAAAGTTGTCTTGTGAGCATTCCTTTACCAGCACCAATTTCAATTACTGATTCACCATTTATATTTGCAAAATCAACTATTTTCTTTGCAATGTATATGTTATTCAGAAAATGTTGCCCGAGTCTTTTAGGCATCAGATTTTTAAAGAGAACAATCTGGAGGCATTTTTATCTGTAACTTCTTCCATCTTTTCAAGCGATAATCCTTTTATTGAAGCCGCAGAATGGAGTGTCTCAAAAATGAATAAAGGTTCATTTCTATGCCCTCTATGGCTTGCGGGAGCAAGGAATGGTGCATCGGTTTCAAAAACAACAAATTCAATCGGAATATGTTGAAATAATTCACGCGCATTCTTTGAAAAGGTCAATACACCACCAAATCCAAGATAAAATCCCATGTCCAGAATCTTCTTTGCCTGCTCATAGGTACCGCTGTAACAATGAAATACACCCCTATGATAATTTTCTTCTTTTAAGATTTTGACTGTATCATCAACTGAATTTCGGGTATGGATGATAAGGGGTAAACTGTATTCCCTGGCAATGTGTATGTGTTGACGGAACAATGTTTGTTGTGCATCTCTGGGCGTATAATTACGATAATAATCAAGCCCGGTTTCACCAATGGCAATGATGTTTTGATTTTCACATAGCTTTTCAATAGATACAATTTGCCTTAATGATTCTTCCGCCGATTCATTAGGGTGTATTCCAATTGCGGGAAGGAGCCATTCGTAATTTTTATGCATTTTCACTGCCGAAATACTCGTGTTAACATCATAGCCGATATTTATAATAAAACTTATTCCTGACGATTTAGCTCGCTCAATTACCTTTTCAATGTCGCGATTAAACTGAGGGTCTATTAAATGGCAGTGGGTGTCAATCACTTCACAATTGCACCCGATGATATCGGTTTGTCCGTAGTCAAAAGCACAAGCCCGTTCTTATCCTGGGCAGCAAGTAGCATCCCTTCTGAAAGCACACCTTTTAATGTAACGGGCTTGAGGTTATTTACTACAATTATTGTCTTATCAATGAGCTCTTCGGGCTTGTAATATTTTCCAATTCCTGCAACAATCTGCTTTTTCTTATCACCAATTTCAATCTCGCAGACAATGAGGTGGTCACTACCTTCAACCTTTTTTGCGGAAATGACCTTGGCGGTGCATAACTCTAACTTGCTAAAATCATCTATAGAAACCTCTTTTCTTTTGAGTTTTGTGACCTGGACTTCAATCACCTGATTTTCAATCTTTTTGAACAGTATCTCCGGCTTTCCAATTGTTGATGGCACAATTGGTACTGCAATATTGTCCCAGCTCTGTTCAGGAAAATTAATGATTTTTTTCAATTTCTGGGCAGTGAAAGGAAGGAATGGTTCAATGAGAACAGCAAGCGATGTGACAATCTTCATACAGACATACATCGTTCTCTCTCCCATCAAAGGATTCGTCTTACGGGTAATCCAGGGTGTTTCTTTGTCAAAATAACGATTCCCTTCCTGGGCGAGTTTCATCACCTCCTGGAGTGCATTTTTAAATTCAAAGTTTTCGATCTTTTCTCCAATAATTTTGGGCGCATTATGAAGCATATCAAGGATTCTATTTTCATTTTCGGTAAATGCTGATGCGGAAGGCACATTTGAATTGTAGTATTTTTCAATAAATGCAAGGGTGCGATTTATATAATTCCCGAGAATATCGGCGAGTTCGTTATTATGCCACGCCTGAAAATCACGCCAGGTAAAATCCGAATCTCTTGTTTCGGGCAGGTTTCTGGTGAGGGCATATCTCAAAGAGTCGGCCTCGAATTCTTTTAAATATTCAGGCAACCATATCGCATAGCCCCTTGATGTAGAAAGTTTTTCACCCTCAAGATTCAGAAATTGGTTTGCAGGGATTTCTGAAGGAAGGACATAATTTCCATAAGCCATGAGCATCGCGGGCCAGATAAGGGCGTGGAAGACTATATTATCCTTGCCAATAAAGTGAACGAGCTTTGTCTCAGGGTCAAGCCAGTATTCTTTCCAAAGGTCGGGTTCACTTTTGTTTATTGCCCATTCCATTGTTGAAGAGATGTATCCGATCGGTGCGTCAAACCATACATACAGCACCTTACCATTTGCCTCATCAAGGGGAACAGGCACACCCCAGGTCATATCTCGCGTGATAGGCCTATCTTCAAGCCCTTCTTTAAGCCAACTTTTGACAAATGTGAGAACAGTTTCTCTCCAGTGCTTTTTTTCTTCAATCCACTGGGCGAGTTTATTTTGAAATTGTGACAATTTGAAATACCAGTGTTTGGTCTTTTGTTTCACCGGTCTTTCACCACAGACCAAACATCTTGGCTCAATCAACTGGAATGGTTCAAGCCATCTGCCACAGGCTTCACACTGGTCACCTTTTGCCTCATCGATTCCACACCGCGGGCATTTGCCAACGACATAACGGTCAGGCAAAAATCTTTTACACTTTGGGCAGAAAAATTGTTCGTTTTCTTTTGCGTATATAAATCCCTTGTTGTAAATATTTAGGAAAAAATCCTGGGCAAGGCGGTAATGTAATGGAATTGTGGTGCGCGAAAAATTATCAAATGATATTCCAAAGTCCATAAAGGATTTTTTTATGGATTCGTGATAAAAATCAACAATTTCCTGAGGGCTCTTTTTTTGCTGGTCGGCAAGGACGGTGATTGGAACACCATGTTCATCAGTTCCGCAGATATGTATTACATTCCTGCCTTTGAGTCGCTGATAACGAACATAGATATCAGCGGGAAGATATGCACCTGCAAGATGCCCTAAGTGTATATCACCATTGGCATAAGGCAAAGCACTCGTTACAAGTATTTTCATAAGTAATTATAAATAAAGATAGAGAAATGTCAACAAAAAAACGCACCTAAAAGATGCGTAAAAATTGTATAACTTAAAGTATTACTAATTTGTTACAGGTACAACTGAAACAACTCTTTTACCACCTTTGGTATATCCAAATTTTACTTTTCCCTGCGTAAGGGCATAAATTGTAAAATCTTTGCCCATTCCGGTATTCAATCCAGGGTGGATACGCGTTCCACGCTGTCTGATTATAATCGTCCCAATATTAACTAACTGCCCATCAAATCTCTTTACACCAAGTCTTTTGCTTTCTGAATCCCTACCATTCTTTGCTGAACCAGTACCTTTTTTATGAGCCATACTTACCTCCTATTTTTTGATATCTATTATTTCAACTTCTGTAAATAACTGACGGTGTCCTTTTTTACGACGATAATTTTCTCTTCTAATAAATTTATAAACTATTACCTTTGGCAGTTTACCTGTTTTTCTTATAATCCCTTTTACTAACGCCCCTTCAATATATGGTTTTCCAACAACTACTCCGCTTTCATCTTTTATCATCAGGATTTTATCAAATTCAACTTCTTTTCCCGGTTCACCGAGAAATGCCGGAATGACTACCTTATCGCCCTTTGAAACGACATATTGATAACTATTTGTTTTTATTACCGCAAACACTATTCACCCCCTTGTTCCTGTGGCAGAACTGGAAGTTGTTCTTCAGGTGATGGAGTAGCTGGTGCAATTGGGATTTCGGTCTCAAATCCTTTTTCTACTGCGGTCTTTGCAACAGGTCTTCGGGATAAGAGAACAAGAAAAAGGGATGTTAAAAAGAACCCTACTGCCAGTCCCGAAGTCAATTTAATAAAGAATGGCGTAGCACCTTTACCACCGAATAAAGAATCGGTGCCACCGCCACCACCAAAAACGCTCGACATACCAGCGCCCCTGGTTTGTTGTAAAAGGACTACAACAATCAACAATATACATATAAGCACATGCAAGGCAAAGATTATTCCGTACATTTAATTCTCCTTTTAACCTAAACTATAAATAGTTAATATTGACGAACTTTTAAACACGTAGATATATTATATTTATATTTTAACATTTGTCAATGCCACCCAGTAAATTGGCAAATCTGGCTGTCAGGTTTTGCCTGGTGTATTCAGGCAGGGGATGTGGGCTCATATTTATTTTATTATATTTATAGCTAACATAAAGTTCATGCAATTTTTCTTTCATACCGATTATATTTTCATATTCAAAAATATAGACAGGATAACCCTTGTCCGCTGCTTTATTAAAGATAAAAAGCCCTCTTGACACGCCACAGGATATGATAGGCAAGCCGCTTGCCAGATATTCATTCTGTCGGCTGGGAAAGAAAAAATCATCACCGGTTGTAATCATTAATGCAATATGGGCATTGCAAAATTCCTTTAAAGCCTGATGGTATGAAAGATGACCAAGAATTCTTGTATAAGAATATTTCTTTATCAATTTTATATATTCCTCTTCTATGTGCCCGATAAATTTTATTTCTATACTATCGGAAGAGAGCTTTGTTTCTTTTATAAATTTTTCAACGGCTAATAAGAATGTTTCGGGATTTCTCTCTTCTCTTATTGTCCCTAAATATGATATCGTAAATTTTTCTGGAAATGGCGGATGAGAAAAATCATTTGGGTCATAACCATTGGGTATGACATAGATTTTAGTCTTAATTTGAGGATAACGATATACCAATGAATTTTTTATGTCATCACTAACCGTAATGACTAAACTCGCATGTTCAACAACCTTTCTTTCCCAATAAGAAACAAATTTTCTCTGGAGTTGACTCTCATAGCGCATAAATGGAAATTCAAGCCATGCATCACGAAAATCGAGGATTAATGGCTTGTTAGTTCTTTTTGCAAGAAAATAACCAGCAATAAATGAACTGAATGGTGGTGCGGTAACAAAGATATAATCAACATCAATCTTTAGTCCAGCATTATAAGCAAATGGAATCCATCCAATCTTATTATCGGGTAAGTTTAATATTTTCTTTATTGGAAGCTGCCATTTTTTTGGTTTATAAACATGCATACCAAAAATATAAAGAATCCGAGCCGGGTCAAGAGAATGAGTCTTGTATATTTTAATATCTTGTAAATCACTACCAAGGTCATGGTCGATTGAATGATAGGCAATTTCCTTACGCGTCAGTATAATCGGTTCAATACCATTATCAGGAAGATATTTTGCAAATTTTATCGGTCTTATTGAACCAGGACCACCACAGGGTGGCCAGTAATATGTAATGAGTAGCAATCTTTTTTTCATAGCCCTGCGATAATATTATACAGTTAAAACTTTGATTGTCAACCAAAAAGTCTTAATT
>CAZLGA010000064.1:0-13335 GCA_964559225.1 uncultured bacterium | reverse complement strand
CTGAAACAAGTTCAGCATGACAGGGTTCAGGGTGACATTGTTCAGGGCATTATTCCGCCGGAACGTGTAATGTGAACAGGAAGGCAGGCTACGAAATTTTTGAACTTCCTGAAGAGGACAGATGAAAGAATCTTGAAATGTGAACCGCGTAATGCCAACCGCGAAACAAAATAAACCAGACAGACCAGATAGACCAAACAGACCAGAAAGACTAGATAGACCAGATAGACCAAAAAGACCAGAAAAACCAGATAGACCAGACAGACAGTTTAGTCTTGGCTGGAATCCGCTCCTACACTTTTTCCGTCCAGATAAATCTGGAGGCTACAGAGTAATCACATCCTGCGGAGCATTGATTGGCGGGCCGCAAGTTTCCAGGGGCTTACTTTCTGCTGGGTTGATTTTGTAGCAACGTTTGTTTTCTGTTCCTGCAGGGTCATTGTTATCAGCGCAGCAATTGCCGCAATTTTATGGTTTTCTTTTTTGTATTCAATCTTTCCAAGAATCCTGTCAATAAATGTAGTATCATATTCACCAGCAATAAATTGTGGACTCTCCATTACCAGTAAATGGAATGGAATAGAAGTCTTTATACCACGGATTGTGTATTCTTTTAATGCCCGTTTCATCCGTTCAATTGCCTCTTGCCTTGTTGGTGCCCAGACAAGGAGTTTGGCAATCAATGGGTCATAGTAAATAGGAACTTCAAATCCTTCGTATATTCCACTATCAACCCTCACACCGATACCACCAGGCTCAATCAATTTGGTTATTTTGCCAGTTGAGGGGGCAAAGTTAGTTTCAGGGTCTTCAGCAGTTATACGACATTCAATTGCCGAGCCATTTATATTAATATCTTCCTGTCTTAATGACAACTTGTCCCCTGCTGCAATCTTGAACTGCTCTTTGACAATATCAATACCTGTAATTAGTTCTGTAACTGGATGTTCAACCTGCAAACGGGTATTCATCTCAAGGAAATAGAAGTTTCTGTCTTTATCAACCATAAATTCTACAGTCCCTGCATTGTTGTAACCTGATGCCTTAACCGCCTTTTTTGCTGCCTCACCCATCTTTTCACGGAGTTCAGGTGTCATAATCGCTGAAGGAGCTTCTTCTATTAATTTCTGGTGCCTTCTCTGGATTGAACACTCCCTTTCGCATAAGTGAACAACATTACCATAATTGTCCGCAAGAATCTGAAATTCAATATGCCTTGGCTGTTCAAGAAATTTTTCAATAAATATTGTAGGATTACCAAATGCAGATTGTGCCTCACCAGTTGCCTGTTTTATTGCTGTAGCAAGTTCCTTTTTTTCACGCACAACACGCATTCCCTTTCCACCACCACCACCTGCTGCTTTTATCAAGACCGGTAGACCGATCTTTTCTATCACCTTTAATGCCTCAGTTTCATCTTTCACTGCACCATCGCTTCCTGGAATCACCGGCACACCCGCCTTGACCATTGTTAGTTTTGATGCAATCTTATCACCGAGTAATTCAATCGCTTTTGAATTCGGTCCGATAAAGATAATCCCTGCATCCTCGCAGGCTTTTGCAAAGTCTGTATTTTCGGCAAGGAACCCATATCCTGGGTGAATTGCCTCAGCACCACTCTTTTTCGCAATATCAATAATCTTTTCAATCCGCAGATAACTCTCGGTAGATGGAGAAGGTCCAATATAATAGGCCTCATCTGCATAACGGGTATGTAAGGCAGTTCGGTCGGCATCAGAATAGACCGTGACCGACTTTATCCCTGACTCCTTGCAGGCGCGCAAAACCCGCACTGCTATTTCGCCGCGATTGGCAACTAAGATTTTTTTAAACACCATTTTAGTTTTTATTTTGCTCATAGCTAATCTTGTTTTAAATTGGTTAAAGGTTAAGACCTGACCCCATTACAGTGGAATATTTCCATGCTTTCTTGGGGGATTAGTATCGCGCTTGTTATCAATCATCTCAAATGCCTCAATCACACGAGGACGGGTCTCAGAAGGTTTGATAATCGCATCAATATACCCTTTTGATGCTGCAACAAATGGATTAGCAAATTTATCAGTGTATTCATCGATAAGTTTTTGCTCAAGCGCCTGTGGGTCTTTTGCCTCTTTCAGTTCTTTCCTGTATAAAATCTTTACCGCACCATCGGGTCCCATTACAGCAATCTCGGCACTAGGCCAGGCAAAGTTGATATCAGCACGGGTATGTTTTGAACTCATAACACAGTAGGCACCCCCATAAGCCTTTCTTGTAATCACAGTTACCCTTGGAACGGTTGCTTCACAAAAAGCATACAATAATTTTGCACCATTTTTTATCACCCCTCCCCATTCCTGTGCAGTTCCAGGTAAAAACCCCGGTACATCAACAAAGGTCAGAATTGGAATATTAAAGCAATCACAGAACCGGACAAATCTTGCACCTTTCATTGCGGAATTACAATCAAGAACACCAGCCAGCACAGAAGGCTGGTTTGCCACAACTCCAATTGCTTTACCATTCAATCTTGCGAATCCTACGATCAGATTCTTTGCATAATCCTGGTGCACTTCAAGGAATTCGCCATTATCGACAACCCTTTTTATCACCTCAAACATATCATAGGGTTTTATTGGACTATCAGGAATTATCTCATCAAGTTCTTTATCCATTCTGCTGATATCATCGGTGCATTCTATTATGGGTGGCTCTTCAAGATTATTTTGAGGGATAAAGTTGAGTAATTTTTTTATCAGTTCAATACATTCTATCTCAGTATCGACCGCGAAGTGCGCAACACCTGATTTTTCATTATGGACCATTGCTCCGCCGAGTTGTTCAAATGTAACATCCTCATGGGTCGCTGCCTTTACTACATCAGGTCCGGTTAAAAACATATATGAACCCATCACCATTATCACAAAATCCGTCAATGCTGGCGAATAAACAGCACCACCAGCGCACGGACCCATAATCGCTGAAATTTGTGGAACAACGCCGGAGGCAAGAACATTTCTTAAGAATACATCTGTATAACCGGCGAGACTATCAACACCTTCCTGAATCCGCGCCCCACCCGAATCTTTTAACCCGATTATCGGACAACCCATCTTCATTGATAAATCCTGCAATTTGCAAATCTTCTCTGCGTATGCCTTTGATAGAGAACCACCGAAGACTGTAAAATCCTCAGCAAATACACAGACATTCCGGCCATTAATCTTCCCGTAACCGGTTACTACACCATCACCAAGAATCTTTTGCTTGTCCATATCAAAGTCTGTACAACGATGAGTAACAAACCTATCGGTCTCTCTGAATGTTCCTTTATCTAATAACAAATCTATGCGCTCGCGGGCAGTGAGTCTACCTTTATCATGTTGTGCCTTAATTCTTGCCTCGCCCCCACCAAGTAATGCCTGTTTCTCGAGCTCTTCAAGATGTTTTAGTTTATCTTTCATCTTCATAATTTTCCTCCATCAATTAAATCCCCAAAATTAACTCGATTTTTAAATATAATTGAGTTAAAAATCTTAACAAACTGCGTTGCCTCATCGATTAAATATTTCCTTTTTGACAAACTGTATTGTCATTTCTCTTAAATCATAAGGCTTATTATTAAGGTATTGGTTAGTTAGGATTTCTATCTTGTATTGGTTTCAAAACCTGTTTTCCATTCTCTTCCTCAAGGTAGGCAAATATCACATTCAGGTCGTGTTCAAAAACCATAAGCCAGTGTTCATCTATTGCCTGCCTGATATACTTCTTCTTCAATTCAAGAAGTTCTATAGGATAGAGGTCAAAACTCGTATGATATGGAAGTTTGATGTGTGCTGAAGTGGACATAAAATCACCCCAATATATTGCCTTTTTGCCTTCAGATTCAATCAGCACTGACTGATGCCCTTTAGTATGTCCGACGGTATTGATTACCTTTACTCCCGGAACTACTTCATATTCTCCGTCCACAAGGAGAAGTTGACCTGATTCTTCAAGTAGAAGGTAATTTTCTTTCATATAGCTTGCCCTTGTCCGCTCATTGGTATGAGTCGCATCGTACCATTCCTGTTTCTGGATTATGTATTTTGCATTCGGAAAACTCGGCACAATCTTATCACTTGATCGTTTCGTATTCCACCCGCAATGGTCAAAATGCAAATGGGTATTAATTACAAAATTTATATCTTCAAATTTTAAATTAAGCCGAGCAAATTCGCTCTCCAGATCTGGCGGTTGTTTCACACTGTAAATCTCTCGGAATTTCTCATCAAATTTTTTCCCCATACCCGTATCAATGATTATTTTCGCATCCGGTGTCTTTATTACAAGACAATTGAGCGGTATCTCAACGCGATTTAACTCATCGGGCTGGTTTATCTTTGACCACAAAACCTTTGGCACCACACCAAACATAGTCCCACCATCAAGAAAGAACGAACCATCAGAGAGGGAAATTAACTCAAATGTTCCGAACTTCACATCTTTCTCCTATTTTTCTTGCTTAGCTAATTTTTTTTCTATTGGCTTTAAAAACTGCTCAATCGTGATATAAGGATTTACCTTCATAAGTTTTTTAAGTATTGCTTTACGTTCTTCATCGGTTTTGGCATTTAAATAGTTAATACGCAGGCGTTCTGTTTTTTCACGCCTCTTTTTTCTTTTATGTAATTCTGACTGACGGATTTGTCCTTTTCTCATTCAACCTCCTACGAAATTAATATTATATGAATGCATTTCTTAATTGCTTAATGAAAAAGATACATATACTAAAGGGTAAGATGAAGAGACAGGAAGAATACATTCGGCCTGGGCCAATGAGCCCTCAAAGGAGTTCGGCTCCTGTCTCCCACTACCCTCATAAGTTGATTGGGTTAAAAAGCCCTTGTCAAACAGGAGGATGGGTTGGGAGAACTTTGTCTTTTCATCAAAAGGAGGTGTCAAATGTTTAACTACTTTGTCGGCATGGACATTGGGAAAACACAGCTTTCTATCGCAATTTTGGATAGAAACGGAAAAATTAAACAACAGTTTGAGGCACAAATGAACAAGAAAGGATGCGAAAATTTGCTTGATACACTCAATTCCCTGTGCGAACCAAAAGATATACTGATAGGGATGGAATCTTGCGGCCCTTATCACCTTAATCTCTTTTATTTTCTCACAAGCAGAGGTTTCACTGTCATCCTCATAAATCCAATCATAGTAAAGCAATTTAACTAAACTTGCTTTGAGAAAATGTAAAACAGAAATTAAGGGTCTTGTGCACACACTTTTCCCTGAACTTGAAGAAAAATGCCACATTTTTTTCTAAATCTATTTTGGAATTGCTTAGAAATTATCCCCCTGCTCATCGTATCTCTAATTGTACACCTGAAACTATCAAGGAATTTCTTAAAGGTAGGTTTAAGCTCTCTCCCGAGGAAATAATTGAGCTTGCTAAGAATTCTGTCGGTATCCGTAATGATGGGCTGGAGACTGTTCTTGTAACCAAGCTCTCCATGCTTACAGTGGCTTTGGAGGCACTTGAAAAAATTACGGACTGCCTCATTAATACACCTAAGTTGCTCATTCCTGAGGAATTGAACATTCTTACTTCTATTAAAGGAATAGATGTTGTTTCTGCGACCCATTTTATGGCTGAGATAGGTGGAGAGCAAAATTTTTCCAAAAACAAAGAACTTATAGCATATGCTGGTGTTGACCCTACTGTGTATGAATCTGGCAGATATAGGGGGAGGAGTAGAATTTCTAAGAGAGGGAATAGGCATCTTAGAAGGATATTGTGGATAATGGCGGTAAATGTAGTAATGAATAATTCTTATTTTAGGAGTTATTTCGAGAAAAAGCGGAGTGAAGGTAAGTCTTATAATATGGCTATTATGTGTGTAGTTCATAAACTCATAAGGGTTATTTATGCTATGCTTGTTAATCGCACTCATTTTCGTTATTCTGGTGAGCAATGAATTTTTTTAATTTCATAGTTGACTCCTTTTTAAAAGTCATTGGTTAAAAGCTGTAGGGTATTTTAGCCCATTTCGCCTTGCGGTTTACGACGTTTTTTTGTTTTTTCTTTTCTATGCAATTTTGGTTTTTCTATTTTCTTTCCAATATTATTTTTTATCCATTCAACTATTTCCGTAGTTGGGGTACCAGGTCCAAAAAGTTTTTTCACGCCAATTTTTTCAAGTTTTCTGATATCATCCTGGGGGATTATACCACCACCGATTACAGGAATCTTCGCCTTCTTCTCTTTCAAAAGATTGATGACCTTGGGGAAAATTGTCATGTGTGCACCTGAAAGAATAGAAAGCCCAATCACATCCACATCCTCCTGTATTGCTGCCTCCACAATCGCCTCACAGGTTTGATGAAGACCTGTATAAATTACCTCCATACCAGCATCCCGCAGTGCTGCAGCCACAACCTTGGCACCACGGTCATGGCCATCAAGACCAGGTTTACCAACAAGGACACGGATTTTTTTCATAAAAAACCTCCTCTTGTATCGTTAATCATTATACGGTATCGCAGCCCGTTTCGTAAATCGTTAACCCCCTATGGTACTTTAACAAATGTGCCCAAAATATACAATAATACGGGTTACCACACCGTACAACTCAAAACGATGACTCCTAAAATATGATTGGTTCACGATATACACCAAACACTTCTTTTAATGTATTACACATTTCACCGAGTGTGGCATAAACACGGACACATTCAAGAATACGAGGCATTAAATTTTCTCCATTTTCTGCTGCCTTACGCAAATCCTTTAGTTTCTCTTTGACCTTTGCATTATTTCTTTCTTTTTTCACTTTTTTCAGACTTTTAATCTGTTCAACCTCAACTTCAGGTGGGATTTTTAAAATTTCGATATCGGGCTTTTCTTCTTCCTCAAAGATATTGATACCAACATGATATTTTTCTTTCTTTTCAATTGCCTGTTGATATTCATAGGCACTGCGCGAAATTTCTTTTTGAAAAAAGCCCTTTTCAATTGCAGGCAGAACACCACCGAGCGAATTTATTTTATCAAAATATTCATTCGCTCGCTTCTCCATCTCATTTGTTAGATATTCAATATAATAAGAACCGCCAAGCGGGTCTATCACATTTGCAACGCCCGTCTCATAAGCAATCAATTGTTGTGTTCTCAAAGCAATCTTCACTGCCTTTTCTGTGGGTAAAGCATAGGTCTCATCCATTGAATTGGTGTGCAGTGATTGTGTTCCACCAAGGACTGATGCAAGCGCCTGAAATGCTGTCCTGATAATATTATTCTCGGGTTGCTGGGCAGTCAATGTGCAACCAGCAGTCTGGGTATGGAATCTCATCAACCAGGAACGTGGGTCCTGGGCATTATACTTCTCACGCATCATTTTTGCCCATATCCTTCTTGCCGCACGATATTTTGCTATCTCTTCAAAGAAATCAAGATGGCTATTGAAAAAGAAAGATAATCTTGGGGCAAATTTATCAACAGGAAGTCCTGCTTTTATACCATATTCCACATAGGTAAAACCATTAGCTAAAGTAAAAGCGAGTTCCTGGACCGCAGTAGCACCGGCTTCACGGATATGATAACCAGAAATTGATATTGTATTCCACTTTGGAACATTATCAGAACAATAGGCGAGAATATCTGTAATTATCCGCATCGAAGGCTCAGGTGGATAAATCCAGGTCTTTTGTGCCTGATATTCTTTTAACATATCATTCTGGATTGTGCCGGTAAGCATACGGGTGGGCACACCCTGTTTTTCGCCCACAACGATATACATTGCAAGAAGCATTGCAGCCGGTGGATTTATCGTCATCGAGGTCGAAATCTTGTCGAGTGGGATGCCATCAAATATTATCTCCATATCTCTTAAGGTATCAACGGCAACACCACATTTGCCAACTTCACCATGAGAAAACGGATCATCAGAATCCCTGCCATAGAGTGTAGGAAAATCAAAGGCAACCGAAAGGCCGGTCTGACCGTGTTTCAATAGATATTTATATCGTTTATTTGTATCTTTCGGCGTTCCCATTCCGGAAAATTGCCGCATCGTCCAGAGCCTTCCCCGATACATTGAGGTTTGAACGCCTCTTGTAAAAGGATATTCACCTGGATATCCGAGTGAACTTTCATAGACAAAATCCGATATATCCTCAGGGGTATATAACGGTTTCAGTGGAATTCCGGATATTGTAGTAAATTTGTTATCCCTCTCTTTACAGGTCTTATATTTCTGTTCCCATTGTTCTCTTTTTAAATTTGACATCACACCCCCTTTCATCTTTGAGCAATGTTTTTACTATTCTATTCGCTACTTTATAAGGGCTCATTTTTCTCTCAATAATTTTTTCAACAAATTTATCAAGTTCTTTTTCGTTAATAACCGATTCGCGCAAATGTCTTTTAATTTCTGTTTCTATATACTCATGAATTTGGTTTAAAATTCGTTGTTTTCTAATCTTTTTTAATTCTCCGCTACATTCAAGATATTCTCTATGCATCTTTAGTGCTTCAATAACTTCATCAATACCACTTGTATCTGTAGCGATGGTTTTTAAAATTGGTACACGCCACGAAGTCTTGGGTCTTAAATCAAAGGCAAACTTCAGTTCCATCAAAAGCGCATCACTCCCTTCCCGGTCACCTTTATTTACTACGACAATATCTGCGATTTCCAGAAGTCCAGCTTTCATTGCTTGAATTGAATCACCTGATTCGGGAACAAGAACGACAATCTTTGTATCACATACCTGAGCAATATCAAGTTCTATCTGGCCAACACCGACCGTTTCAATCAGAATATAGTCCATACCTGCCGCATCAAGAACAAGGGCCACATCCTTTGTCTTTTTTGAAAGTCCACCGAGGCTGCCCCTTGTTGCCATACTGCGAATAAAAACATTCTTATGTAAAGATAAATCACCCATTCTGATTCTATCACCAAGTAGTGCCCCACCGGAAAAAGGCGAAGTTGGGTCAACCGCAATGATTCCAATTTTATTTTTTTCGTTTAATAACTTTTTTGCTATGGCATTTACGAGCGTTGATTTACCTGCCCCGGGTGGACCGGTTATACCGATTTGATATGCCTTTCCTGTGTAGGAATAAATTTTATCTAAGATATCATATCCGGTATCATTCTCAACCTGAGTTATAATACGGGCAATGCTTAACTTATCACCCTTTAAGAAATTTCTGATTAGATCCATAATGCTTGGTAAATTGGATTACTACAAATATGCGACAAACCTGCCGTGAAGGAAATCAGAGTCGCACTTCTACAATTCTTCAAATTCACCAGTCTTTTTGTTTTTGCGCACATTGTCGTGAGTAAAATATTTACCATTCATTGCAATATATACACCTGGGGGCAGAATCTGAACGAATGCGAGGGCGCAGCCGAGATTGAACATTCCATCTGAACTGCCAAAGGTATAAGGAACCATAGCACCAGTCAACACAACTGTTTTATTTTTTACACGTTCAGCAAGGTATTTGGCAGTCTCAACAATTGTATCAGTACCATGGGTAATAACAATCCTATCTTCAGGTGTTTTTATACAATTCCGGGCAATTATTTCACGGTCTTCATCAGTCATATTCCTGCTGTCAATCATCATTAAAGTCCTAATTTCCACTGGAACCCGACATCTTCCAAGACGAAGCATCTGCGGAATGTGAGTATCTTTGAAAAATAATTCACCAGTCAGTTCATTGTATTCTTTATCAAAAGTGCCACCGGTAACAAATATCCTGATCGCCATTTATTATAACTCCTTTGTTATGGGAAAAAGTAAACAAATCTTTGAGACACATTTTCTATCGTTCTCTACCATCAATATAATCTTAATAGTTTTCCAATTTCATTTGATTGAGAGTAGAGAATCTAATAATTTCCTTATCTCATCTGAAGAAGGCCTTGGCGCAAAGGCAGTCAAAATCTTACCCTCTTTGTCAATCAAACAAAAACGAGGGATAGCGATTATTTGATATGACCTCACCACTTCAGAATTAAATCCATCAGTTGCATAGAGCCATTTTCCTTCATTTTTTATATCTTTTATGAATTCCTGCCAACTTTCTTTATCATCATCCAAACAAATACTCAAAAATACAATATCCTTATCTTTATATTCCTTCTGAAGTTTGAGATAATGGGGTATCTCGTCCCGACATGGTTTACACCAAGTTGCCCAGAAATCTATATATACATAGTTTCCTCTAAAATTACTTAATGACACCTGATTGTTATTAAAATCATAGCAGGTAAAATCAGGGGCATTATTACCGGGTTCCAAAAGTTTTTTCTTCAAATAAGTTTTCTCTAATTGACTTGCATATACTTTGTTCTTATTAGTTCTTTTAAAATAACCATAATATTTATCAAAATCTTTAACCCCCTGCATTTGTAAAAGATCGTAAAGCATTTTATAAAGCATATACTCTTTAATTGCCCTATTCTTAAAATTTGCAATTATGGATATCCTCTTATCCAAATGGTCAGCCGTGCTTTTTCCTTCCAGTGAGTCAGCAACAGATTCTGACTGCCTTTCTTTGAGTAAAACATATTGTCCCAAAAAATCGCGGTAATCTGGAACATCCAGTAATTTTTCATCTTCAATTAATACGCTACTAACAAAATTATAATAAGAATCTTCTTTTATTTCATTTCGCAGACCAATAATCATCCTTAAATTCGCAAAATGATATTTTAGAAAAAGACTTAGATATTCTACATATTCCTTATCCAGTGCTACATTATTAGTTAATTTTGCTGAATAATCATTAACTGCTCTGACTAAAGAATCCAGATAATTTAATGCTGGTTCAGCAGGTTGAGAGAAAATATATCTGTAATTGACTCTATACAGCACATTGTTATTTATTGAATCTTGAATTGCATTTTCCCATGCCCCCTTGCCTTCAATTCTTATAGTAGTTTCAATATCATCGCCATCACAATAAATTTTGAGTGAATAGCCCGGTTTAAGAAATATTGTTCTACCATATCCACCAATAGCCATAATCTTAAAAACTGGATTAGCTATCTGAATTTTCTTATAGAAACTATCATTCGCGACCTTAATAGTATCTGGTTCATAAGAGATTTTATCATCGTGCAACCATATTGGATTGTCATTATAATTCTTTATCACACCTGTTATAACCGCATATCTGTTATTGTGGCATGCTATACATAACCAAAGTATTAATATTAAAATCAAGAACAACGAAGAAAATTTCATTTTTGATTTAATCTTGCTTCAATCTTTGCCCAGGTGTCTTTTATTGTGACTGAACGGTTGAAAATTAGTTTTTCGGGTTTTGAATCTTTATCTACACAAAAATAGCCAAGTCTCTCAAACTGGAAAATTTCACCAGGTTTTGAATCTTTGAGAGAGGGCTCGAGTTTACAGTCCGTGAGGATTTTAAGTGAATCCTGATTCAAATTCTTAATAAAATCGCCCCCATCATCAGGATCCGGAGTTTTGAATAACCTATCATACAATCTTACTTCGGAATTGATACAATGTTCTGCACTAACCCAGTGTAATGTTGATTTTACCTTCCTGCCATCAGGTGAGTTGCCACCACGGGTTGCGGAGTCATAAGTGCAATGGAGTTCAATAATGTTTCCTTCGCTATCTTTTACTACATCTACACATTTTATAAAATAGGCGTATCTCAACCTCACTTCACGACCCGGTGCAAGACGATAAAATTCTTTTGGTGGGTCTTCGCGAAAATCATCCTTTTCAATGTATATCACTTTCGAAAACGGAACTTTTCTTGTTCCCATACTCAAATTCTCAGGATTATTTATAGCATCAAGTTCTTCAACCTGTCCGTCAGGATAATTATCAATAACTACCTTTAACGGTCTCAAAACCGCCATTCGACGCGGTGCTCTTTTGTTTAAGTCATCCCGCAGACAGTGCTCAAGTAGCGCAATATCAACAACCGTATTATTCTTTGCCACACCGATAATATCGCAGAACTTTCTTATTGCCTCTGGTGTATAGCCTCTGCGTCTCAATCCAGAAAGCGTTGGCATTCTCGGGTCATCCCAACCGTTTACATATCCTTTTTCTACAAGTTGTAGCAATTTTCTTTTACTTAAGACGGTATAAGACAGATTCAACCTTGCAAACTCAATCTGCTGTGGATGGTGTATTCCGAGTTCATCTAAGAACCAATCATATAAAGGACGGTGGTCCTCAAATTCAAGGGTGCAGATTGAATGCGTAATTCCTTCTATGGAATCAGATTGTCCATGTGCCCAATCATAAGTCGGATAGATACACCATTTATCGCCGGTGCGGTGGTGTGGAACATGTAAAATGCGATACATTATCGGGTCCCGCATATTCAGATTGCCATGTTTCATATCAATCTTTGCCCGCAGAGTTTTAGAACCATCTGGGAATTCGCCCGCACGCATTCGTTCAAATAATTTAAGATTTTCTTCGAAAGGACGATTCCTATGCGGGCATTCAACTCCGGGTTCAGTCAATGTTCCCCGCATATTTCTGACTTCATCAGGTGAACAATCACACACATACGCCTTTCCCTTTTTAATCAATATAATCGCAAACTCATAAAGTTTTTCAAAATAATCTGATGCATAGTATTCCCTATCCTGCCAGTCGAAGCCGAGCCAGCGAATATCTTCTTTGATTGATTCCACATATTCAATTTCTTCTTTTGTTGGATTGGTGTCATCATATCTTAAATTACACAATCCACCATACTCTGCAGCAATTCCAAAATCAATACATATTGCCTTGGCATGACCGATATGTAGATAACCATTAGGCTCGGGCGGAAAACGGGTATGAACTTTCCCACCGAACCTACCGGTACGGTTATGTTCATCAATGATTTCGTGGATAAAATCTTTAGGTTTAGAAAGATTTGTCATATTGTTAAATCATAAGAAATACTAAAGACGGAATTTGGGGTGAGTGCCGTAAGGCACAAACCCTAATTTTCATCAAGGCAGGCTCTTTTATGCTGTATTATCGGAAGTGGCGGTATCATGCCTTCAACCATTCTTTATCAATTGTTTCAATTGTTACATTTATATTCCTGTCGAGGATTTTCTTAAACGGTGAGAGACTAAACTTAGAGCCAATGATAAGTTTCTTGTATAGAAGGTAAAGCATAGCGTCGACAGAAAAATAGAAGATATCCCTTTGCTCTTCTCCAAACGATTTAGCAATAAAAGCACTGAATTTGTATTTTTCTTTACCAACTTTTTTCTCATCATCCAGATATCTCTCAAGAGCCCTTTTGAGTAACATCAAATCCTAAAGCAGTTAGTAAATTGGCGATTCTGTCTT
>CAZLGA010000063.1:0-13766 GCA_964559225.1 uncultured bacterium | reverse complement strand
AAGTTGCGAATTTATAGTTGTCTCTTCAGTTGCGATATTATGTTGGCACGACAGTTATATTGACAAAATTTAATTAATGCAGACAGGAGAGAAATAAAAAGGAGATGAAATGAAAAGTATATTTTTACTGACCATACCCCTCCTTGTTTGGAGTAATTATTTGGTACGCATTGATAACATCTCAAAAAACGATATTATGTTATTAAATTCACTGGGTATCAATACGATTGAAAATTTCGGAGATGCGACACTTGCGCTTGTGTCAAAAAAGGAACTGGTCAGGGTCGGTCAAATAAAAGCACACTATGAAATTCTTGATGTTGAACCGATGAATAATATTTATTACATTGTTTCTGTGGAAGATAAAAAGACAAAAGAAAAAATTGCAGAAATCGGTGAGATTCTGTCTGTTCACGACGGATTGTTCCTTATAAAAATATCTGACGAATCAAAAATTGTAGAACTCAATAAACTCAAAACTGAATTGAAACGCATATTCTTTACGCCAATAGTTGTAAAACCTAAAGAATATCCAACCATTAATGTCATCCGAGACACCTTAATTCAGCAAATGGTAAACATCGTCTCTGCAGATACAATCATTACTATTGTTCAAAGATTACAGGCATTCAGAACGAGATACTCTACGACTGATAGTGCCCATGCCTGTGCGCAATGGATTAAAAATAAATTTATAAGTTATGGATTTGATTCGGTTTATACAGAGACATTTTCGACATCCTATGCTCCGAATGTAATTGCAATAAAAAAGGGAGTGATTTATCCTGGTAGAAATTATGTTGTGGGCTGTGGCCATTATGATTGTACATCTCAAACGCCTACAACATTTGCACCCGGTGCTGATGATAATGGTAGTGGCACTGCTGGTGTGCTTGAGGCAGCACGTGCCTTAAGAAATTACCAGTTTAAACATTCTATCAGATTGATTGCATTTTGCGGTGAAGAGCAAGGACTTTTAGGTAGTTATTACTATGCTCAGCGTGCGTATAATATGTCTGACACAATTCTCGGCGCAGTAAACCTTGATATGTTCGCATACTCTACACCAAACCGTGATTCACTGACAATCATAAATGATACTACATATATCAACAACCTGTGGCTCGCAAATTATTTTTCAGCCTGTGCTGACACCTATACAATGTTAAAGAAGAAGGTCTGGACAGGACGAAGGCCACAATCTGATCATGCGTCATTCAGTCGCTTTGGCTATTCAGCAATACAGGGACGAGAAAATCTAAATGTATCCAATCCCTATTATCACACAACGGGTGATACTATTGGTGGAGGATTTAATGCACTGACCATGTGTTATGAAGGAATAAAAGCTGCGGTAGCAACCATCGCTTCCCTTGCAAAACCGTATGTTCCAACCGCAATAGATGAACGGCTATCTCAGACAGGCGAGTTGAAGATTGATATTTACCCTAATATATTACGCAATACACCATTAAAAATAGATTTCTATATGCCTCGCACTGAAAAAGTCTATCTTTCAATCATAAATCCTCTGGGACAGATTATAGAAAGTCAGATTATTAATGTTTCGCAAAGTAAGATTACGCAGATTAATATCAATGTAAATTTAAGACCAGGGGTCTATTTTGTCCAATTACAAGAAAGAAAGAATATTATCATCCAGAAGATAGTGGTGCTACCATAAATACAATTTTTCCTCATTACCCCTGCATCAGTATGATGGTGTGAAATGTTTAGATTCAACCCCATTTGTCCTGCACACTACCCAGTGTAATTCCGGGTTTCATACGATATATTATAGAAATTGTCATTAATGTCAATTATTAAGACGGGGGAATATCTGTATTATTATTTTCTTTTACAAACAGGTAACCTTGAGTATAATGATTTGAAGGAGAACAAATGATAAAAACAATACCGATCTGTGTGACTGTTATTGCGCTGTTAGTTTTTTACTAACTGTCGTGAAAATCTTGAATATAAGGAATTTGAGATGATACGCGTGCTTGTTGAATCAATAATTGAAACCCTTAACCAGCCAATTGCGGTGCTGAATAGTATATTACGGATTTTGACTGCAAATAATCCATTTTATAGTACATTTAAGACCGACCCATCTGAGACCATAGATAAATTATTCTACGAGCTCGGCAATCGGCAGTGGGATATCCCTGAATTGCACAGTCTGCTGGATAAAATCATTACCGAGAGAATAACGATTGAAAAATTTGTTGTTTCTCATAATTTCCCTCATATCGGTAAAAAGATAATGTCGATCAGGGCAAAGTCCATTCAAACCCTTGAGCCAGAATTCAACTTCATTCTTCTTACAATTTAGGATATCACAGACCAGAAAAGGTTAGAAGAAGTTTTAAAAAGTAGAATTTCAGAATTGCAGAAGATATTCGATTAAGTCCTTGATGCAATATTTGTGCTTACAGCAGACCAGATTATTTTTATGGTCAATAAATCTGCACTGGAATTGTTTCAATCAAAAGAAGAAGAATTGTTAGGAAAGCATTGCTGGGAAATCGGTCATTCTACTGATGAACCAGTTCCAATGTGTCCATTTTTGAAGATGCATAAATCATTACATAGAGAGAAAATGGAATTGCAGGTTAGGGATATGACATTTGAGGTTACGGTTGACCCTATCTTTGACAAAGATAATAATTTTATCGGTGCAGTACATATCATTCGCAATATTACAGAACTAAAAAATATAGAACGGCTGTTAATTGAAAACCAGGAAAAATACCGTCTTATAACAGAACATCTGCCAGATATAGTCTTAATACATTCTGGAGAGAAAATTCTTTATGCAAATAATGCACTTTTGAAAAGGATGGGTATAAAATCACTTGAAGAGATAAAAGATATACCAATAATAAATTTTGTCCACCCTGATTATCGGGATGTTGTTCAAGAAAGAATAAAAAGAATTATAGTAAATAAAGAGATTGTTGAATCGATGGAAGAGAAGTTTATTTTGCCCAGTGGTGAGATTATAGATGTAGATGTGAGGGGTGTGCTAGAGAGATGTGTTGCGTTATCTAACATTGTTTGAGTCTGCACGCGATGCCATATTTATTATGGAAAAAGACCGCTTTATAGATTGTAATCAGACTGCAGAAAAGTTTTTTGGTACTGAAAGAAGGAATCTAATCGGTAAGACACCCTATGACGAATATTCACCACCGTTCCAGTATGATGGTCGTCCTTCAAAGGAAAAGGCACTGGAGAAAATAAACTATGCTTATGCTGGAGAGTCCCAATTTTTTGTTTGGCAACATCGTAGAGCTGATGGTTCTCTATTTGATGCTGAGGTCAGTCTGAACCGATTTGAGATTGGTAGCAGAAAATTTCTCTTGGCAATTGTGCGGGATATTACCCAACGTAAAAAGTATGAAGAGGCATTAAAAAACAGTGAACTGCGTTTCCGTTTAATAGCAGAAAATACTGCGGATGTAATTATGGCACTGGATATGTCACTTTATATTATACCTATATCAGCCCCTCAGTAACAAAATTGACTGGCTATACACTTGAAGAATGTCTTAAAATTGATATCTTTAAATTTCTAACACCAGAATCAGGTATGAAGGTTAAACAGATTTTAGAAGAAGAACTAATCTTTGAGCAGAAAGGTGCGCCTCCGGGTAGGATTCGTATTATTGAAGTTACTGCATACCACAAAAATGGTTCAATAATATGGCTGGAATTGTTGCCTTCATTTTTGCGTGATGAAAAAGGGAAACCAATCGGTATTGTAGTAGTAGCAAGGGATATATCAGACCGCAAGAAAACAGAAAGACTTACGGCTGGACACATCAATGAACTGGAATTATTATTGAAAATTTCTACTGCTTTGCGCAAGGCGAATAACATAGATGAGATACTACCAATCTTCATTGATGAAACACTGAGATTATTCAATAGCGAAGCAGGGTTGGTTTTATTATACAATCCAAAAAGATGAATTAAAGGTTGTATGCGGCCGCGGCTGGGCAAAAGAAGTCCTTGGGTTTACATTAAAACCGGGTCAGGGGATAACCGGCCGTGTTTTTGAGACGGGTAAGATATATATTTCAAAAGATCCAATGGTTTTGCCAGAAATAATTCAAAAGATTCCTGAGGGATGGGATGGAGCGGCTGTGTTGATTCAATCAACTGAAGGCATTTCAGGGGTATTTTATGTCTTTGCACCATCAGTTGATGTATTTACAGAAGAAGGAATAAAATTGCTCGGTTCTTTATCAGAGATACTGGGAACTGCATTGCATAGATTAAAATTATATGAGGAGACGCAGAAAAACCTTGAACAGATTACAACACTACAGAAGATTGACCGTGCAATTAGTGGAAGCACGGACTTTGATGTTATGCTGAACATCCTTCTTGAGGGAGTTAAAGCAGTGCTTGGTGTAGATGCGTTAGGCATTCTAATCTTCAATTAATATAACCTTAGCCTTGATTACGCTGCAGACTATGGATTTTACACTATGATATATAAGAAAACAAGAGTCAGGTTAGGGGAAGGTATCGTGGGTAGAGTTGCACTGGAAGGACGCCTGTTTTTCGTTGAAAATATTAGACAATCTACGGAGTTTACAAGGGTTGAGTTTATCAGAGAAGAAGGTATAGTATCTTATATCGCACTTCCTCTTATTGCCAAGGGACAATTGAAGGGTGTAATAGAGATATTCAATCGTAAACCATTAGAACTCGAATTAGAATTGTTCAATTTTCTGGAGATGGTTGCTCAACAGGCAGCGATTGCCATTGATAATTTACAATTATTTCAGAATCTGCAGAGGTCTAATATTGAACTCATGCTTGCATATGATACGACTATTGAAGGATGGTCTTATGCCATGGATTTGCGAGATAAAGACTCAGGGGGTCATAGCAAGCGTGTTACCGAAATGACATTGACTCTTGCGAGGGAATTGGGAGTAAAGGAAGAAGAACTCATTCATATTAAGCGTGGTGCCTTATTACACGACATCGGTAAACTTGGAGTACCTGATGCAATACTACTCAAACCGGATAAATTAACTGATGAAGAATGGTTATTAATGCGTAAGCACCAAGTCTATGCATATGAGATGCTTACACACATTGATTATCTAATACCTGCAATTGATATTCCATACTGCCATCATGAGCGGTGGGATGGTTCTGGATATCCAAGAGGATTAAAGGGCGAAGAGATACCGCTTTCCGCCCGCATCTTCGCCATTGCCGATACATTTGACGCATTGAGCAGTGACCGTCCTTATCGTAGTGCCTGGCCCAGCGATAAGATTATTGAATATATAAAAGAGCAGAGCGGAAAGGGTTTTGACCCCAGGGTCGTTGAGGCATTCTTAAAAATTTATGGAAAAATTTTCAATAATAGATTATAAGGTAAAGTTTTAAAAAATCGCTATTTAAGAATTATGCTTTACTTTATCTTCTGTGCTGCATTAATACCGGCACGCAATGCCTTAAGATTGAGCTCTTCTGTACCTTTTGGGACACGAGACAGAATTGCCGATTCCATCGCTTCCTTTGATACAATGCCTGTTAACTCAACTATCATACCTAAGGCAACAATGTTTGCAACAAGTGTTTTACCGGTCTCTTTTTCTGCAATTTCGGTAATGGGAACTGAATAAATTCTAAATTTTCCTTCAGGACATTTGTTTACAAATCCCGAATCAACAAGAATAATACCATTCTCTTTTACATCCCTCCAGTATTTATCACAAGCTTCTTGGGTTAAAGCAAGGAGAAAATCAATGTTTACAGCCTTTGGATAATCAATATCTTCATCGCTGATAATGACTTCAGACCTGCTTGAACCACCCCTTGCTTCAGGACCATAAGATTGGCTCTGTGTCGCATTCTTTCCGTCGTAGATTGCAGCAGCTTCAGCGAGGACTTTTCCTGCAAGTATTAAACCCTGACCACCTGAACCACTAAGTCTAATTTCATATCTAAACGGCATAAAACTCCTTTTTAAAATAAAATATACATCAACTTCTTTTAATGCTGACTCGATCTAATAATTTTTGATACTCTTCACAAAATTCAGGTCTCGCAATATCATGCAACACGCCGATTGTAATCTTCCCTTTTTTCTCCTCATCGCTCAACTTTTTCGCAATCTCAACAGGAATACTATTTTCTTTATAATATCTTAACATATCAACTGCATTGCCCAAACGATTTGGCCTTCCGTAATAAGTAGGGCACTGTGCCATAACTTCAACCAGAGAAAATCCTTTTTTCAACAATGCCTTTTCAATCAGTTTATCTAATTGTGTAGCGTGATAACAGGTGGAACGGGCAACGAATGAGGCACCAGCTGCAATTGCAAGGTTTGAAATATCAAAATCTGGCTCTGTGCTTCCATACGGTGCAGTGCTTGCCCTTTTTCCAAATGGTGTGGTTGGAGAAACCTGACCACCAGTCATGCCATAAATATGATTATTATAAAGTATCACAGTCATATCAAGATTTCTTCTTGCAGCGTGGATAAAATGATTTCCACCTATTGCTGCAGCATCGCCATCTCCAGTTACAACAATAACTTTTAATTTTGGTTTAGCAAGCTTGACTCCTGTGGCAAATGCAATCGCCCTGCCGTGATGGGTATGTAATGTATTAAAATCAAGATAACCCGGTGTCCTTGAAGAACAGCCAATTCCTGAGACTATAGCCACATCATCTTTCTGAATTTTTGTCCGGTCAATTGCTCTCAACATCGCCTTCATTATTATGCCACAACCACATCCCGTACACCAAATATGGGGGAATTTATCAAGCCTCAAATATTTTCTATAAGGAAACATCTTTAATTTTCTCCAGAATTTCCTGAGGGGTTATTGGATTACCATCAACCCGATTTACCTGTATACACTCTGTCCTTGTAGCAAACTCAACTTCATGGGCGATCTGTCCTAAATTTAGTTCTGGGACAATGAATTTTTTTATCTTATTGGATAATTCTCGTAATACCTCATAGGGGAAGGGCCATAGCACATATATATTAAATAATCCTACTTTCATTCCTAAAGCCCTTGCCTCGCGCATCGCCCTTTTAGCTGAACGGGCGCTTGAACCATAGGAAACCAAGCATATCTGTGCGTCATCCAGAAATTCTGTTTTGTAGAAAATAATTTCGTTTTTATATCGTTCTATTTTACGATTGATACGTCTGTACAATGCATCAATCTTTTTTGGATCATTCGTTGGAAATCCTGTTTCATCGTGGCTCAATCCTGTAACATTAAATCTATAACCCGTTCCATAATGGGCAATTGGTGGGATATCGTCTTCGGTAAATTTATAAGGAATATATTCTTCAGGTGGGTCTGTTGTGATAGTTCTGTTTATAACCTCAATTTCATTTACATCAGGAATTACTATCTTCTCGTTTAAATGTCCTACAATCTCATCCAGCAAAATTATTACTGGCACACGATATTTCTCTGAGAAGTTAAAAGCCTTTATTGTCCATTCATAGGTCTCTTGGACTGTTGATGGGGTTACTGCAATCACGGGATGGTCACCGTGGGTTCCCCATCTTGCCTGCATAACATCTGCCTGGGAAGGTAATGTCGGCAATCCGGTGCTCGGCCCACCACGCTGGACATTCACGACGACAACAGGAACTTCTGCCATTGATGCATACCCAATATTTTCCTGCATCAAAGAAAATCCAGGACCGCTTGTCGCAGTCATTGATTTCAACCCGGATAATGAAGCACCGATTATTGCACCCATAGATGCAATTTCATCCTCCATCTGGATAAAGACTCCGCCAACCTCGGGTAATCTCTTTGATAAAACCTCGGCGATTTCTGAAGAAGGTGTGATTGGATACCCGGCAAAAAATTTCATACCCGCAACAATCGCAGCCTCAGCACAGGCTTCATTCCCGGTCATTATTTTAAATTTATTATTTGCTTCTGCCATTATATTAATCCTGATAACCTGTTATCCTTCTTTTTCTACTTCTATTGCAAAGTCCGGACAATATATCTCGCATAATTGACATCCTGTGCAAGCATCTTTATTGGCGACCTTTGCTTTTGCCTTTTCCATAATCAAAACCTTTTTAGGGCAAAAGGCAACACATATTTCACAACCCTTACACCAGGATTCATTTATTTTAATCTCAAATCTTCGGGTGAAAGTTGACATTTACTAATATTACTCAAAATACAAATAAAGTCAATAATGATACGATGGTATTGCCAAATGCTAAAATGGAGATTAAACATACATTCTTACCAGCTTTTTAGTATGAACAAGTGCCAAGATTATCTAAAATTTCGGGTGGAAAGAGTGTAATATTAGGGTTAATTTCCAACACTCTCTGATAGGCAGAAAGTGTTAAAAAACTGGTGATTTTTAGAAGGCTTGAGTCTAAAAAAATTGCAAAATACTACAAAAATTATCAAAAATAACCTCGGGTTTTAACATCAAAGTGTTGAAATTCCATAGGGTTTTAGGATTTTCTGCGAAAAAAAGCAAAAAATAGGGTTTACTGACATTTTATGTCAAACCACTGACATAAAATGTCAGTGGCGCAAATACAGAACTGGACTGCATTTGAGCGATTTTGTGGATAAAATGTGGATAACCTACTGACATTAAATGTCAGTAAAAAAATTGAAAGTGTTGAAATTTCAGCACTTTAGAGTAGGCACGATTTTTGCTATATATGGTTATTAGAGTGTTAAAAGTTTTTAACCTCCCCTTCACACTCCCCTCCGCCCCGCTGTTTTCCTCCCGGCGGGGCGGGTAAAAAAAAGATTGAGGGTGAGCACATTCCAATTTCTCTTTTTCATCGCCTGTCTGCACAGGCAGGCTTGCCCCTTGTTAATTACTCTATTTTATCTCTACAACCTGCCCGATTCCTAAAGGTCTTAGTATAGAGAACTAATAAAAACAATATGAGCGTTTAACATCAGAAGAACACAGGCGGTTTTTGGATTTATTTAATCTTACACCAGTATTAGCTGATGTTTAAGAGTTGAAGGAGTTAATAAGCCAGATCTATCGGGTTGCGGATTGTGATTAGGTTTCTTGTTTATCCAGCTGGTGCAGTGGTGTTTTGCTCATTTGAGGTCGTCGGACACATGGTATCCACTTGATTCACCTTTTGTAGACCTACGATATACAAAAGGCATAAGTTTAACATACTCAGACAAAAAGGCTTTTCGTTTCTTACCACCAGAAAATTTCTCAATGTCATAAACTTAGCTTCTATCCGAGCGTGAAAATTCTCCACCGCACCATTAAAACGAGGCGTCCGCATAGAAAAAATTTACATTGACACAGGTAACTACAAAGAAGCAATCAAAAGTCTAAAAAATGGCAGAGAGGATTGCCCGAAAGATTAAAGAAAGGGAATTGCTGGTAAGCAGTATCCTTGCAATGTGTGAATTCTACCTGGCCCATAAGGATGAAATAAATATCCGCAAAGTCCAAAATTATGTTAAGGGATTGATTAAAATAACAAAAGAAATGGCGCCTAAATCTGTTAAGGCAGAGCCAAATCTATTGCAGGCAAGGTTTTATACGAAACAGGGTTCATTAGCAATGTTCAGAACTGCAGATAGAAAATATAAACAGGCAATAAAAACATATAAAAAAATCAACCAGGTGTTTGAGCTGGCAAAATCCTATTATTACTATGCAGAATTTTTAGAACAAAGAATAAAAAATCGCCATACTTATCTCCAGCCGGATGCTCAGAGTTCTGGTCGTCGAAAACTGATTGCTACAACATACCAATCTAAGGCAGAAAAAATATTTAAAAACATCGGGGCATCAGAACTTCTTGTATGCTAAAAAAGTTATTGAAAGTTTTCCCAACGAACAACGGATTTGGATTTGAGCCACACAAGAGACCAACAGAAAAAAGATTAACGGCAATCAAGACTTTTGTTGGGATTTGAAACCCTTGTACAATCGCAGAGCAATCTCTACTATTACGGGTTTTTTTGAATTGTGGTATACACTTTTCAGCCTGTCTGAAAAAGTGTAAACTCTTGGAATCTTTTTGCCTTTATTGCTGACCTGATTTTGAGTCTCAAAAGGGAATAAACTTTTGAGCGAAAATTGCAATAACCCTACTCTATCAAAATAACCTTCTTTGTTGCTGAGTAATTTCCTGTATTCAATCTTACAAAATACACTCCTGAAGGTAATTGACGACCTGAATTATCATCACCAAACCAAACAACACTGGATACTTGATTCTTGACACTGGATTCCAGAATGAAAGTCTTAACTACCCGTCCCAGGACATCATAAATCGTTAAAGTCGTTTTCTTATCGCCTAATCCTGCATCCTGTATCCTGTATTGAATATCCAGTCTGCTCCTGAATGGATTAGGATAAATCTCTAATATTTTATTCCCCAAATCAAATTTTGAAACTTCTTCTACTCCCAAATCACCAAGCACGGAGACGCTGGAGCTGAACATGTTAGCAACATAGATTTTATTTTGAAGATAATTCCAGGCAATACCCCAAGGCCAAGCACCAACAGTTATAATTTCTAATATTGAATCACTCAAGCCATCAATCACATACACTTCATTGCTACCATTAGCAACATAAATTTTGTTACTGATTGAATCCCAGATCATTGGTAACGGATTATCGCTAGTGTTCAAGTAAATTGTGGTTATCACTGAATCACCAGCACCATCAATTATGGATAAATTACCATCGCGGGTATTGGCGCAATATATTTTATTATTTGTTGAATTATACACAAATATGTCAGGACATCTTCCTACATTTATGCATGTTGCTACGGTATCATTTATTCCATCAATCACCGTCACATATCCACTGTCAAAATTCGCACAATAAATCTTATTATTAACAGGATTCCAACCTAATGCTGCATGCCCTTGAGATACAGGTATATTCTTTATCACTGAATCACTCGTGCCAGCAATTACTGACACAAAACGGTCGCGATAAGCACTACAGTAGATTTTATTTGTTGTGGGAATCCATATTAAACCACAGGGATTATCTCCAACTGTAACATTTTTTATCACCGTATCAGTCATACAATCAACAATGGTCACTGTATTACTTCCTCCATTACTGCAATAGACCTTATTGTTATTTGCATTCCAGACAAGTGCGCATGGTTTCGCACCAGCAGGGATATTTGCAATAACAGAATCTGTTAAACAGTCAATGGCAGTTACTGTATTCCTGTAATAATTGGCAAAGTAAATTTTGTTATTAATGGAATTCCAGGCCATACCATACGGAATAATTGTTGCAAAAGTACCGTCAACCTTGATATTCTTTATTACTAAATTAACCGCACAATCTATCACACTCATCTTATCACTGTTGCTATTTGCACAGTAAGTTTTATTCATAGTCGCATTCCAGACCAGGGCAAACGGCCTATCACCTACAACAATATCAGCGACCACCGAATCACCAGCACCATCAATAACTAAAACATTACTTGCCTCAAATGGTCCTGCTACCATCCCGATATCGCCATACGCACAGTAAATCTTATTGTTCATAGAATTATAACATAAAGCCGTAGGGTCATCGCTTAAAGGAATCAATCTGACTACTGTGTTCGTTACACCATCAATTATCGCTAAATAATCGCTACCCTGACTACCAGCATAGATTTTATTGTTGGTAGGGTTCCATAACAAAACACAGGGACCATTACCAACCGTTATCGTCGCTATCACCGAATCACTTTGACAATCAATAACCGATAATGTATTTCCATTACTATTTGCACAATAAATCCGGTTATTCGTTGCATTCCAGCATAATGCATCAGGACTACTTCCTACAGAGATTGTCTTGATTACCATATCCGTCGCACAATCAATAACACTGACCGTATTGCTATTTTTATTGGCACAATAAATCTTATTATTGGTAGAATTCCAGACAATCGCGGTAGGCCGACTGCCAACACTGATTGTTTTGATTACCGAATCAATATTACCATCAATCACAGAGAGGTTACTACTATAGGAATTAGTGCAATAGACTTTATTATTGACAGCATTCCATACTAAGCGATGCGGACTATTTCCAACTGAAATAGTCTTTATTAAGGTATCACTGTAGCCGTCAATTATTGAAACTTTGTTATTACCCTTGTTGGCACAATATATCTTGTTGCTGATAGAATTAAAAGTAAATGTCCAAGGCATACCGGTGCCTACAGGAATTTCAGTTATGACTGTGTTTGTTACGCCATCAATAATTGATACAGTATTGCGGGAATAGTTCCCAACATAGACCTTATTGCTAATTGAATTCCAACAAAGCGTATAGATTTGCGAACCCGTATGAATTCTTGCTATCTTTAAATTCGTCGCCCCATCAATTATTACAACTGCATAACCCGCAAGTCCTGCGACATATACCTTATTGTTTATTGCATTATATGTTAAAGCCTTTGGAAAAATGACACCGCTGTATTCATCTGGAATATATATTGTATTCTCCAACCATTGCGCACTGCACAAGACGACAGAACAGGTTAATATCATAGATACAATTAGTTTCATTCTTACTTCCTTATTGATAGAATATTGCATAACAAATTGGCTTTTCATATAAAAAATTATACATAAAATTATTTTAATGGCAAGACGAAAATGCTGGAGAACAAAAATTTACCAATCATAACTGAAATTGATTAAAGCACTATTTTTTCATAGGGGGGGGTAGGATTTCACCCCCCTATGGTTGGCCTTCATTACGAGTGCTTTATTTATCAGGTGGCGCGCCACCAGGATAGACTGTAATATCAACTCGGGTATCTCCGTGGAGAGTGCGGTCAATTATGGTTTCGCCTGAGTAGTATTGATTGCCTACATAGAATGCGCACCTTACCTTATAAACATAAAGTGGGTCATAGAATGTCCACTTATACCAACCATTCTCATTTCCTGATTTAGTCTCGGTATAACCAATATAATGGTCTGGACTATCATAAATATACACTCGTTTGCCAGGGCCCACGCTATATCCAGAGCTGTCAACAAAGCCATAGAGCCAATATCCACGTTCATCAGTAAATGCCTTTGTTGGTGTCATGGTGAGAACAAAGCACATAAGAATCAGTGATGGGATTATTGCGATCAGGAGTTTCTTCATTTTTCCTCCTCTGTTTGGTTAATTATGTTTTATCAAACCAATACCCACCCCGGCCCCCGCGTAGCACGACATTTTTTCAGGACCCTTCTCCGCTATGGGTTGGCTATGGATGCCTGTGTTAGCAGGACACACACCACTAATCGTAGTGCCCAAACCATAGGGGTCAGGACCGGAACCGATAGAACACGGGACTGAAATCCCTAATCCAGAATCTCTCCGAAATGTCGTTGAAGTATCAAACTGCAAGATTATTTCACTCTGCGCATTCTGTGAGGAATGATGTCCTGTCCTTTGCATTCGCACATTCGTTTCCATCCGTTTATTCAGTCCCATTATACTAAATCTTATCTAATGGCGTTTAATTTTCAGCACTGGGTTTTTGGTTATGAACATTTTTCATATACTTACGCAATCGTTCTTTTCTTCGGTATCTCCGCCAGTATTCGTTTAATCGTTTCCGATATTGCTGGCGGTATCTTTTTGCCCCATAACTTATTCAGCTTGACTTCTTATTTGTTTTGGCTATAATTTTCTCAAGGAGTCAACTATGAATAATTTGGAGGCAAATTAAGATGTGGCAGGTCATTGAA
>CAZLGA010000062.1:0-13823 GCA_964559225.1 uncultured bacterium | reverse complement strand
CCAGAATATTCTCTTAGGGTGGATACCATGTCTTGAAACTCTGCAATTTTCTCTTGACATACACAAGATAATGTTGTATACTCATACTAAATTTGAAGACTTTAAAAAAGGATGGTATCTATGGCTAACTGTCCATATTGTAGTACACCGGTCAAAGAGAATTACAAAATTTGTAATACCTGTGGGGCATTTTTGGTAACTCTCAGCACTGAAACAACTGCCCATATAAATCTCTTAAGAAAAAAGATTGAATCTGACCCAAAAGATGTAAATTTGCGTGTTGAACTTGGAAGCCTTTATCAAAAAAATGGGCTTCTTTATGAGGCGCTCGATGAATATAAAATTGCAATAAGCATAGACCCGAATAATTTTGATGCTTATAGCAAATCCGCGCTCATTTACCTTAAAATAAACGACCTAATTAATGCGGAATTTCAATTCAGCTCAGCATTACATATAAAACCTGATTCTGAAGAATCACTCATTGGACTATTCCGTGTATATTATCTCCAGAACAAAATCATTGAAGCGATTGCCATTGGTGAAAAGGTTCTCAAAATAAAACCCGAGAGTGTTGAATTCCATATGTTGATGAAAAATCTTTATAAGCAAAAAGGCGATATAGAAAAGGCTTTTGTGGAATTACAAAAATTAGAGCAACTCGTCCCTGATAATGAGCAGGTCATCAAAGAAATTGTCCAGTATTTTACAGACCAAAACGATATGGAGGGACTTACTAAATACTATCAAAGAATGGAAGAAATGCAGATAGAAGATACAAAACTGGGCATGGCGATTGGAAAATATTATTATGAAAACGGCAATTATAATAAGGCGACTGAAATATTCAACAAATTGTTAACTAAGGAAGGATTTACTGATGAAATACAAACTATGATACTGACCTATTTGACATTTGTAAGTTTTGACAAAAATAATATTACTGAAGCAGAAAATTTTGTATTAAAGATACAAGAGCCATTTGATAGAATAGATGACCAATCACGCAAAAAACTGGCGTTGATTCTTTCAAAAATCGGTGCGAATAAGATAAATAATAACAGAAAGGAAGATTCAATAATATTTTTTGAAAAGGCGCTCAAGTGTGAGCCCGATAATAAACAATATCAGGAAATTCTGGAAAAGACGAGAACCGAAATTTTAACAAAACAGAGAAATTTTATAAGAAAAGTGTTGTTAATCACTTGCAGTGCAGTTGCGGTCTGTATTATTGTAATATTATTATGGAATTTAACGCACAATAGAATTGTAATAAATGTTGAACCCGCAACTGATTTGATGATTTTAACCGACGGAAAACAAATGAAAATGGTAAATAAAAAAATTGGTGTTTATGAAACGCCAAAACTTTTCATTGGGTCTCATACTGTTGATATTGAGAAAGAAGGGTATGAAAAATGGCAGGCAAAAGTAAATCTTAGATTTGGCAAAAATACTGTAATTAGTGCAAGCCTTGTTCCAATCTATGGTGTATTTCAAATAAATTCTCAACCCGAGAGCGCAGATGTCTATCTTGATGGAATGTTCATTGGCAAAACACCCTATATTTCAGAAAACATTCAGGCAATCCCGCATAAGGTTGAATTGAGAATGCCGGGTTATCAAATATTTACGAGTGATATAAGTTTCACCTCGGGCGATACGCTTGACCTTGGGATTATTATCCTTAAGAACCTTGTCGGCGATTGGAAAGGAAAGATCGGTCAGGATGGAATTTCATATAATGCCTCTTTTAAAATAACAATAAACCAAAAGAATAGTCAAATTAAAATTAAATATTTTCACCAGCCAAAAGATGAGATAACATATAGCGGTGAGATGGATGGTATTATATCAAGTAACGATTTTCTTGCTGATGGCAATGTGAATTGTAAGGAACGCAATGTATTTTACTGGACTACAACAAAAAAGAGGGTTATTCTAAAAGGAAAAATCTCTGATGATTGGGAGCGAATTGAAGGAAAGTATTATGCTGAAGGACTTGGTCAAAAAGATTGGTGGGTAGTGAGGGAGAAATAATAGAATTATGAAAAAGACAAAATATGTAGTTGGAATAATTGGCAGTCCAAGAAAGAACGGTAATACATCAGTTACTATACATAATATTTTAAGAGCCGCATCCATAAAAGGGGCATTGACTGAGAAGATTTTTCTTAATGAGTTAAAGATAAAAGCCTGTCAGGGATGTGATTATTGCAAAAGCCACAAGAATTGTAAAATAAAGGATGATTTTCAGAAAGTCATAGAGAAAATCAAAAAAGCTACTGGAATAATCATTGGGTCACCGGTTTATTTTGGCACAATCTCTGCCCAGACAAAAATCTTTATTGACAGATTATATTCGCTCTTTGATGAAAATTTCAGGAATAAACTAAAAAGAAAAAGAAAAGGTGCATTTGTCCTTCTATGGGCAGCTGCTGAGAAGGACTATGCACAAAAAAGAAAACCAACAATTGAGCTACTTGAGTCTGTTCTTAAATCACCTTTGAATGCAAAGATTATTGGAAAGATAGCAAGAGGCGGGATAAGTTCCATTGGTGATGCTGCTAAAGATGAAGAGATAATGAAAGCTGCTCAAAGAATTGGAAACAATCTAATTTGAAAATTTCATACACAAATTCACTTTTTGGTAAAATCGTAGTTGTAACCTTCTCTGCAAAAATTATTGATTGTAATTATGAATATTTTGCCACTTCTCTCAAAACTTTTTCAGTTTCTTTCGCCTCTTCTTCATCAATCGGGTTAATCGCAAAGCCGGCGTGAATCATTACATAATCTCCAACCTTTACCTCAGGTGTGAGGACAATAGAAATCTCCTTCCGCACCCCCATAATCTCGGCAATTGCCATACCGCCATCAATCTTTTCTATTCTTCCAACCACTGCCAAACACATATCTCCTCACTTCTCCTCATTGAGTTAACAAGTTTCCACATATTATCTGTCCGTATGAAATACAACCATCATTTGTCGGGAGTTTATGATGCGGGAAAACCTTGAAATTATTATCTTCCAATCGTCTTATCATTAAATTCAACAAATATCTATTTTGAAAAACTCCGCCGGATAAAACCACTCTGTTCACGCCATAAATTCTACGCAATTTCCTAATGATGTCAAGTGAGAATTGAACTACGGTATTATGAAATTTTGCCGAGATAATACCTGTGCAGATTCCTTTTCTTATGTCATTTAATATACCTTCAAGGACCAAACGGATATGGACCACAAATTCATCATGAGCGCAAGGGTAATCCTTTGCATTTTGAATTCTTTCTGATATTTCATAGGAATAATAATCTCTTATCCCTTTTTTTGCTACATATTCAAGATTTATTGCTGCTTCTGCTTCATAGGTGATTTCCCGGGTAATTCCGAGCATAGCGGAGACACAGTCAAATAAACGACCCATACTTGATGTATAGGCAAGATTGTAATTTTGGTCAATCATTTTTTTGATGATATTGATCTCGTCTTTATAGGATTGTTTTGTTTTACAATGTATCAATCCTCCTTTATCCTCCTTTATTAAAGGAGGACTCTCAAGGAATTCCATTGAATTTAGATTAACGGGAATTTCTCCAAGGGTTTTATACAAATATGCAAGGGCAATACGATAAGGTTTTTTAATGCTCTCCTCGCCACCGGGTAAGGGAAGATACTCTAAGTGGGCAACCCTTTTTTGACTTTTTAAATCACCGATAAAAAATTCACTACCCCATATATTTTCATCAAATCCGTATCCTGTTCCATCAAATGCGATACCGATTGTTGGTTCAGATATTTTATTCTCCCCAAGGCACGAAACAATGTGGGCAATGTGATGCTGGACACCAATTCTTTTTAACCCCTTTTTCTTTGCTATCTCAAAGGCAATTTTGGTGGATAGATAATCTGGATGTAAATCGTGCACGACCAATTCTGGTTTAATTTTGAACCATTTTTTATAATTCTCGACCATTTCATAGAAAAAATTTAATGTCTCTGAATTATCAAGGTCTCCAATATGCGGTGAAACATAAGCATTCTTTTTGTCGGCAAGTGCAAAGGTATTTTTTAAATAAGGTCCGGTTGCAAGGGTTGGTCTAACAGAAAATGGCAGTTCAATCGGTACCGGGACATAACCCCTTGAACGACGGATAATTGAAAATCCGTGGTTTTTGAGATAAAACCCAACAGAGTCATCACACCTATTTATAATTTTGCGATTGTGGGTAAGATAAAATGAAACCATTTTTTTTAGTTTGTTCTTTACTTCTATGTCATCCTTTGCCAGCGGTTCATCTGCGATATTAGCACTTGTCATAACGAGGAATGGGATTTTCTCAAGAAGGCGATAATGAATTGGAGCATATGGTAGCATCACCCCGAGATATGGATTACCGGGCGCAACCGCTTCACATATCACACTTTTCTTTTTCTCCAGGAGCATTATTGGTGCAACAGGTGACATTATTATCTTTCTTTCTTCAAAAGTTATTTTTACTATTTTTTCTATATTATTCTTATCGGTCATTATCGCGAATGGTTTTGTCGGACGATTTTTTAAAATCCTCAATTTATTTAATGTATCACAATTCGTTGCATCACAGGCAATATGATATCCACCAATTCCTTTTATTGCAATAATCTCGCCTTTTCTCAACAGGTCTATTGCCTCACTGATCGGATCTTTTGTTTCAATTTTTTTTCCATCAATCCTATATAATGAAAACTCTGGTCCACATACAAAACAGCAATCTGGTTGGGCGTGAAATCGGCGGTCATAAATATCTTCAAATTCTTTTTCACACTGGGGACACATTTTAAATTCTCTCATAGAAGTCTGTTTACGGTCATAGGGTGTATTATAAATTATAGAATATCTCGGACCACAATTTGTGCAATTTATGAAGGGAAATTTAAACCTGCGGTCTTTCGGATTAAAGAATTCTTTCAAACAATCTTTGCAGGTTGCAATATCTGGTGAAATCTGGGTGAAACCTTCGGAGTGCTTGCTTTGTTTTATGACAAATCTTTTTTTTCCTTTGTTCGGAATCTGCTTAATTGTAATCAATTCAATTATTGATGCATCCGGCTTTTCTAATGAAAGTCTTTTTAAAAATTCTTTTATTCTTTTCGCACTCCCTTCAATTTCAATTTCCACTCCTGAGGATGTATTACGGACAAAACCGGCAAGATTTAATCTGTCTGCCAAACGGTAAACAAAAGGTCTGAAACCAACTCCCTGAACTATTCCCTTAATCTGAATAAGACTTCGCGCCATTGATAAATTAAACTTTTATCTTTTTCTTAGCCAGTTCTTTTTTTATAAAATCTACGAGTTTATCAAAACCTCTACCATTTTTGGCAGAGACTACAAATATAATTGCCTTAGGATTTTTATCCACTATATTTTTTTTTGCTTTTTTCAGATTAAAGTCCAAATGGGGTAAAAGATCAATTTTATTAATAATTACAACCTTTGCCAGATGGAACAATAAGGGATATTTGATTGGTTTATCATCTCCTTCCGGGGTAGAAAGGACTGCAATTTTATAATCTTCACCGACTTCAAACTCAGCGGGGCATACAAGGTTACCAACATTTTCAATAAGTATCAAATCATACGGTTTATCAACCTTGGGCAGTGTTTGGGCAATCATAAATGCATCAAGATGGCATTCTGTTTGGGTATTTATCTGAATTGTATCAATCTTCAATTTATTTAACCTTTCGCTATCAATTGAACCCTTAATATCACCTTCTATTACAAGAATTTTGAATCGTGATTTTAATCTCTTGACAATATTCTCTATCACTGATGTTTTTCCTGAACCAGGTGAACCAATGATATTTAAGACCAGGGAGTTTGATTTATCAAAAAATACTCTATTCTCTTTTGCCCTTTCCTTATTTGATACCAAAACAGGTTTGAGAATATCTATCTTCATAGTACTCCTTTCTTATTCACCTTCTATTGATTCTACATAAAATTCTCTACCGGATAATATCTCTATTGATGTCTTACAACATTTCGGACAGATAAATAACGGCTCTTCTATCTCATCTTCAAAATTACAATCACGGCATTTGATACGAATCGAGATTTCAAAAAATTCAATCTTTGCATATTCACACCGTGTTCCATTTTTTAAATAATCAAAATAAAAATTCATTGCATCAGGGGAGAACCCCGTGAACTTTCCGAGCCGAACTTTTATTATTTTCACCAGATTTATTTTATGTTTCTCTGCTTCCTGATTACAAAGGTCAACAAGCGCTTTGGTTACACTATACTCATGCATAATATAGGAAAATAACCACTGGTTATGTCACAAGCTATTTGACAATAGCAAATTTGCAAATCTTCTTATCGTTTCCGGTATTAATTAATGCAAAGTATAAACCACTTGATATAGTGTGGGGGATGTGCCAGAGAACCTCACCAAAAGAATTGGGTCTCAAATCTTCTGTTAGTTTCCTACCAGAAATTGAAAATATTGTAGCTGAAGCATCGCCGGGGATATTTTTAATACGCACCACATCACCTCTCATTACAGGATTGGGATAGATTATAACACTATCCAATGAAGGACTATCGCTTTTACCGATTTCAAGTTTTAGCAATCCATTTTCACTGCCCAACCAGAAACAGGAACGGAATGAATCATAGAAAAATCCTTGCACCTGTATTATTTCGTTGCTTACCGGCATAAACTCTATATTAACACCCAGTTCATTAAATGTAAAACCTTTTAACATTTTATAATTTATATCATAAGTGTATATTCCGTTATCAGCCATTATCCATACTCTACCCTCTTCATCTGCAAGGACATCATAAATCACACCACCATTAAAATTTTTTATATGTTCAAATCTATTGTTTTGAAGCACCGAAACACCCACTTCGTTAGCAATATAAACATTGTTTTTTTCATCTACTGTTATACCAGAACAGAACTGTGAAAGTAATCCATCGGTCTTTCCATACTTTAAATTAATATCATCTCCACGGTCAAAAATAGTACCCTTGGTATCAATCATCAAAACTCCACCTGCTGCATCAAAGGCTGTGCTGAAAACGCGCAAACTTGAATCAACAGCAATCTCAACTTCGAATCCGGTAGTCCTATCACCAAGGAGATACGCGTTTGTCAGTGCCGAATCATAAACCCAAATTTTGTCTGAAGGGCCGGCAAGCGAAAGATACATATTATTATTGAAGTCAAATTTCAAATCCCAGATTGCTACAGTGCTATCAATACCGCGATATTTTTGTCTCAAGTAATACCAGCTATTATTTTCGGGATCGAAAGAAATTGCGAGTAAGGAATCAGTATAATGTAGAGCAAACCAGACTTTTTTATCCGGGGCAGTCACGCAACGGTGAATGAATTTTGTTGGCACCAATGTATCCTGGCATAAATTTTGCCAGGTATTATTGTTCTTAAACCAGCTAACTCCACGCGCATCAAAATTTCTTGTCCCATGCGCAATAAAGACACCGAACCTATTTGCAGTTATACTACAAATGTGATTTGAAGCAAGACAATTGTCTTTTTTTAATTCCCATTGTTGGTTTGAAAAATTATAAATTCCAATACCTTCACCAAAATAGTCGGATTTAAAGGCATGGCCAGTAGCACAGAACCATAGCCCTTTATAGTTCTCAACATCATTGATCTTAATCATAGATGGGATACCATTATTCAAAAAACTTAAATTTCCCTGAAAAAATATTCCAATCTGCCGAAGGGAATCGAGGGCAAGTAGGAGTGAATCACCTGCCTCTGCTATATCAACAACTTTATATCCGGTTATTAGTGTATCAAAATAAGTTCCGGTAAATTGGTTTAATCCTGCATCAGTTCCGACATAGAGATTTGAACCTATAATTTTTATCTTTCTAATATAGTTTTTAAGAAGCCCATTTTCTATACCATAAATATTGTAAGTTTGAAAATCATTGGTGAATCTTGTTATTTTTTCATCAGTACCAATCCAGAACCCTGTATCAACCTCAATTGTCAGAACATTATTGGAAGATAATCCCTGGAAATCATATATCTTTAAAACTCTATCATCCTGAAAATTCTCTAATGTGCCTTTTGTATCTATCATCAACAGGCCATTTTGGGTTCCCACTAAAATAGTGTCCTTTAAACAATAAATTGTATTCACCCTTATGCAGGGTAGCCATTCCATCGGATAAACCCGAATATTTTCAAATGATTTATCAATCTGGACAAGTCCATTGTTTGAACCCACCCAGATGTTTCCCGCACTGTCAATTGCAATGCATCTCTGCCGATTAACTGTAAGGCCGTCAGTATTTGTTAAAACCTTAAAAGTATTGTCAAGATAATTATAAGCAACAACCCCGCCATTTGTTGCACCGTAAACTATCGAGTCATTGACAGAAATATTATAGAAATAATTGTGGTTTGTATAAAAAACTGGCTTTAATGAAAGGGCAATAATAAAAAATTGTATTAAAATCATTTGCAGAGCCACTTTTTATTAAATATTGACATAAGGCGTAATTTCCAGATAAGCCAGAATGCCTCCCAGATTATTTTCTTTGACATCTTTGATGTTCCTGCTCTACGTTCCACGAAAATTATCGGGATTTCTTTTAAGGGCAAGCGGGCACAGAATACACCATAGACACTCTGGATTTGAAATCCATAACCGTCTACCTTAAATTTCCCCCAGTCTACACTTTCAAGAGCGCGGCGCGAATAACACTTAAATCCACTGGTAAGATCACGCACAGGAACACCGGTGACAATCCGAGCAAACCTACAGGCGAAAAAAGACAACAATAATCTCTTCATTGGCCAGTTAACAACACTTACGCCATTTATATATCTGGAACCGATGATTAAATCATATTTATCTAAAAGTTCAATGAACCTGGGTAGATCATCGGGGTCATGGGAAAAATCAGCGTCCATCTCAAAAACAAAATCATAGTTATTTTCAAGCGCATATTTAAAACCAGCAACATAGGCAGTGCCCAGTCCCATTTTTTGAGGTCTTTTAATGATATGTATTCTGTTATCTTTCTTCATCAGGTTTGCAACAATTTCTGAGGTGCCATCCGAAGAATTATCATCAATCACAAGAACTTCAAGTTGTTCAGACTTTGACAGAACTGCATTTATTATCTTTTCAATATTCTCCGCTTCATTATAAGTAGGAATTATCACTAATCCACGCTTCATTATTGTGATTATATATAAAATAACTTACTTGTCAATCAGATTAGATGGAAAATAATTATTGACTTTCGTTCTAAATTTTATATAATCTAACAATCTCTGTGCCCCTGTAGCTCAGCAGGATAGAGCAGCGGTTTCCTAAACCGCAGGTCACCCGTTCAAATCGGGTCAGGGGTATTGACAGATAGTACTTGGCTATAAGCCATGGATGCGGTATGGCTATAAGTTAAAAATACGGAATACAATTAATGATGCCGTATAATTCTTAATAAAAAAGGAGTAATATGAGAGATATGAAACGGGGTGTGAAGACCGAAGATTCATTTCAGAAAACGATGGGGAACTTAATAAAGTTTGTTGTTCGGCATCGGGATATTGCAATCTGGATAGGAATAGGTACTGTTGCGGCAATATTTGTTATAGGATATCTTTTGTATCCTACAGAAAAAATAAATCCTGAAGCAGAATTAATTTATACCCAGGCAATCAATTTTGTTAGTATGGGGAGATTTCAGGAAGCAGAAAATTATTTTTTGCAATTAAGTGAAAAATATACTAATACAAGGCCGGGCAAGGTAGCTTATTATTATCTCGGTGTAATAAGTTACCATACAGCGAGATTCAGTGAAGCATTAGATTACTTTGATAAATTTCTTTCTAAAGAGAAGAAAGATTTCTTACTAACACCATCAGCACAATTTGGTGCCGGATGTGCAGCCGAAGGATTAAAAGATTATGAACGGGCATTAAAGTACTATGAAAACGTTGCTAAAAACAAAGATTCTCATTTCTATTATTTAGGAATGCTCGCCTGGGGAAGAATAAATGGAATTTTAGGTAACACCGATAAGGCAAAAGTAATACTGCAAAAACTTCTGGAACAGAACCCGCCTCAGGACATTACAAATGATGCAAAATTCTATCTTGGCTATTTTAATAGATAATGATTATTAATTTATTTTTAGGTGTTTAAGTGTTTAGAAATTTAGGAATTTATTAATAATGAATAATTTATCGGTTGCATTTCTCTGGCATTTCCATCAACCGGTATACTCTAATCCAGAAGACAGAATTTTGCTTATGCCTTGGGTCCGATTGCATGCAATAAAAGATTATCTTGATATGTTAAAAAACTTACAGAACTTTCCACAGATACACGCGACATTTAATTTTACACCCACTCTGCTCATCCAACTCCAGGAATATAAAGAAAACAAATGCACAGATCGTCAGTTTCTCCTTTTCAAAAAAAGAGCCGAAAATTTAACGCTCGAAGATAAAATTGAAATCTTAAAGGATTTTTTTCTCGCAAACTGGGAAAAAATGGTTGAACCCTATCCAAGGTATTTCTCTTTGTTGCTAAAAAGAGGTAAAAAACTTGTGCCTGAAGAACTTCCGAGTGTCGCAGAAAGCTTCACTACTGACGAATTCCGGGATTTACAGATATGGGCTAATCTTGTCTGGATTGACCCGATTTTTAGAGCCGAAATAAAAGATTTATATAAAAAGGGCAGGAATTATAAGGAGCAGGATAAAGAGATTATTATTAATCTTCAAAATAAAATAATCGGTTCTATATTTGATGAATATAAAAAAGCAGCGGAATCAGGGCAGGTTGAACTTACGACATCACCTTTGGCACATCCGATCCTGCCGCTGTTAATAGACAGCAATCTCGCAAGAATATCAAATCCCAATCTTGAAATACCTTTTGAATTCAAACATCCCGAAGACGCAAGAGAGCAAATCATAATGGGCTTAGAAGTATTTGAAAAAATATTTGGATTTAAACCTAAAGGGCTCTGGCCATCAGAAGGAAGTGTTTGTTCGGAATTGATTCCTATTCTATCCGATACAGGCATTGAATGGATTGCAACTGATGAAGGGATACTGACCCGCTCAATAAATCTGTCATTCAAGCGGGATGAAAATGGAATACCAATTCACAGTAATCTGCTTTATAAACCATGGAAAATGGGCGATATTAAAATCTTTTTCCGGGACAATTTATTATCGGATCGCATTGCATTTGTGTATAACAGATGGGAACCGGAGAAAGCAGTTGAAGATTTTGTGGACAGTATAAAACAAATTTCTGGCTCTCTTTCGCCGGTAGAAAAATTTATTATTCCTGTAATTCTTGATGGAGAAAATGCCTGGGAATATTTTGAAAACGATGGAACCAATTTTCTACAGTTGCTATATAAAACCCTATCCGATGAAAACATCCCAACCACAACATTTTCAAAATTCGCAAATGAACATTCAGAAACAATTAATAGTCTCACAAAGTTGTTTCCTGGTTCCTGGATTGGAGCAAACTTCAATATCTGGATTGGTAAATCTGAAGACCATAAGGCATGGTTGGTTATAAAAAATTTGCGGGATAAACTCGTTGAGTTGGGAGTAAGCGACAATGAAATCTGGAGGCGATTATATTTTCTTGAAGGAAGTGATTGGTTCTGGTGGTTTGGAGATGACTTCTTCTCAGTTACGACTGAAGTATTTGACCAGCTCTTCAGGCAGAACGCACTCTGGATATATAAAAAACTAAATATTGAACCACCGCATGAATTATTTCTGCCGATAAATCTGCAGACAGAGTTATATGTTACACAACCTATAGATTGTATTTCACCCACCATTGACGGCAAATTGACATTTTTTTATGAATGGTACAATGCGGGTTATCTTGATTTAAAGAGAACCGGTGGCACAATGCAGAGATTTGCGGGTCTTTTTTCAAAAGTTTTTTATGGATTTGATGATAAAAATTTATACATAAGATTTGATATTTTGAATCAGGATATAAACCAGTATGAATATGAGATAGATTTTGAAAAGCCTAAGGGATTGAAGTATATACTTGGTGCAAACCGGGATATAATTTTTCAAATAGAAGAAATTACGGAAGTATCAATTCCTTTAAACCAGCTGCATCCTGTTGGAGATTATATAGAATTCATAATCAAGGCTAGGGAGAAAGGAAAAGAGATAGACCGCACGCCACTCTTAAAAGTGGCAATCACACAAAAAGATATTAGCTTAAAAAACTGGACAGTGTGAACTAAATAGTAAAAAGAATTCTTCCTGTGGAAATTCTTTAACCAAAAGGATTTTTTATTAAGATAAAAATAATACCTTTGTTTAAGGGTATAGTACGAATAGTAGATCTGGGAACAGAGATAGAAAAGAGATTTTAAGAGCAACTAGCCACAACAAATTTGATATAGAAGATTTTCAAAGGTATGATGCGCAAGAACAGGTCAACGAGGGGGATGCGAGGCCTCCAAAAAGTATTGCGTTGTTCAAACTTTTTGGAGATAAGGGGGATTCTTCCCCCTTATGCCGAGAGGGGGAGTTGAACCCCCACGCGCCTTTCAGCACTGCGGATTTTGAGTCCGCCGCGTCTCCCAGTTCCGCCATCTCGGCAAATCTTTTTATCCTCTCCCTTGACGGATTTCAGTGCACGCCTGAATCCAGACAATGAAGAAGATAAAATGATGGTTAAATATACTTAAAAAGTATATCCAAAAATACACTTCTGTCAACTTAATGATTTATGGATTTATCAATAGTTCTATCTTTAAGTGACTGATTCACCAGAAATTATTTTTAATAATTCGTCTTTTATTACAAATTTAGATATTGAGTGTCTTTACAAATTCAACAAGGGCATCCTGCCAGGTACGTATTTTTTTATCAAATAAAAATTCATAATTTTTTGAACCGAGCGGTGCAAACCTGGGTCTTTGTGCTGGTAGATTCAATTCATCTGTTTTAACTGGTATTAATTCTGTATTAAATTTTATAAGCTCCTTTGCTTTTAATAAAAAATCAAGCCATGTTCCATAATTTCCATTTACAACATGGTATGTGCCGTAATTTTCTGATTTAATTATATTAAAGATTGCTTCGGCAAGGTCTAAAACATATGTAAAAGAAGCAATCTGGTCACAGATGACACTTATGGAATGTGGTTTCTCCTTCTGTTGTAAAAATTTTGAGGCAAATGTTTTGGCATTTTTTCCAAAGAGCCAGGATGTACGCACAATATAAAAGCGACTGTAAACCTCTCGGATATATTTCTCTCCAAGATATTTCGTTTTTCCATATTCACTTACTGGATTGGGCTGGTCATATTCATAATATGGTCTTTCAGCATTGCCATCAAATACAAAATTTGTGCTGGTATAAAGCAATTTTGCCTTTAATTTTCGGGCGATTATTGCGATACCAAGGGTTGAGAGGGTATTTATTCTAAATGCCAGCTCGGGGTCCCGTTCACAGGCATCCACATCGCTGATTGCAGCAAAATGGAGGATGACATCAGGTTTATAATTCATAATTGCTTCATTGATTTTTTTGAAATCTGATATATCAAGTTGCTGCACATCAACTCCTAAATAGTTCACATTGTTTTGTCTGAGCAGATTTTGCATCACATTTCCCAAACATCCCTGAGAACCAGTAATAAAGACTTTCATTCACCCTGATTATACTGGATTTTTATCCTGCGTCAAGACCGAACCAATGTTTCCAGCTTTGAAGAATGAACTTTTGTTTTTTTCAACCAGCTATATCAAAAAATGGT
>CAZLGA010000061.1:0-14360 GCA_964559225.1 uncultured bacterium | reverse complement strand
CAAGCCTGTAAGTATAACTAATATTCATGTCCAAGTCAAATGGGGAGCATTCCAAAACCATCCTTTATTGTCATTCCGAACTATCACTTATTGCCATTACGAACCCATCACTTTTTGTCATTCCATACTATCCCTTGCTGTCATTCCGAACTTGTTTCGGAATCTAAAAAGATGTTTAACAACCTATCCAACCTGTTGAGATGCTGAAACGAGTTCAGCATGACATTGTTCAGGGGAGACAGTTCAATGTAGTCGTCCACTGCGTAAGTGGGAATGTGATATTTGTCTGTTTCCTGTCGAAGAATAAAAGTAAAGTTGAGAGGCCCAGTCGTTTCTACAATTGACAAAAATACAGAATTATGTATCATTAATAATGCTGCGGCAGAAGGTACCTGGAGTTCATTATCGGGTATTGAGGATATCCAGGATGTCAAGAAATCCAACTGCATATGAAATGTTGTATCTATTAAAAAACAACATACTATGTCCCGAGGAAATTGCCAAAAAATTGGGATATCTATTTCAACAGACCCCAGAAGCTTGAGTGGTCTAATGGAGATGGACCTGGTGCGGTATAGGGACAAATGGAAAAAGGACTATACGGGCTCAAAGATGAAAAAATATTTGATGTAATGATAATTTGAGATAAAATGAAAATAGCGAATGACCTAACAGAATTGATTGGCAAAACTCCTTTAGTAAAAATTAATAAAGTTACAAAAGGTTGTGTAGCAACCGTCCTTGCCAAACTTGAGTTTTTCAATCCGCTCCATAGTGTCAAGGACCGCATCGCTTATGCAATGATCCAGGATGCGGAGAAAAAAGGATTAATAAACAGAGATACGGTCATCGTTGAACCCACTTCGGGTAATACCGGTATAGGACTTGCATTTGTCTGCGCAATAAGGGGTTATCGCCTAATCCTGGTTATGCCAGAATCAATGAGCATTGAAAGAAGAAAATTGCTTAAAATGTTAGGTGCAGAATTGATTCTAACCTCTGCAGAAAAAGGAATGAGGGGAGCAGCGGAAAGGGCTGAAGAAATTGCCAAAAATATGTCTAATGTTTTTATTCCCGACCAGTTCAAAAACCCTGAAAATCCTGCTATCCACTATAAAACAACCGCACAGGAAATCTGGGATGATACAGAGGGAATGGTTGATTTTGTAGTTGCGGGTATAGGAACCGGAGGCACAATCACAGGAATAGGTGAATTTCTTAAAACAAAGAAACCACAAATAAAGATAATCGGAGTCGAACCAGAGAAATCAGCAGTTCTCTCAGGTGAACAACCTGGGCAACATAAAATTCAGGGAATAGGTGCTGGATTTAAACCCAATGTTTTACGCATTGATTTGATCGACCAACTAATAAAAGTGAAAGACGAAGATGCAATAAATATAGCACGCAAACTTGCAAAAGAAGAAGGAATTTTATGCGGTATTTCTTCAGGTGCAGCAATGTGGGCAGGGATTGAATTGGCAAAAATAAATGAAAATAAAGACAAAATAATACTCGTAATTCTACCTGATACTGGAGAGCGTTATTTATCTACTGAACTTTTTGAAGATAATCCTTGACTTCATTAAAACATTATTTATAATTTTAAACAACTATGAACACAATTGATTTTGATATAAGATTCATGTCTGAAGCATTATCTTTGGCAAAAAAGGGGTGGGGAAAAACATCTATAAATCCTCTTGTGGGTGCGGTAGTTGTTAAAGAAAATAAAATCATAGGTAGAGGATTTCATCGCAAAATTGGTGAATTCCATGCCGAAACCATTGCTTTGCTTGAAGCAGGTTCAAGAGCGAAAGGTGCAACTTTATATGTTAATTTGGAGCCTTGCACCATTAAAGGTAGAACACCACCCTGTGTTGAAAAAATCATTGCGTCTCAAATAAAAAGAGTCGCTATCGGAATGTATGACCCGAATCCATCTGTCAATGGGATGGGGGTGAAAACTTTAATAGGAAATGGCATTGTAACCACCGTCGGTATATTAGAAAAAGAAGCGCAGGATTTGAATAGATTTTATGCCAAATATATAACTACAAAAATGCCTTATATAATATTAAAAATCGCTGTTTCTCAGGATGGTAGAATTGCGGGTTTTCCTCAAAAATATATTACCTCTGAAATATCAAGGAGATATGTTCATTCGTTGAGAAGTCAGGTAGATGCAATTATGGTCGGAATAAATACAATCATAAAAGATAACCCATTTTTGAACGACCGTTGTGTCGGAAGAAATAATCCGACACGCATCGTTATCGATCCACATTTAAAAATACCCATGACTGCAAATTTTTTAAAGGAAGATGCAAGACGCATAATCATCACAAGCGAAAAAGAGAATGAAAGAAAAATTAAATGGCTTCAAGATGCTGGAGTGGAAATCATATTTTTAAATGGGGACTATTATCCCATAAAGAATATTTTTAAAATAATTGGAGAGCGTAATTTCGCATCAGTTATGGTTGAAGGCGGTGGGATTCTTTTTTCACAGATTTTTAATAAAAAGTTCTATGACGAATTGTATATATTCGTTTCACCAAAAACAATCGGAGCAGAAAGTGTGAATTTTCTTGCAGAAAATAACATTGAGTTAAGAAATATGGAAGAATTCAAAATTGGGGAGGATAAATTATATGTTCACAGGAATAGTTGAGGAAAAAGGTAAAATTTTAAATATAACCAAAAGTAGATTACAAAAAATTGATATTCAGTCAAGTTTAAAAGTATCCCCCGGTGACAGCATTGCTGTTCAGGGCATATGCTTAACCGTTACAAAGATTATAAAAAATGGGTTTTCTGTTGAGGTAATGGAACAAACAAAAGGCAAGACTACTTTGAATTACTGGAAAATAGGTGAATATGTAAATCTGGAACGGGCACTTGCTTTTGATGGACGTATTGGGGGGCATATTGTCCTCGGACATATTGATGAAGTCGCACGGATACTAAAAATCAAAGAAAATGAATATTATTTTCAAATTTCTTCGGAGAATACAAAATATTCAATTCCCAGAGGTTCTATTGCAATTGATGGTGTGAGTCTGACTATTGGCGACATTTCGCGGAACAGCCTCTCAGTATTTTTAACCCCACACACTCTTTATAACACTACACTTGGCAATCGAAGGGTTGGAGACCTTGTGAATATTGAATACGATTACCTTGCAAAAATAATTGTGAAATTTAATTTACTTGTAAAATAGTAAATTTATATTATCCAAATTTATCCAAATGATAAATGTATTGACTTTCTGTTATTTATTGGTATACTTTGTAAAAAAAGCTTAAGGAGGCTTTATGAACATCTATGTGGGAAACTTGTCGCGGGATGTTACTGAGAATGACCTGCGCAAGGCATTTGAAGCGTTCGGTAAGGTATTATCTGCAGTAATAATAAAAGATCAGTTCACAGGTGAATCAAGGGGATTTGGTTTTGTAGAAATGTCTGACAATAATGAAGCAAGAAACGCAATGCAATCACTTAACAACACCATCCTTAAAGGTAGGCCTATGAACATAAACGAAGCCCGCCCAAGGGCTGACAGAAGAAAAAAATTTATCAAAAGAAAAAGGGAGAGAAGTTATTAATCTAATCACCAAGTAAAAGTATAATTGTTAGTGTAATCATTATGTTTCTGGTTTATTAAATCCTGCGCGCAAGAAAAAATGGGCTGGTTCTTTTAGGGAATCTTTAGTTAATATTTGGGCTGATACCTGTTTTGAATATTTTCCCTTTATCGGGTATGCAGTCACTGAAAAATTCCTTTATTTCCCAACAATTACTAATGATTTTCACATTATTACGAATCGACATTGGTGGTAACGAAGAAAAATTCTTTACCATAATGATAATACAAAATTCAGCTAAGACTATCACCAGATGCAACAAACCGAAACGCAGTGATAACAAAGATTGAGGAACCAGAAAAATTTTTGCATAGCAAACGCGAAGACTGAATTAAACTATTATTTAATACTTTACAAAACTGCAATTTTTGAATATAATATAAACTATGAATTTTAAGCCTATTAATAAGGAACTGAATTTTCCTGAACTTGAACACCGGATATTAGAGTTTTGGGAGACGATTAATGTTTTTTATTTATATAAGAATAAAAACAAGGGCAGAAAAAAATGGTCTTTCCAGGATGGACCTATTACCGCAAATAATCCAATGGGTGTGCACCATGCCTGGGGGAGAACTTATAAGGACATTTTTCAGCGGTATAAAACAATGAAGGGATTTGAACAAAGGTATCAAAACGGTTTTGACTGCCAAGGATTATGGGTAGAGGTTGAAGTTGAAAAAGAACTTGGATTTACTTCCAAACGGGATATTGAAAAATATGGAATAGATAAATTTGTTCTTAAATGTCAGGAACGGGTCCATAAGTATTCTATGGTCCAAACCGAACAGTCAATTCGACTTGGAATGTGGATGGATTGGGGAGAATGGAAAACAAGTCTGGATGATAAAGACTGGCTAAAGAAGAGCCATTCTTATTATACGATGAGTGAAGTTAATAATTATACCATATGGTATTTTCTAAAAAAATGTTATGAACGTGGTTTGATTTACAAAGGAACAGATGTAATGCCCTGGTGCGCACGTTGCGGAACCGCCATAAGCGATATGGAGATTGCAACCGAAGGATATCAAGAATTAACCCACAAGGCAATCTTTGTGAGATTTCCGCTAAAAGATAGAAAAGATGAATATCTTTTGGTCTGGACCACTACCCCATGGACATTGACTTCAAATACCGGGGTTGCAGTCCACCCAGATTATATATATGTGAAAGTCAAAAACAATGGTGCAATATATTATCTGGCAAAAAATCTTGTCAGGGTCTTAAAGGGTGGCTATGAAATATTGGCAGAGATGCCGGGAAAAGATTTATTAAATCTGATATACAGCGGACCATTTGATTATCTCCCAGCACAGAAAGAAGTAACCCATAAAGTAATTCCCTGGGAAGAAGTCAGTGAAAATGAAGGAACAGGACTTGTTCATATCGCACCGGGATGTGGTAAAGAGGATTTTGCCCTTGGCAAAGAGTATGGACTTAAAACAATTGCGCCTCTTGATGAACTTGGATATTATATTGAAGGTTTTGATTGGCTCAGTGGTTTGAATGTTAATGAAGTAACTGAGGCAATTATTGACGACCTTCAAAAAAGAGGTATTTTATACAATGTAGAAGATTATACACATCGTTATCCCGTATGCTGGCGGTGTGACAGTGAATTAATATTCAGACTTGTAGATGAGTGGTATATTTCGATGGACACCCTACGATATGAAATTGCTGAAGTAGCAAAAAAGGTTGAACGCTGGATTCCGGAATGGGGTCTTGATAGAGAACTTGACTGGCTCAAGAATATGTCAGATTGGTGTATCTCAAAGAAAAGGTACTGGGGACTTGCGCTACCTATCTGGGAGTGTTCCTGTGGTCATTTTATTGTTATTGGTTCAAAAGATGAGTTGCAACAAAAGGCCTGTGAGGGTTGGGAAGAATTTCAGGGAAAAACACCCCATAGACCCTGGATTGATAAAATAAAGGTCAAATGTGAAAAGTGTGGCAAATTAATGCCCCGGATTCCAGATGTGGGTAATCCCTGGCTTGATGCTGGAATCGTTCCTTACTCAACTATGAGGCCACCCGAAGATATGCACAATTTTTATAATGGTTATCCATATGATAAATCATACTGGGAACAATGGTTCCCTGCAGACTTCATCACTGAGTGTTTTCCCGGTCAATTCCGAAACTGGTTTTATGCAATTTTGACAATGAGCACCGTTCTTGAAAATAAACCACCATTTAAAGTCCTACTTGGGCATGCACTTGTGCGTGATGAATTTGGTGAAGAAATGCACAAGAGCAAGGGTAATGCAATCTGGTTTGATGATGCAGCAGAAAAAATGGGGGCTGATTTAATGCGCTGGATGTTCGCCAGGCATAATCCTGTCCAAAATCTTAATTTTGGATACGGGCCTGCTGAAGAAATTAAACGCAATCTCTTAACCCTATGGAATGTCTATTCTTTCTTTATTACTTATGCCAATATTGATAATTTCAATCCGGTAGGCAAGATGTTAACAAAAGAAAATCTAACAAAACTTGATTGTTGGATTCTCTCACGCACCCACTCGCTGATAAAAAAATGTGTTCGTTATTATGATAAATACGATGTTGCCTCGGTAGTAAAAGAAGTTGAATATTTCTTTGATGACCTTTCCAACTGGTATTTACGCCGGAATCGCAGACGCTTCTGGAAATCAGAAAATGACCTTGACAAGGAGACAGCATATCTTGTTTTATATAGTTGTCTTTTAAATCTGCTCAAACTCATTTCTCCAATAATGCCTTTCTGGACCGAAGATATGTATCAAAACCTGGTAAGAAGTGTTGACCGGAATGCACCTTTGAGTATTCATCTCTGTGATTTTCCTGAAGTTGATGAATCAATGATTAATCAAGAATTAGAGAATGAAGTCGCACTCATTCGGAAAATTGTATCAATGGGAAGGTCAGCAAGAAACAAAGTGCATATCAAGGTGCGCCAGCCACTTGGACAAATTCTGGTCTGTTTACCTGCTGCAGCACAAGTACTTGATGGGCTGTCAATAAATACAATACTTGAGGAATTAAATATTAAAAAAGCCCAATTTGTTTCAACTACTGATGAGTTATATATTTACAGTTTAAACCCTAAGTTTGACCGCCTCGGACCAAAATATGGTGGACTATCAAGAAAAATTGGCGAATGGATAAAAGGATTAGCGGGAAAAGATGTAAAAGATTTTGTAAAAACAGGCTCATTAAAGAATAATTTTGGTGGCACAGTTGTTGAAATTACACAGGAAGATGTGGAAATTAAGAAACAAGAAACGCCGAACTGGGTAATCATTGAGGAAGATAACATTGTTGTAGCAATAAATACTGAAGTAACAGAAGACCTTCAGGCTGAAGGATTAGTGAGAGAACTGATTCATAAAATCCAGTTAATGCGCAAAGAAGCAGATTTCAATCTTACCGATAGAATCAAAATTTATTATAAGAGTTCAGATAAATTAAAAAATGCAATAAATAAAAATTTAGATTATTTGAAGAACGAAACACTCGCGGTAGAAGTCATAGAAAGTGAAGATTCTGGTGAAATCCACAAAGAACTTGAAATTAATGGTATTCCTGCCAGAGTTGGTTTATCAAGAATAAATAACTAAATTCCATATTCACAATATTTCCCATTTATCTTCAAGGTGTTTCTATAGCACCTTTAAGACGTAAAATTAGTGTATCAGCACTTATCGGAGGAAGGGTAGAGCGAATTGTGATTGCTTCTCGTTCAAAGAATTTGTTAAATTCTTCTTCAGCCTCAAATCGTGCATACGAATCCGGGTAGCGATATATAACATCAAAAAATAAAATCGGTGTTGCAGGATACAACCTCCAGTATCCATCCCATAATTTAGCAGTTCTATCTAATACTGCAAGTTTTATGTAATCGTTTACTTTTATTCCAATAGTCTTTTTAGGTGAAAATATCAGTTTTTTATATAATTTATATAAATCCATTATCAGACTCTCTTTATAATCCTGAGAGATCTTTTTCTGCAATGCTTTAACTTCAAATAGCCATTCTTCAGGTTTGACTTCTTCAAACTTAAATTCAACTGGCAGGCTGGCCCAAATTTTTACTGGTTTATTTCCTAACATCGCCGGTGAAAATTTGAAGGTATATGCAGTCTCCAGCGCTGCGGAATCAAGCAAAACACTGGAAGAAGATTTCAAAATCCGCACCTTTTCAACACTGCCTGCTTCGTTTATCAACACACCAAGAACTACCCCGCCTTCCAATTCCATTTCTCTTGCCATATCAGGATAAATAATTTTATATTCTAATAAAACTGGTGCAAAAAAATTCCTTTTTGCCGGACAGGATAGAGTTAAAACTAATAGCCAGAATATAATTATTAAAGTATGTTTCTTCAAAATACTTTTCTACACCCGGGGTCTAAAACCATGCCCGAGCACCTCAAATACATCGGTTAATATTACAAATGCTTTTTCATCAATACTCTTTATCAGTTTCTTAAAATTTTCGGTCTCTCTTTTTGTAATTACACACATAATGACCTGCCTTTTTGCCTTTGTATATGGTGAGAAACCATCAAGTATTGTAATACCCCTACCTAATCGCTGATAAATTCCTTCACTGATTTTTTCTGTTTGTTCACTAATAACAAATGCCGCACGCGCATAGTCTATGCCTTCAAGTATTAAATCAATGACCCTGGTAGAAAGAAAAAGTGCAAGATAACCAAGTAGAGCCAGTTCTATTGAATTAGTAACAACGCCTGCCAGCGTTATTATTAATGTATCTACAATTAATATCCAGATTCCAACTGAAAAGTTAGTAAAACGATTCAATATTTGTCCAATAATATCAGAGCCACCTGTATTTGCTCCGCCGCGGAATATCAAACCCAAACCAATACCCAACATAACGCCCCCATATATTGAAGCAAGGATGACATTACCTGTTGGGGTAGGAATCTTAATTGTATAAGTTAAAAAGTCGATTAATAAATTAGTGACAATTATCGTAATGACGGATTTCGCACCAAGAGAAAAACCTAAAATTCTGATTGCCAACATAAATAAAGGAATATTGAGTAGGATTACCATAACTCCAACAGGCGTTTTGAATAGAATGTGTAATACCATCGCCAATCCCGAAATACCACCAGGAACAATGTTATGAGGAATAAGGAAAACAGCATAACTCAAAGCATAAAAGATTGCACCGCTGGTTAAGAAAATAATGCTCATCACTTTATTTGACACAGTCTTTTAAAATGATATTTCCTGTTTTTTGTCCCCTTCTTTGGGCTTGGGGGTTTGTGCTTCCTTAAGACGGGCAATAAATATCTTAAGCTTTTCCAATTCTTTGGTCTTCTCGGCAATCGTTTTCTCAAGTTCGTCTTTTTCTTCTTTCAATTTAACAATTGACTTTTTGAACTCCTCAGCCCGGGCAATAATTATTGCTGATTCTTTTTTCTTGGTTTCAAGTTCTTTGATTTCTTCTCTCGCTAATTCTAATTTCTTCAGTTCCTCCTCACACTCTTGCTTAATCTTTGCTTTATTCTTTTCAATCTCATCATTAATTTTTACCAATTCTTCGCGCCTCTTGTCAATCTTGGCAAGCATATTTGACTCCACTGCCTTTGCCTTTTCAACCTTCCCTTCAGTTTCTGAAAGAAGAATTTTTAAGTCATTTATCTTTTCTTCCATTTCTTTTCTATGTCCCGCAAGTTTCTCAATCTCATCTCTATACTTATCTCTTTCTTTGAGTAATTCTTTTGTTTCTTTATTCAACTCCTCAACCGCCTTTACTTCTTCTTTCTTTAAAATTTCGAGTTTTTCATTGAGTGTCGCAAGCTCTTTTCGTTGAGCTTCAATCTTGTCTTCAACCATTGACAATTCTTTCTTTCTTGTCTCTAATAGTTGCTTAATCTTTTCATTCTCCTCAATTGCCAGTTGCAATTCTTCGTGTTCATCACGAAGTTTTGGTAATTCAGATGTTATCCTTTCGTATTCTTCCTCAATGTGTTTTATCTTATCTTCACTTTTATGCAATTGTGCTTCAATCTTTTCAAGTTCCCCTTTTTTCTTTTTGTAATCTTTATCCATTTCTTCGTATTGGGCAACCTGAGGCTCAAGTTCCTTAATCCGTTTTTTGGCAAGTTCAATCGATTTGCCTAACTCCTGTGCCTCTTCTTTAAGGCGCGAATGTTCTTCTTTTATCTTTTTATATTCAGGCTCAATCTTACGTAATTCTTTTTCTTTTTCTTTAAGTTCTGCAACAATTGGTTCGAGTTCTTTATACTCTTTTTGTAATCCATCAACAATCTTATGTAACTCTTCCTGTTCTTTTTTCATCTTTTCAATATTTGTCTGCAATTCACTTTCTTCTTGCTCTTCTTTTTTATATTTTTTATCCAGTTCGTTAAATGACGCCTCAAGTGTGCTATATTCTAATTGGTAATTAGAAATATTTGACACAAGTTCTCCCTCTTCTTTTTTCAATTCTGAAATTCTCTGAACGAGTGAATCATATTCCTTTTTTAAATTTGCGAGTTCTTCATTCTCTTTGTATAATTTTTCTCTGGTATCCTGTAACTCTGATACTTCCTTCTCTAATTTCTCAAGTTCAGAACTCTCAACTTCAAATGTATTTCTTATCTCTTGCAAACGCTCTTTCAACTCCTTTTCTTCGCGCTTAAATTCTTCAATTGCTTTATGTAAGCTATCTCTTTCTTCGGTCAATGATTGGACCTCGCTTAAAATCTTTTGATGTCGTGCTTCATCCTTTTCCAATGATTTCTTCAAAGAACCGAGTTCTTTATTGAGCGCGTTCCTTTCTTCATTCATTACCTTCAGGTCTTTTTCTGTCGCCCGCAAATCTGAAAGTGCCGCCCTCAATGTCTGCTCAACGCTCTGATATTCACTCTTCAATTCTTCAGTTTTTAACTTAATCTCGTTATATGTTTTTTCCTGGTTTTTATAATTCTTTTCCTGTTCGTTATATCTTGACTCAAGTTCATCATATTTTTTGGTCATTTCACTTTGTTTTGTTTTTAATTTTTCTATTATATCTTCAAGTTTATTCTTATCGGCATTCAACTTTTCATATTCAGCCTTTAATTCTTTAAGTCTTGCCTCATTTTTATCTTTTTCAGAAATAAGTTCGGTGAGTTCACGCTGAAGTGTACCTAATTTTTGACCATCTTTTTCCGCAACTTTTACTGCTTCCTTCAATAATTTTTCTTCTTTCTTTAATTCCTGAATTGTTTTTTTCAATTCTTCAACTTCGCCCGTTAATTCCATTTGTGTGGAATATGTTTCAGCAAGTTTTTCTTCCGCAGATTTTAATTCTTTATTTTTTGATGCGAGGTCTTTTTCAACCTTCTCAAGCTGACCGAGTTTTTCTTCCAGGTCAGCAAGAATGTCAATATCTTCTTTTTTTGCCATAACACCCCCTCTACACGTTTACAAATCGGGGACAAAAGCTCTCCGATAAAATTTCTTTGTTACCGATAGGCGTAACGGACTGGATATATTTTGCCCTTATGATACTCAATGGATTTGGTTTAAAACCGCACACACCTTTTCGGACTACAAGATTTTTCAAGGAATGAAATAAAAATACACCTGGTGCTTCTTCAATTATTTTCTCTTCAATTTCTTGGTAATATTTTATACGCTGTTTTATATTTCTTATCTGTCTTGCATTATCAATCATCTTATCAATTTCAGGATTTGAAAAAAAGAATGTGTTTCCTGCATAACCTAAGGATTTTGTATGGAACAAAGGATAAAGAAAGTTATCCGGTTCTCCCGTATCACTTATCCAGCCCTGGAGGCAGAGTAAGAAGTTACCTTTATAGCAGTTCTCCAGAAAATCATGCCAGGGCAAAGGATTGATCTCAATTCTGACTCCAATCTCACTAAGATTTGCTCTGATAAATTCTGCCCTTTTTATTGAATTTATAGTGTCGCTTACAAGCAGTGGATATTTATCCGGTAAACCCGCAGGAAACCCTGCCTGACTTAGTAATTCTTTGCTTCTTGAAGGGTCATATTTATAACCACCAAGCCTCTTATTATAAGTTGGTATTGATGGAGGGAATATGCCTTTTGCTGGAATCGCCACAGCAGAAAGCAAATCATTAACAAATTTTTGTACATTTATGCCATAGGATATTGCCTGTCTAACAAGTTTATTATTGAATGGTGGTTTCTGACAATGGAAACACAAAAACTGGACTGATAGTTCTGGCGTGGTCATCACTAATTCAGGAAATTCCTGTTTAACCTTCTGTAATAATTTATGGCTTGGTTGATAGATTGATAATACTCCTTTCTTGAATAATTCATATCCCATATCATCATCAGCAGTGATAATAAATTGCAATACATCTATTGAGGGTCTTCCTTCAAAATAATAATCATTTGCCTCAAGTATCAATCCTCTACCCCGTTCCCAGGCAGCAACTTTGAATGGTCCCATCCCTACGGGTAGATCTCCATCTATATACGGATCCGCGATATTCGTTGCAAAACTTGACAAAAATGCAAGATATGGGTATTCAAGTCTTATTTTTAATCTATGTTGATCAACAATCTTAACCCAGAGCAGATTTTCATCCCTGGATTGCAAATAATCCCTGGCACCGGCAATCATTTCCAGAAGATTACGATTAGGACCATTTAAACCCTTCAATATACCCGTCTTAATATCTTCAATATGAATTTTTTTCCCATTTGCATATTTTAAATCATCGCGCAAATGAAAGATATAATCTTTACCGTCGTCAGATATATTATACTCATCACACAGTCCCGGGATTATATTTGTCTCAAAACCAAACTGGAATAATCCTGTTGAGTAGTTCACTATTACCTGTTGGGATGTTGCATCTGTTTTTAAATCAGGTTTCAGCGTTACAGGATCATTTAATAAGTTTATTGCAAAGACATTGGGCGATTTTATAAAACCGGAAACGAATTCCTTCTCGGATAAAAGACTTTGGAGATAGGATTGAAAGTTTAAAACACCGAGCACCGCTTCTTCATATACATTCCAGTAGTGCTTTAGCAAAAAATTATCTCTATCTAATTTGTCTATCAAGTCCTTTAAATTCTTTAAATCTTTCGAGCACTTTTCAAACACCCTGAGTGTGTCATCATAGAATATTTTTATTCGTGAAAAATCAGGAAGAGTCAAATGGAAAAAATCTTTCTGGAAATGAAAGGCATCAAGCCTGTATAAAATGGTCTTCAATCCCATAACACCCGATTCCAGGGTATTAAAAGAAGAAGTCATCCGTGTTAATAACTGATTAAATTCAGCGATAATGGGTGTAATCAGTTCCTGATATTGAATGCTATGACTTTTTTCCAGCCGGGAAAATATAGCAAGGGTTTTTAGTTTTGTTATAATCTTTGAACCAATTTCAATTAAATTTTCAATGATGAATAGTTGTTCTTTAAGTAGTTTCTTAAAATCCGAAATTTTATCAGTAATCATATTACAATTAGCGAAAATCTGATTAATGTCCATCTTAATACCCGCAATCTTTTTCATTACAGAATTTAAGTTTTCAACTTCCCCCGCATTATTAACAATCAGTTCATATAATTTGTTGACCTGATTTATAATATAATGCAATTCTTCTAAAAGTTCTGGAGATAACAAAGAAGGGCGAGTTCCTATATTTATTTTTTTCAAAATCCTTAAATTTTCGTTGATTAGATATTTAAATTGTTTTGATACAAAAAGGTTATTACGGTAATGATGAGTATTCACAATATTATACATTTCATAAAGAATTTGAGAAAGACCGATAATTTCTGAACCTTTGATTGATATTTCATCCACCGTATGCAAAGCATCGGTCAACTGCTTCTGGATGTTGTTTAACCTCTCATTTATTTTTATCTCGAGGTCCGAAAAAATCTCGCTGCTGGTCTCAATAGAACGGATGAATTTCTTAAGCAATTCTATTGATTCACTCACTGTCTTAAGAGATGATAAAAATTCTATTAAATCTTTTGATGATGTTGTTGCATCCATTATTGTAATATCAATTTCTTCAGAGAAAGGCTCGACATTCTTTCTGATAATCTCAAGTAGTTCATCAAAATGTTGGAATAACACTTCTGAAGATTTTGCAATTTTATGTGTCTCACGGGCGATTACTGCCAACCCCGCACCCTCTTGTCGTGCCTGATAGGCTTTCACCTCAATATTTTCTGCAAGATAAGTAATCATCCGCGCAAATTTTTTGAATGTATGAGCGCTTTCTTCTATAGAATCGGTTATTGTCCTCGTTTGCTTGATAATCTGTTCGATATTAGAAAGCTGTGTTTGATGTGAAAAGACCTTGTCTTTAATTTCTATTAGTTCATCTTTCAATTTTACCATCTGCGCTTCAAAGGCTTGTGAATAATTTTTCAAAAAATTTATCAAATTATTACTGCGCTTTAAGGCGTCAAATAATTTTGCAAGCAGGTTTATTAGTTCTTTTAAATCCATAGCGGAATTGTTCAAAAATTCAGTGATTATTTCTACGCGCCTACTAAAATTAGTTATTTCATTTAGATATTCTTTTATTGAAGCCATAACTTTTATAGCGGCGGAGGGAGTCGAACCCCCGACACAGAGATTATGATTCTCCTGCTCTGCCAACTGAGCTACGCCGCCTTATGAACACAGTTTATTATAACCGAAATAGCAAATTTGTCAAGCAAGACAGCAATAATGT
>CAZLGA010000060.1:0-14592 GCA_964559225.1 uncultured bacterium | reverse complement strand
ATATCCATCTTTCTTTGATTGGCAAACCTTTTATATTATATCTTGGTAAGTGGAAGGAGAAATAAAAATTCCGAGAGGATGCAGCGCCCCCTAAAATAATCAAGATAAAAGACAAGGGTATTCCCCGCATAAATGGTGGCAGTGGTGACCTTTATGTGGAGATTGATTTGAAGCCCTATCAGGTTCAGACCGAAACCTCAGCAAACTTATTGACGAACTCAAGAAATACGAAGGTGAACCAATTGTGCGAAAACGCACAATCTGATTAAATTATGTCTGAAGAATTGCACAATTTATTTTTCATCAAAGAAGAACAAATACAGAATTGTAAGGTCATTCTCACCGGCCCTGAATTTCACCACATAAAGAATGTTCTAAGAAAGAGATCAGGCGAGACGGTCCATTTCACTGACGGAAAAGGCAATCAGTATAAGACAGCCATTGAGCAAACTCTTCACAATGCGATGATAATGAAGTTGCTCGAAAAAAAGCATATTGTTAACGAGAAATCAGTGAATCTGGACCTTGGTTTGGTTTCCTTGAAAACCGGCAGAACCGATCTAATTATTGAGAAAGGCACTGAATTAGGAATTCACAAATTTATTTTTTTTGTTTCTCAGCATGCAATTATTAGAAATTTGAATATACCAAGAATTGAACATTTCAAGAAGATTGCCTTGTCTGCTATGCTACAATCCCAGCAATATTATCTTCCCGAAATTGTTTTAGTTGATGATATTATCAAGGAATTTGCCAATTATGACTTTGTGGTTGTTGGTGACAAAGACGGTAACGATAAGATAATCCTAGGAGTAATGAATGTTCTATTATTATTCGGTCCTGAAAATAGTTTTTTCACCCCAGGAAATATCAACTTTTCTCAATAATAAAGCGAAATTGGTCTCTTTTGGCAGGTATCGGTTACGTAGCGAAACTGCTGCGTTGGCCGGGATAGTGAGCATTTTTTCGTATTATGACCAGTAATATAATAGATTGACGATTTGTAAACCGTATCATTCGCTAATACATCAACCAAATTTACAAAATGATTGGTCATTGACTTAACTAAAAATTTGCTTATACTTAAGTATGGTTCTTGATTATGGAATATCTCTTCTATTGTCGCTTTTAATAATATTTATTATTATTGGCAGGATTGAATGGATAAATCATACCCGCAACATAAACTCCATTCCCCTGCGGATCGTCGTCAATGGAACAAGAGGAAAATCAACAGTCACAAGGTTACTCGGTGCGGCATTAAAGGCAGGAGGTTACAAAACCATTGCCAAGACAACCGGCACACGACCGAGCTATATCATTGATAATCAGATTGAAAAACCTGTGATAAGACCGGGTAGGGCTAATATACACGAACAACTATCCATCATTAGGAAAGCGGTCCAGGAAAAGGTAGATGCAATTGTCATTGAAAATATGTCCTTAAGACCAGATTTACAATGGATCGAAGAAACGAAAATAATATCACCGCAGATTGTCGTGATCACTAATGTCCGTGCAGACCACCTTGAGGTTATGGGTCCTACACTGGAAGATATTGCAAAAAACTTTATAAATGCAGTCCCACAAAATGCACGAATCTTTACTGGCGAAAAGATACTATTCCCACTATTAGAAAGACTGGCCAAAAAGCGCGGGATTGAAATCTTTTTGAGTAATGAAAACGAAGTTTCAGATGAAGAACTAAAGCCTTTTACCTATTTTGAGCACCGCGAAAATGTAGCATTGGTCTTGACGGTATGCAACAATCTCGGAATCAAGAAAGATAAGGCACTTGCAGAAATGTATGAATACATCCCTGATTCCGGTGTATTAAAGATATACAATTTAAAGATTAGTGGAAAAAATATTGTGCTCTATAATGCCCTTGCGGCAAATGACCCTGACTCCACTTACCTCATTTATGAGAGAGTGGATAAACCTGAAACGAACTTCTATGTCATCATCAATTGTCGTGCTGACCGCACCAATCGCTCGGTTCAATTAGGTAAACTCATCAGCACAAAGATTAAGGCAGATTATTATTTTGTAACCGGCGGCGAGACTAGTGTATTACTAAGCACAGCAGTAAAGAATGGCTTAAATAGAGAGAAATTGATTGACCTCGGCAACAAGAGTATAGAATTTGTTTATGAAAAAATAGCCAAGCTCGTCAATGATAAGGGGGTAATACTGGCAATAGGGAACATCGTTGGTTACGGTGAAGAGTTAATTAAGCACTTTGTTCAGAAAGGAAATCTGCGGAATTCTGTATCATCATCCGCATCCTTTCGCGGTATTGGTTAGCAATTATGATTGTCATTGCCGTTGGTTTAGGAATGATGCTGAATCTCCTTCTGACTGAAACAATCGGACTTGCCGCAGGTGGTATTGTTGTTCCTGGTTATATTGCTTTGAATCTACACCAACCAGATATGGTCGTAAGTACTGTGATTTTAGCATTAATTACATATCTTTTGCTATACCTTTTATCCCGTTTCATCTTACTTTATGGCAGAAGATTGCTTATTGTATCCATTATCATTGGTTATTTACTTGGATACCTGACAAGAATATATCCTTCAATTTCTATTGAAACTCTGCAACTTGATATAACAACTATTGGCTTTGTTGTTCCGGGTCTTATCGCCTACTGGATGCAGAGACAGGGTATAGTAGAAACGATCAGCACAATGATAATTGCTGCGGTGATTGTTAGATTGATATTGATAATTCTCACTGGAGGTACGATATCCCTATGAGATTGAGAAGTGGAAGACTGCCAAACTATCTTCTCATTTTTGTCACAATTATTTCTTCATTAGTTATATTTTTCACACTTCACAATAAAACAAAATACTACGCACCATATTATACAGAAAAAATAGAAAGTGCCCGTTTAACAAAGATTTTCTTTGAAAAAATAAAACAGGAAAGATTGAAAAAGGGTATAATGATTGACCCGGTCAATGACCCGAATCAAACCGGTCTGATTGGTTTAGAACATTCACCCATTACGAGCGAGCCCGGTGACTTGAACGCAAAGTTAACAACAACCAATCCCAATATCTCTGCAGCGATTGTTGAGTTGCTAAAAAAATGCCACTTAAAAGAAGGTGATATAGTTGCTGTCTCTCTCAGTGGTTCTTTCCCCGCCTTAAACCTCGCGACTTTATCAGCAATCCAAATCCTTAATTTAGAACCAATCATCATCACCTCTGCGAGTGCTTCTATGTGGGGTGCAAATATTCCTGAGCTAACATGGCTTGATATGGAAAATATTCTATTTCAAACTCGTCTCTTGAAATTCCGTTCAGTTGCTGCCTCATTAGGTGGCATTGATGATATAGGACGAGGTTTGAGCCCTGAAGGAAGAAAAATGCTTGCAACTGCAATAAAGCGGAATAATATCCAGGAATTGAGCTCAAAAGACCTTGAAGAAGCAATAGAAAAAAGATTTAAATTATACCAAGAGATTGCTGGCGTTAAAAAAATTTCGTGCTTCATAAATATCGGCGGTGGCGCAACCGCACTCGCAGGATATGAACTACCTACGGGAGTTTTAGACCCATTGACATACTCCCTTCATCAAGGACTCACAGGTAGATTCTTGCGGAATAGTGTAAGGGTGATAAATATTAATAACATAAATCACCTGGCGCGACGTTATGAGCTTCCAATTGCACCAATACCTGTTCCTGAAATCGGAACAGGAAAACTATACTATGAATATCGCTATTCAGTCGTTCTCGCCACTATTTTCTTGATATTTCTCAGTGTTATCATTTTTTTAGTGTTGAGAATTGACATTGATTATTACATCAGGAGGCATAAAAATGATTAGTGTTATTTTATTATTGTTAATAAATCAGATAGCAAATATTGCACCCGGAAATGAAGTTAAAATCAAAATCCAAACATTAAAAGAAGAATCCTATTATGTCTTGACCAAAAAACAACCTGTAGAAATAAAAGTTTCCGGTCCCACCTGGCTGCGTGTCTATACGCGAATTCCCTGGTCCGGGGAGAAAAAAGGCGCAAGATTATATAAATTGATTCTTCAGGAAGATGAAATAAAAGAAAAATTTATCACACTGGAGAGTGAATATTCAAAGGTCTCACGCATTGATAATATAAGATTGAGCAAATGGCGCTCGTTTTATATAAATGTTTCAGAAGGAACCCACTCATACCGTTTTATCCACTGGCGCGCACCAAGCGATACAATCTTTTTAAGATTTACGAATGAGTTGCCAAGTAGATGGCAGGATGTAACGCCTCTTTCTTATAATGCAAAGCTCGACCTGGTTGAAGATGAGAAAATTATCAATTACTTTGAGGTAACCAGAGAAAAACCTGTTATATTAGAAATAGAAGGACCAAAGAAATTGAAAATAATCTCTCGCTTGAATTTAAACCCAGATGCCCAGGGTGAGCACATATATTCAATCATCGTCAAAGAAAAAGGTAAAAAAATAAAATCAGTCAATTACCGCGCATATATTTCAGAAACCGTCCATTATAATAATCGTCCAAGTATATCGCCATCAAGTCCCCACGGTTTTTTCCTCAATGTCCGCAAAGGAATCCATCGCTATGAATTCTACATTGAAAACGGAGCCACCTGTGGACTGAGATTCCTTGTTGAATCAAAATGAGTATAATTCTATTCTTGATTACAACATTTGATTACTCAATCAGCGCAAATCTTAATATTTGTTATGACGATAACATCTTTGAATATTCCAAGAAATATCTTGACGAATTTATGCAGGCAACCAATCCTGAACGATTTCCATTTGAAACATATGACGATTTATATACAAATTACAGGTTTGATTTATTGATTCGGAATAAATTCATAAGTCAACATACTACAACTTTCAACTTCAATTTCACGGGTTATAATTATTTTGTAAATAAGCACAAAGACTATCTTATTGTTTCTACAAGAATAAGACAGTCCTTTGGTAAGTTCGCTATCAGGTTTGGATATGTTATGATGCCGGGTTATTTGATTCGTTATTACAGGGACCCTCTCGGCACAAACTATATCGGTTGTGAATTCACCGAGCATCTATTTACTATTAAGACAAATCTGAAACTGAAGCCGTTAGATTTTGGCGCTATTATTGGCTATGAATTTGATGATTACATTGAAAATTTTGATGTCTATGATTCAAAGGCAATAAGAATCGGACCATTTTTTGATTTTTCATTATTCAGGGTTTTTGACCTGAAGTCTAACTATGAATTTAAATCTTCTGGTGCGAAAGGTCCGGTGCCTGATATTTCTTATATTCAACACCGGTTCAATTTGAATCCGGTTCTAAAAATGCATTTTCCTAAATTCTCAAAAATCAGCATTGAGTATCAATGCAGATATAGAATCTTTACGACCGAGGTCTCTCCTATCCTTGATTCACCACACAGTGGACGAATTGATATCACACACAGATTAAGAACTAATTATGTGTTCCCTGTTTTTACAAACCTTTACCTTTCCTTTAACTACGCTTATGAATTGCGCAATTCACGCTCTGAGGTATATGCGAATATTGACGAATATAAGAATTACAATAAATGGACGGCTGGTTGTGGACTGGAATTTCTGTATCAGTAGTCGCCCGATTCATTGGGCAGAAACAACAGTAGCCGCAGGCTTCCATTCAGAAATGGTGGTTCGAACCAAACCAGAGGTTTGCCCTGCAAAATTAAAATGGAGATAATATGACCCAAAAGTTTTTCTTATTATCCAATAATTTGAAGAATACAAATATAATCCGCCATACTGAGTGGTGGAATAAACGAATCCTTTTTCTTGACCCTAATCAATCGACTGTTGAACTGGGGCTATCAAGATTTAGATATTCATATGTCAGTTTTATCCGGACGCTAACGAAATTTATTTTCTTAATTCTACTCTTATTTTTAGCCTGCCATCGTCCACCGGTGGAAACCCATAGTTTAGTGATTGTCAGTGAATGTAAACTTCCTGGTTATTCAGTGAATATTGATGTTAAAGGGAATTATGCCTACATAGCAAATGACCAGGGTGGTCTGCAAATAGTAGACATATCAAATCCAGAATCAACATATGTTGTAGGGCATTATTATCATCAGACAAATATCCGAGGTGTTGCAGTGCGAGATAGTTTCGCATATCTTGCGCTTGCTGCAGGACCGCCGAATAACGGTGGAATGCTGATTTTAAATGTCTCTAACCCATCAAACCCCGCATTTATAGGACAGGATAACTGGTTTTTTGGCTACAATGTCTTTGCGCCCGTAAATGATTCAAAGTATGTTTTTATTGCCGCAAGATACTGGTTCATCGTAGAAGATGTTTCCTGGCCACAATATCCAAATTATGCTAGGAGATTTGCTACACCGGGAAATGTCCATAGTCTCTTTGTGGTTGATTCTATGGTATACCTTGCTTGCGAGCAAATGGGCTTGATCATTTACAATCTTAATAACCCCGATAGCACAGCAAAGATTGGTGAGATGAATACACCTTCAAACGCAAGAGATGTTTTCGTAAAAGATGATATCGCCTATATAGCAGATGGGTATGATGGTCTGGTTTTGATTGATATATCAAATCCATATAAACCAGAAATGATTAGTAATTATGATACCCCGGGATATGCCCAGGGTATATTTGTTGAGAATAATCTTGCTTATGTAGCAGATGGAAGCAGCGGACTAAAGGTGATTGATGTTTCAAACGCGGAAAATCCGCAGATTTATGCAGAATTAAAAACTCCCTATGCCTATAATGTCTTTACAAAGAACGAGCTAATATATCTTGTTGACAGAGACCTTGGATTGGTTATAATTAAAGAAGAAAAACAATGATTACTCTATTCCTGTTTGTTATTTCTACAATGAATGGCTGGGACATTCAAATCGTGAATCAAACAGAATATTCAGTCCATTTAAATGTTTCTTTTTCTGGTAATACATTTGAACCAATCAATATAGGATTTATAATATCTCCTGAGCAACCAGTATGTGAATATTGTTTAGAGAAAAACCTCAATTCAATTAACAAAGTTGTTGAAATCGGCGTGCCAGTAAGATTGATGGATTACAATCTTTACCCCATAATGATTTATCCGGTCGCAGGCATAAATCAATTTGATTTGAATCTTCGTTTCTCCAGATATCAAGATGTTAAACTCCCCAATAGTCTTGCTCAGGTATTTAAGGGTCTGATTATTAATTATCGCTATAATTCTGAAGTAAAACCACAGGGACTTCTGATCATCACACCCAATTCATTTTATAACGCTGTATTGCCCCTTGCCGATTGGAAAGAAAAAAAAGGCTGGAAAGTCAAGGTTGCAAGATTATCGGAAACTGGCAATACAGCAACTGCGATAAAAAATTATATCACAAATGCGTATTATAACTGGAATCCGCCACCCGAGTATGTTATCCTCGTTGGGGACAAAGACAGTCTTCCATGTTTCACGGTCTCTTCAAATCCAACCGACCATCCATATACTACTATAAAAGGCAATGACTTCCTATCAGATCTGTTGATCGGTAGATTGTCGGTCGCCAATATAAATGAACTGAATACAGTGGTCGCAAAAATCCTTGGGTATGAAAAGAATCCATATACTACAGATACCATATGGTTCAAAAGGGGGTTGATGGTTGCGGGAAATTATCCAGATAATCAGATGACAACACCAATCCCTGTCAAACGCTGGGTGCGCGAAAAATTTTTATATTATGGATATTATCAGGTTGATACAGTTTTTTATCCACCTATTTCAAATGGTGTTACAGCCATTACTAATTCAGTAAATCAGGGAGTAACATTTATCAATTATCGCGGTGGTATCGCTTCGTGGTCCGGATGGGATAGACCAAGTTTTTATAATACAGATATTATAGGACTTTCCAATGCCTGGAAACTACCGGTAATAACAAGCATTGTCTGTCTAACTGGTAATTTCAATGCTGAACCCTGTTTTGGTGAAACCTGGTTAAGGGCGGGAAATCCTGCGACACCCAGGGGTGGTATTGCATTCTTCGGTGCTTCTCCCCCAACAACCCATTCGCGCTGGAATAACTGCCTTGATTATGGAATATACTGGGGGTTACTCCAGGATAGTATTTATTATTTAGGTCCGATGACTTATCGTGGCAAAATGGAAGTCTATCTAAATTTTCCTTTAAACGTCTCTCCTGATTCAGGTAGTGAATTCTATTTTAATGCCTATAATCTCCTTGGTGACCCTTCTCTGGAAGTGTGGACAGATGTACCGCGCAATTTTATTGTCAATCACAGTTCTTCCATTCCTTTAGGTACAAATTCATTCTCGGTCCAAGTGCTAAATTCTTCGTCCCAGCCTGTAAAAGGGGCAATGGTTAGTCTGTATAAGAAAAACGAGATAAAAGAAGTACAATTCACTGAGGGTAGTGGTCTGGCAAACTTCCAGATTACTACAGGTACGCCTGACACACTATTCGTTACCGTTACAAAACATAATTTCAAGCCCTATTGTGGTTATGCCCTGGTGAATAATTCTGGAGTCTATGTTGGATACTACAGCCACACGATTGCTGACCCGGGTGGCAATAACAACGGAGAGATAAACCCTGGAGAAACAATTCAGCTGGCAATAACCTTAAAGAACTATGGCAATTCAACCACTGCCACTAATGTTTCAGCAAAACTTTCTACAAACGACCCATTTATTACCATTACTGACTCAATAAAAAACTTTGGAACAATTGCACCTGGTGGGACAGCAAGTTCATCACCCTTTGTTTTCAATGTCGCTCAGAATATTCAAAATAGCCGGACGATTAAATTCAATATTTCGGTCAATTCTTCTCAGGGCAACTGGAATTCAGTGCTCTGGGTCGGTGCAAGGGCTGGGGAATTTGAATATCAAAGTTCAAATATTCTTGATGGTGGTAATAGCGTGCTTGAACCAGGAGAAACTTCAGACCTAACTCTCTCAATCAAAAATATCGGTGGACTCATTGGTGCGGATATAAATGGCATCTTAAGATCATTGAATCCAGGGGTTTCGGTTATTGATTCAATTGGTTCTTTCGGCAGTATCCCTGTTGGTGATTCCGCAACAAATTCTGTTGACCGTTTCAGGGTAACTGCCTCATCTCAACTTGCCCCAGGACACGAGATAAAATTTTTATCAATTTTATCTGAAGGAAACTGGATAAGGGACACTGTTGAATTTTCTATAATAATTGGTGTTGTAAATTCAAATTCACCAACAGGGCCCGACGGCTATGGCTATTATGCCTATGATAATACTGATACCAATTATCCTGAAGCACCAACATATAATTGGATTGAAATCGACCCTGATTTGGGAGGTCCAGGCACAATTTTGAATCTTTTGAATGATGAGACAAAAACAATTGCCCTCCCATTTAGTTTTAAATATTACGGAACTAATTACAACAGAATCAGCATTTGCTCAAATGGCTATATTGCGATGGATTCAACCTGGATTGCAGATATGTATAACTGGCGGATTTCTGCAGCGGGCGGTCCCCCCCTTCTTATAGCACCATTCTGGGATGATTTAGACCCGAATGCCACGGATTCAAGCGGAAATGTCTGTTATTATTATGATGCTACAAATCATAGATTTATTATAGAATGGTCAAGGATTCAACATCTCCACAATCCGACCGCACCAACTCCAGCAGAATTACAAACTTTTGAGATAATCATGCTTGATCCTGTTTATTATCCTACACAAACCGGGGACGGTGAGATTTTATTTCAGTATAAAAAGATAAATAATGATGACCACTGGCATAATTACGCAACAGTTGGAATTGAGGATTATCACCACATAAGTGGGCTTGAATACACTTATGCTAACCAATATCCAGTTTCAGCAGCAGTCCTTGAAAATTCTCGGGCAATTAAATTTACTACTGACCAGCCTGACCCATTTCCGGGGATAAAGGAACTTAATAAATTAAGAGTGGGAAGTGTGAAGTTGGAAGTATATCCAAATCCATTCACAAACCACTCCGTGATTAAGTACCAAATCCCCAATCCCAATGACCCGTCAAATTTCAAATCCCAAACAGAAGAAGTAATCAGTAGTCAGAGCCCAGTAGCCAGTATAAAGATTTACGATATTTCAGGTAGAGTTGTTAGGCAATGGGACTATGAGACTATCATACAATCAGACCATGTTGTCTGGGATGGTTCTGACGACATGGGCCGCAAATTGCCCTCAGGTGTATATTTTGTAGAATTAAGATATAATAAGAAACAGACGAACCAAAAGATGATTTTATTGAGGTGAAAATAATAAGGAGTTTTTTATGAAACAAAAATGCTTATTAGGATTTCTAATTAGTGCAATAACAGGGGGACTTTTCGCCTATCAGAATTTTCATGGTTGTTGTCTGGCACCTGATAATCAGACCGGGTGGATTGTAACACTTGATTCCATCATTGTTCTAAAAACAACTGATGGGGGTGCCCATTGGTTTGAGCAACCTAACCCGGTCGCAGCGAGAAAATTCTTTGATATCACCTGCAGAGATAGCCTGAAAGCCTGGACCTGTGGTATCCTTGGCGAAATAACTCATTCAAGTAATGGCGGTCAAACCTGGGTCCATCAGATTCAGGGACTGGCAAAGTATGCTACTCGCATTGAATTTATTGATGATACACTGGGCTGGGTAGTTTGTGGCGATGGTGTTGTGGGGAGGACGACCGATGGGGGTTCTTATTGGGAACAGATATTTACACCATATGCACAGGCAGAATTCTACGGTTTATCTTTTATTAATGCCTATGAAGGATGGATAGTATCAGGATGGCCTGATAGCCTTGATATCGTCCAGGGTATGATTATCCATACAACCAACGGCGGTTTTAACTGGGATTCTCTGTATTTTAGTCCAATATATGAAGATTTTTTTGATGTGCATTTTTTCAATCCTCTTGAAGGTATTGTCATAGGTGGTAATGAACAGGATTACTCGCCAATAATCTGGAAGACAACCAATGGTGGAAATTCCTGGAATTCTGTCTCAGCCCCTCCAAGTTCTTATTATCTGAGGGCAATTGATTTTGTTGATAATTTGAATGGATGGGCGGTCGGCAGATTTGGCACAATAATACATACAACCGATGGAGGAAATTCATGGACATTCCAGACAAATCAAGCAACTACGACTTTATTTGATGTGGATTTTTCTGACGCACAACATGGAATTGCATGTGGTCAGGGGATAATCTTATACACAACTGATGGTGGCAACACCTGGAATGCAGGCACGGGAGTCCAAGAACTTAATAATTCAAAAGTAAAAAATGGAAACTTTGAAGTATACCCAAATCCATTTCAGAATCACTGCGTGATAAAATTCCAATGTGCCATAACAAATCACGAATTGTCCGCTTCTTCGTTTGGTGGACGACTTGCTACTCTTAATATTTATGATGTTTCAGGTCGTGTGGTTAAATCATTTAATCTTGAATCCAATACTCAGAATCAAGTATTCATTATTTTGTGGAATGGCTCCGATGACATAGACCATCGGTTGCCTGCGGGCGTTTATTTGGTCAAATTTGAATCAGAAGATTATTCAGAAACCAAGAAAGTAATCCTTCTGGATTAAGGGAAAAAAATGAAGAAAATAATTTTCTTTCTAAGCATTTTCTGGGTATGTCAGGGGACTGCTCAAGAAATTGGTGCAAAATATTTGATAATAACAAATGATGCATTCTATGATGCGATCTTACCCTATGCCCAGTGGAAGCATAAGATGGGATATAAGACAAAAATTGTCAGGGTGCCTTCTGAACTTGCGCAAAACGCAACCACAATCAGAAATTATATTGTAAATGCATATAATACCTGGCAGATAAGACCAGAATTTCTATTGATTGTAGGTGCGCCAAACTACATTCCCTGGTCAATGACTTCCCCATATAGTGATAACAATTATACAAATATGAACACCGATATTTATAACGAAATCCTTTCCGGAAGACTTACGGTTCATAATACAACCGAAGCCCAGACCGTAGTTAATAAAATGTTTTTATACGAACGCCAGCCCGACACCACAAATACCGACTGGTTCATAAATGGATGTTTGATCGTGCGCGAGGATTATGAACAATACAGCGATTCAATTTATTGGAGTGACATCAGGCATGTTAAGCGATTAATGTTTGAAAATGAATTTAATGTTATAGATACGCTATCACGTGCCCAGGGAAACAGTTCAAGCGATGTAATCAGTAGAGTTAATCAGGGCAGAGGCTTTGTATTATACAGGGGTCAGGGTGTAGGAAACTGGTGGAGTCCTTTCGGTGTGGAACCGGATCAAACCCAGAATGGCTCAAGGTTACCGATCGTTCTTTCAATTACCTGTCAGACAATCGGTACTGGTTCATCTCCGGCAACTGCTGAAAAATGGTTACTCACCGGAACACCATCTTCACCCCGTGGTGGGGCAGGATATTTCGCCACCACAACGATTGTTACACATGGGGCGAATTTGAGGAGTGCTGTTTGTAAAGGATTCTTTGACGCAATCTTTACTGAAAATAAGCATAGATTCGGTGAGGCGTGTGAAAATGGCAGAAAGAGGGTGTATCAAATGTATGGAGACCAGCAGGAGTATCGTGGTTTTACCACTCTTGGTGATCCGGCAATGCAAATCTGGACTGCGAAACCGATGTCCATCAGTGTCTTGCACGATTCTATCATTTATGTTGGTGTAGAAGATACTGTTAATGTTTCGGTACAATATCAAGGAATACCGGTTGAATCTGCCCTTGTGTGTATTATGCAGGATACTTTCATATATGAGACGCGATATACGAATTCAAATGGCGAAACCTTTTTTATCGTCAATCCCCAAACATCCGGGACAATGAATATTACAGTAACCGGTAGAAATCTTTACCCCTACGAAGGAATAATACAAATCATAACCGGAAATATCTATCTTAGTTTTTTATCATATTCAATTAGTGACTCACTGGGAAATGCAAATGATACAATCAATTCAAATGAGACAGTGCTTTTATGGGCAAAGATCAAAAATATTGGCTATTCTACTGCCCATAATGTTAAAGCATTTTTGAGGACTGTTGACACAACCATTCAGATCAGTGACAGTGTTTCTCTTTATGGAGAAATAACTCCCACAATTGAACAGTATGGATTAAATCCTTTTGTCTTCTGTGTTTCACCGTATGCCCATTCTCACTCCATTCCTTTTGAACTCACCTTGACCGATGCACAGGGTGACACATTTACTTATAATATCTCATTACCTGTAATAGAAAACGGAAATGACGCGGTGGGTCCTGACCCTTATGGTTATTATATCTATGATGATACGGATACATTGACTGGCAATGCGCCGGATTACGAATGGTTCGAAATTGCGCTACCAGGACCGGGCTTGATCATAAGTGAAATTACCGATGAGGATGCTGATACCGTTACCTATAATCTTCCATTTACTTTCAAATTCTATGGTATAGAGTATAATACGATAGGCTTATGTTCAAATGGATTTTTGGAATTGGGAACATCTACACACCGATTTGGAAGTAATACCGCAATTCCATCAATTGGCGGTCCAAAAAGAATGCTTGCACCATTCTGGGATGACCTTGATTTAAGACCTGCCCCTACAGGTAGCGGTGAAGTTTACTATTATGATGATACTGTAAATCACAAATGGATTGTTGAATATACAAATTGTGCTCATTATGGCAATACATCAACTCTTGAAACTTTTCAGATTATTTTGCTTGACCCGCAGTATTATCCAACGCCAACCGGAGACGGGGAAATATTATTTTTGTATAACACCGTATCAAATGCTGGAGAAAATACCGTAGGCATTGAGGACGAGACAGAAACTCGTGGCTTACAGTATCTATTCAATGGAAGTTATAATCCCAATGCAGCACCGATTCAAAATGGCAGGGCTTTATTGATTACGACAAAACCACCCATAAGCCAACATTCACCCTGGATCAATCTTGTGAATTATACAATAGATGATTCGGCAGGCGGAAATAATAATGGCATTCCTGAGCCCAACGAGACTATTGAATTATCAATATATATCCAGAATAATGGCGATACCCTTGTTTCAAATGTCGCAGGGATTCTAAACACAAATTCAACGAGTGTTTCTTTAATTGATACCCTTGCCGACTTTGGAAATATTGATATTGGACAGATATCTGATAATAGTTCCAACCCCTATATTTTGCAGATTGTGGAAGCTCCGCTTGATACGATGGTAGGAATAGTTATCCATCTTTCTGGCAACAATGGAAATTACAACACCAGTGCCTATTTAACATTGAGGATTCATTCTGAGGTCAAGATTGATGAAAAGACAAATACTCCATCCGCGATTCGCAATCTGCAATTAGAGATATTTCCTAATCCATTCAGGAACAGACTGGGTATTAGATACACGAGACTGGATACTGGATTAGAGGCACAAAACATCAATTTGAAGATTTACGATGTTTCAGGTAGAGTTGTTAGACAATGGGACTATGAGACTATCAGACAATCCGAC
>CAZLGA010000059.1:0-14592 GCA_964559225.1 uncultured bacterium | reverse complement strand
GATAGCCAATATGTCAAAATCTGAAAAATTTTACACACAATTATTGACAGTACCGTTTATTAAATTTTCTCCACTTGTTTTCTTTAAAACAATCTCTGCGGTAATATCAAAGAAAGTGCATTGATTATCATCCTACAAAATTAACCTCGGTAGGGGGGATTTTGCTTTATAAATTAAATATCTCAGTGGTCGAGCTCGCTCGGTATAAAAATGTGCAGAATAAGGTCTGCTTATCGATTCTTCAAGTAGTAATTAATTAATAATGGAGTGGAAATTCACGCATAATTGTCATTGACAATAGTATTAATTTCAATATAATACTCTATAGAGGAGACACAAATGCCGGGTAAGGTAATCTTTGAATACGATGAAAAATTAAACATAGTTTTTACCGAAGACCACTGGGAAATAAAAACCAAACAGGATGTTGATGAATTTTTTGCCGAATATCAAAAGTATTTTCAGAAAATAGGTAAAAAAGTATATATGATTTCGAATATTGATAATCTTTTGGTTCATGCTGAAGTTGCAGATTATTATGGAGAGGTAGCAAAGAACACAGTTGCTATCTATCTCTTGGGTTTTGCCCGTTATGGAACAAAAGATTGGGCAAGAATGACCGTGCGCACAACTTCCTTGAAGGCAAAGTTTCCACCAAATATTTATAGCACTCGCGAAGAAGCAATCCAGGCGATTGAACAACAAAAACAATCAAAATTTGAATGAACCTTTAAAAAAATTAAACAAGGAGTAAAATGGAATACATAAGGTATAAATCTCCAATTATTGGCAAAAAAGGTAAAAAATTAATTAATCGTGATAAAAAAGTAATGTTTGGCGCCCATACAAGAACAAGAGAGATACCACTTGTTGTCCAAAAGGCAAAGGGTGCTTGGATAACAGACATTGATGGCAAAAAATATCTTGATTTTGGTGCGGGATTTGCCGTTGTTGGTACTGGGCACTGTCATCCTGAAGTAATAAAAGCGGTAAATAAACAAATCAGAAAATTAATTCACATTTCGGGTAGTGATTTCTATTATGAGCCGCAGATTGCACTTGCTGAGAAATTAATAAAGATAACGCCGGGTGATTTCTCTAAACGCGTATATTTTGGAAGTTCTGGAGCCGAGGCAATTGAGGCATCTTTAAAGGTAGCACGTTATTATACTAAAAGGCCAAGAATGATATCTTTTTTAGGTGGATTCCACGGCAGGACATTTGCAGGGATGACAATGTCTGGAAGCAAAAAGGTTCAGCGGGCACATTTTTCAGCATTGATTCCGGAAGTTTATCATATACCCTATCCTTATTGTTATCATTGCATTTTTAACCAGACCTATCCAGAGTGTATAAAAAAAGAATTTGAGGGAGTTCCGCTAATTTACTGTCTTTCATACTTAACCGATGTCATATTTGAGCGGTTGATTGAACCCGAAGATGTAGCATTGATAATGGTAGAACCAATTCAAGGTGAGGGCGGATATATTATTCCACCCCAGGAATTTCTACCTGCGTTGCGTGCAATTGCTGATAAATATGGCATTGTTTTAATATTTGATGAAATTCAAAGTGGCCTGGGCAGAACTGGGAAGTGGTTTGCCTGTGACCATGTTAATGTAGTGCCAGATATTATTTTAATTGCCAAGGCAATCGCCTCGGGATTACCAATGAGTGCCACAGTTGGAAAAGCAGAACTGATGGATCCAGAGGTTGATACCCGTGCCTGGGTTCCGGGTTCTCATGGCTCTACATTTGGCGGGAATCCGGTGATTGCCGCAGCCGGGATTGCTTCTCTTGAACTTATTAAAAATGGTTTGATAGAGAACGCCCGAGTAATTGGTGAATATTTAAAGAATGGTTTGATTGAAATAATGAACCGCCATAAAATCATCGGTGAGGTTCGGGGACTGGGTTTGATGCTTGGTCTGGAAATTGTTAAGCATAAAGAAACAAAGGAACATTTTCCAAAGGTCGTTACAAGAAATGGCAAGAATATAAAAGAGGTAATCACTGGAGAATGTTTTAAAAGGGGTTTGATTCTCTATGGGGCTGGATTCAATTCAATTAGAATTTCACCACCATTAACCATTACCAAGAATGAATCTGATATCGCCCTAAAAATAATTGAAGAAGTTATAGCCAATATCGAATCCCAATTATGATAAATCCATCAATATTCAGGGAATACGACATAAGGGGTATTGCCGATACCGATTTGAATGATGAAAGATCTGAATTACTCGGACTCGGTCTCGGCACATATTACCGTTTAAATAAGCAAAATACCGTTGTCATTGGCGGAGATGTTCGTATTTCTACCCCACGCCTAAAGGCGATTTTTATAAAAAGCCTACGAGATTCCGGATGTAATGTTATTGACATTGGCACGATTCCTACTCCAATTCTCTATTTTTCGCTATTCTACTACAATATTCCTAATGGCATAATGGTGACTGCAAGCCATAATCCAAAGGAATTCAATGGCTGTAAAATTTGTGCGAATAAGACTGCAATCTATGGTGAAGAGATTCAAAGGATTAGAAAAATAATTGAGAAGAAAGATTTTTCAAAAGGGCAAGGAGACTATGAAAAAAGGGATATTGTTCCGACTTACATAGATTATTTGCTATCCGGAGTGAAAATAAAAAAAGAACTGAAGATTATTGTTGATACAGGAAATGGTACCTGTGGACCAATAATGGAAAGAATACTACAAAAAATTGATGTAAAGTATAAAATATTGTTCAAAGATCCAGACGGCAATTTCCCCCATCACCTGCCCGATCCAACGGTTGAGAAATATATAAAAGATTTGATTGGAAAGGTCAAATCCGAAAAGTTTGACCTGGGAATAGGTCTTGATGGTGATGGTGATAGAATCGGTGTGGTTGATGAAAATGGTGATATTATATGGGGTGATGTGTTACTTGGAATTTTTGCTGAGAAGATAATAGAGAACCATCCGGGCGCAAAGATAATATTTGAAGTGAAATGCTCAAAAGGTTTGATTGAAAGGATTGAAGAGCTCGGTGGCAAACCGATTATGTATCGCACCGGGCATTCATTAATCAAAGCGAAAATGAAACAGGAAAATGCTCAACTTGCAGGTGAAATGTCCGGGCATATCTTCTTTGCGGATAGATATTTTGGTTATGATGATGCAATATATGCATCCTTGCGACTACTTGAAATACTCAGTGAAGGGAAAAGACTCTCTGAACTTGCCAAAAAAATACCTAAATATTTTTCCACACCTGAAATCCGTGTTGATACTGCCGATGATAAAAAATTTTTGATTGTTGAGAAGTTAAAATCTAAGTTCAAAACTCAATACAAAATCATTGATATTGATGGTGTCCGTGTTGATTTCGGCGATGGCTGGGGATTGGTCAGGGCATCAAACACCCAACCGGTGCTGGTATTGCGGTTTGAGGCAAAGACAGAAGCACGTCTTGATGAAATAAAAAATCTTTTTTTGACCAATCTTGAAAAAATAGGGTTGAAATAAAAGGAGGTTTTATGAATTTAGTCTTTTTCGTTCTATTCTCTTTTGAACAACCTTCAGAGATTCTGCCGAAATGGATGACTGCAGAAGAAAGTTTGAGGGTTGATGAGATTGGTAAGGGACATATTGTAACTGTCCCACCTGGCGGATTTGTTGTAACACCAGCTGAATATGAACCGTTACGTGGTGTATTTGTTACCTGGGCAAGTTATACTTCAATATTAAGGGAAATTGTGCGCCATACAGTTCCAACCTGTAGGGCATACATTATCTGTTCTGACAGCAACAGCGTCAAAAGTTATCTGACAAGTGGCGGAGTACCATTAGATAGTGTTAGATTTTATGTATTCCCCTTTAATTCTGTTTGGATTCGTGATTATGGTCCGTGGTTTATAAGAAAGCAGGATAATACCGAAGGAATTGTAGATTTTGAGTATAATCGTCCCAGACCAAATGATGATGCAATTCCCTGGCGAATTGGTGAGGCATGGGGCATACCGGTCTATGGTTCGCTCCTTAAACATCCTGGTGGCAATTTTATGGTAGATGGGCGTGGAACCGGCTTTTTCAGTAATTTAATATACGAAGAAAATCCTGGTTATACCCCAGCGCAAATCAATCAATTAATGCTTGAATATAATGGTCTGGAACAGACAGTACCGCTGAAAAAAATTCTTATTGAATATACTGGCCATATTGATTTATGGACAAAAATACTAAATGATACACTTGTCATGGTTGGTGATTATGCCTCAGGGCATCCCAATGATACAGTCCTTGATAACCGAGCCGATTCAATAAGCAGGTGCAAAAACAGAGAAGGATTTCCTTATCGTGTTGTTAGAATTGTGATGCCCTGGTCAACATCAAATGCACCACCAACTTATTTGAATTCACTCTTTGTTAATAATAGAATCCTTGTGCCGACCTGGGGATTGTCAACCGACCAGGAGGCATTGAATACCTATCAGCAATATCTGCCGGGTTATACTGTTGTTGGAATAAACTGTTCATCAATGAGTGGTTCTGGCGGGGCAATCCATTGTATCACAATGCAGGTACCAAAATCAGAATTTATACATATTGCCCATAGCCGTCTTCCTGATACATATAATACTTCCACGCCTTACAGGGTCCGTGCGAGGATAATCACCTCAGGCAGTCTCAGACCCGAGTCAAGCCTTGTATTCTATAAGAAAAATAGCCAGCCAAGTTTTAGCACAGTTCCATTGAATGCAGTGGCAGATACCCCTGGTGTTTATGCAGGATATATACCCCCACAATCGCCAGGTGATACAGTTTATTACTATATCCTCACAAAGAATACCCACAATATCAGAAGGACTTCTCCATCTTATGTGCCGCCCCAGTTATACTCTTTCAAGATCCTTCCTGTTGCAGTCCTTGAGCAGGTTGTCCAGATTGTAAATGGCTTTGCGATTTATCCCAATCCAACAAAAGGGGTTCTCAATTTTTCAGTAAATCTGCCATATCCCGCAAATGTAAGGATAGAGATATACAATGCCATCGGTCAGAGGCTGAATATTTTTGAAGGCAAATACGATAAAGGAAAGCATACCATAACATATGACATAACAGATGGGAATAAAAATCTTCCCAATGGTGCTTATTTCTATCGGGCAAAAATTAGTAAAGACATAATCAACGGTAAATTCCTGCTGGTGAGATAAGGGATTAAAACAGAGTACGATGAAAATCGTAAAAGAAATTGCAGAACTTAAAAAATTAGTAAAACAAATTAAGAATAAAAAGAAAATTATTGGTTTTGTGCCCACAATGGGCTATCTTCATGAAGGACATCTCTCGTTGATAAGAATTGCCCATAAGCACAGCGATTATGTAGTATGTTCAATCTTTGTCAATCCGATACAATTCGGACCGAATGAAGATTTTAATCGCTATCCCAGGGATTTAAAACGGGACGAAGGTTTGCTAAAAAGCGAAAGAGTAGATCTGCTTTTCTATCCTAAACTAAAAGCAATGTATCCCGATGACTACAAAACTTATGTTGAAGTAGAAGAATTGAGTTCGATACTGTGCGGAAGATCAAGGTCTGGACACTTTCGTGGCGTGGCAACAGTAGTTTTGAAATTATTCAATATTGTACAACCGGATATTGCGGTTTTTGGCGAAAAAGATTATCAGCAGGCAGTGATTATCAAACAGATGGTAAAGGATTTAAACCTTGATGTAAAAATTATTACTGGACCGATAGTGCGAGAGCCGGATGGACTCGCAATGAGTTCAAGGAACACATATTTGAGTCCTGAAGAGAGGATTAATGCAACGGTCCTTTATCAGGCGTTGACATGGGCAAGGAATTCATTTTACAAAGAAAACATCAAGAGCCCGGAATATCTAATAACCCAGATGAGACAGATGATTGAAACGAAAGGTGGTCAGGTTGATTATATTACAATTGTAAATAAAAATATTTTGACGCCAGTAAAGTTTATAAAAAAAGGAGATCGGATATTGCTCGCAGTCTTTTTTGGTAGAACAAGATTAATAGATAATATCGCGATTTAAAAAATTTATTGACAAAGATAGAATTATAGATATAATCTAAAATATAGGAGGTATAATGAACAGATTGCTGGCACTAACAGTTGCTATAACAATGCTGAGTGGGTTGTATGGTTTGACCCTCAGCCTCAGTGGTGCATATCAGGATATTACTGACGAATATGGGGGAGGTGCATACTTTGGAATTAAAGCTGATATAATTGTAGGACTACTCCCGATTCTAAAGGCACGCGGATTCTTAATGGAAGTTGATTTCAGTGATGGTACACCTATGCACTTTGGCACCTTTACGGGTACTGATTTACTCATTAATGTCCCGATGGCTGCACCTGTTCAACCCTATCTCGTTGCGGGGTTCTGGTATCATAAAGACTTATATATGACCATCAAAGGCGGTCTGGGTGCAGAGATGGGATTTGGCAATATGAGCGGCTACCTCGAATATAATCTCAACTTCGTTTCACCTGATCAAGGTGATTCCTATATGCCAATGAATATTATGGGTGGCCTGAGATTCCCATTAAAACTCGGATTATAATTGAGTCACCAAAGATTTTTAAAAAAGGCGGGCATAAGCCCGCCTTTTTTCTTGTAAGGCTAAATCCTTACCCTACAATTTCAAGATTTAACATTAACGACTTCGGTCTCGTTAAAACTTTGCCGCAATAGGCATTCTTCTACCCAGGCCAAATGCCTTGGAAGTCACTTTTAAAACAGGCGGTGCCTGACGCCTTTTATATTCATTTTTGTTCACTGCCTTTATTACCCAATCAACAATCTCGGGTTGATAGCCCTTTTCTACAATTTCTTCTTTTGATAGGCCATCTTCAATATAAAATTGCAGTATCGGGTCAAGGATTTCATAGGGTGGTAATGTGTCCTGGTCAAGTTGATTGGGTTTCAGTTCAGCAGATGGCGGTTTTTTTATAATTGCAATTGGAATTATTTCTTGTTTACGATTGATAAATTTAGCAATTTCATAAACCATTGTCTTGGGCACATCAGCGATTACTGCAAGCCCACCACTCATATCACCATAAAGAGTGCAATAACCAACTGCAAGCTCGCTTTTATTCCCGGTTGTCAAAACCAGATAGCCAAATTTGTTTGAAAGTGCCATTAAGATATTACCCCGTATTCGTGCCTGAATATTCTCTTCAGTTATATCAAAATCTTTACCTTTAAACAAATCTTTTAGACTCTTGAGATATAAATCATAAATGTCGGTTATCGGTATTATTTGGAATTCGATTCCTAAATTTTCCGCAAGTTTTTTAGAATCTTCAACACTCTCGGTTGAAGAGAATGGACCAGGCATTGTTACACCTACGACATTTTCGTTTCCGATTGATTCAACAGCAATGCAGGCAACAACTGCCGAATCAATTCCGCCTGATAATCCCAGAATCGTTTTTTTAAAACCACACTTTTTCACATAATCACGCACACCAAGAACGAGTGCATTATAGACGCTTTCAATATGGTCAAGTGGTGTATATTTATTGGTATCTCCTTTGGAATTAATTTCGATGGTTTTGATACATTCATCAAATGCGGGCAGGACATCAACGGGTTCACCATTTTTATCAATCACCATGCTTCTGCCATCAAATATTAATTCATCATGCGCACCAACCTGGTTTACAAAGACAACTGGTATGTGATATTTTTTTGCATGGTTCTGCAGAATTTTATAACGAATTTCTTCTTTACCAATTGTAAAAGGCGATGCGGAAATATTTATTAAGACAGTCGCCCCTTTTTCTATAAGTATTTGAACCGGGTTAATTTTATAAACCTGTCTATGCCACAATTCCGGAACATTCCAGCCATCTTCACATATAGAAATACCAAGTATTTCTTCTTTAAATCTTATTGGTTTTATCTCATCCGCGGGGTCAAAATATCTTGCCTCATCAAATACATCATAGGTGGGTAAAAGCGATTTATGCTGAATATGATTAACAAGACCACGAGATATTAAGACTGCTGAATTATACAATCCCCTTCCGGTATTTTTATAAGAAGACATCGGCGTACCGAAAATTATACTGACATCCGGATAGAATGAAGATAAGGTAATAATTTTTTCTACCGCCTTTTCAATTTTTTTTATAAACCATTTTCGTTCAAGTAAATCCTGGGGAGGATAGCCGGACAAAAATAATTCCGGGAAAACAACGAGATCAATATTTTCTTTCTGTGCTTGTTTTACGGTCTGATTTATTTTATCTAAGTTGCCATTTATATCACCAATAATTGGATTTAATTGGGCAAGGGTAATCCTCATATTGCAATTATAATAAATATGACTTTGAAGTCAAGGATATTGTATATAGTTTAGCGTTATAATAAATAAAAAGGGCGGGTAAAAACCCGCCCTTTCCGTTGAGTTATTAAGAGCTAATCTACTACGCACCAACGCAAGCCAGCAATCGGTTGGTAGGCAATCTTGAGAGTGACCTGAACACCGTTAATTCCTACAACCTGAATCTTGCCAAAGTGGTCAGTTGAGGCATCCCAATTGTTATTGGTTGGATCAATCCAGAAATAATAGACTGCACCACTTGCAATGTCAGTTTGAGTTGAATAGCCCCCAGGGGCATCAGCTATGGTTATATTATCATAATTAGACTGGCCACTGTTTTTTGTAACATTGACTTCAGCGTTCAATGGCGGGTTACGATCGCTGGGTGAGACAAACCGAATGGTTCCGCCACCCGCGGTACTGTAAATCCAGTAGTCAATCAAAGGATGGTTATTGGCATTAGATATTGAATAGGCAACTGCCTGACCTTGAGCATTGAACCCAAATCCGCTCGGGTGGGTAGTATCAGGGTCTGAACTACCATACACAATCAATGAAGGAGTTTCAACTGCACCACAATCAATAGCATCTTTACCGCTTTCTTGATCACCTGCATAGGCAGAAACTTCATATAACGCAGCGGGTGTGGTGGCATCATAAGAGGTAGTAGTTACTGTATCAATTACATCGCCATCGGCATAAATAATATAACCGTCTGCATCTGTTATTTCATCCCAGTCAAGGATAAGGGTTCCACCCTTGTCACTGCTCGCTACTGTATATGTGACATCGGGTGTTTCCAGGGTTACCTCTTGTTCACAGCCAACAAATACCAGAAAAACAGCCAGACCTGCTATAGTAAGTAATTTTTTCATTTTTTCCTCCTATTTTTGAGTGGGTGGTTTCAATCCACCACCGGTCCCACCACTCGGTGGCTTTGGCATACCTTTATGATATTTATCAAGATGGGCATTGTAGTTTGCCGTTAAAGAATCAAGCGCGGTCTGAAGATTGGTTAACTGTGTCTTCAGGGCGCTAATCTCTGCCTTTGCTGCATCCAGCTGTTCGGTCGTCACCAAATTTGCCTGCTGTGGTGGCTGACATCCGATTATCGCAAGGGCAATTGCGACAATCAGAAGTGTTGCGAGTTTCTTCATATTTTACCTCCTTGTTTTCTCGCCAGTTTTTATGCGCTAAAGCGCACTTCGTAACATATGGGCCTAAGTGGAATTGAACCACTCACCTCACGCTTATCAGGCGTGCGCTCTAACCAACTGAGCTATAGGCCCATTTTAAAATACCGTTTATGATTATTTGATTTCATTACCAAACTGGTAAATCTATTCAAACCAGAAAATTATAGTCCAAATTTATGTTTTGTCAATAGATAATAGCCAGTTTAACCCTAAAAATCAATTAACTATTTTTTCGGATGGGCAGGGTCGGGAACGCAGGCACCAACCGGACATACTGCAGCGCACTGGGGCTCATCAAAATGTCCAACGCACTCAACACACTTACTAAAATCAATCACATATATCGGGTCGCCTTCACTAATTGCCTGAACCGGACACTCAGGAGCGCAAAGCCCACAGGCTGTGCAATCTTCTGTAATCTTATAAGCCATTTTGCCTCCTTGTAAAGTGAGAGATTATATATAATTTTTTGCAAATGTCAAGTAATCCATAATTAATGTGAGAGATGGAAATAATTTTTTAAAATTTCTTTTGCCTTTATTCCAACCGGTGAATTGGGATATTTTACAACCAATTCTTCCAGGAGTTTAATACCTTCCTGCTCTTTTCCCATTTTTATATATATTTCAGCAACGAGAATCTTTGCCCTATGGATACGATTAGCTGGAAATTCTTTTTTTAACTCCTCAAGTGCAGCCAATGCCTGATTAAATTCATTTCTTTTAACATACACAAGTGATAGATAGAACAAGGCAAAATCGCCCAGATGGGTCTTTGTGAGTTTTTTTAAACTATCCTCAGATGTTTGCAGATTATTGATTTCATACCAATAAATTGATTTTATCAATCTCTTCAACAAAGTAGTATCTTTACGCGCAGACTCAAGTAGATGGAGCCTTTCTAACGCCTCATTTGCATAACGAGCATTAGAAAATCTCGCCACAGTTTTTAGGTATTGTTCCCGCGACGCTAATAATTCACCTTTAAAAAACAAATTCTCACCAACCAAATAATTTATCTCTGCCTGTTCTTCAAATCCAAATCTGTTTTCATATTTTTTTAAGCAATCATTTGCACTATCAAATAATCCCAATCTGCGGTATGCCTCGTTCAATTCAATAAGATATAAATATTCGTGCTTAACCTCAATCAAATTTTTTAAGGAATCTATCGGACCTAAAAAAAGGATCAGAACAATCATTCTTGCTCCAGCAATGCCTTGAAATACTCTCTTATATATATTTCATATTCTGCAGGATAAGGTTGCTTCAAAGCCCGTTGTATTATTTCCATTAGCTCATCGCGCCCCAATTCTTGTGGTAAAGGGGCCGGTGAAATATGTTTTATATCTTCACCCGGCTTGCTTTTTCTTTCTTTTGTCCAGTCTTCCTGCCTTATCGACCTCTCGGCATCAAGCAATCTTGATATAATCAATTGTTGACGTTCAATGAGCTTCTTATCTATTTTGTACTGATACAATGCCTCTTCGGTCTCCTTCATTTCTTCTGCAAGGTTATCAAGCAATTCTTGAAATTTCCCTGCCTCGGGTAACCCTTTTAGTGATTCAAGTGTCTGTCTCAGTTCCCGCTGTTTACCGGCAAGGCGCTGAATCTGTGCCATTTGTTCCGAAGTCAAACCAGTTCCAGGGATGGGAAAGAGACTGAATATTGATTGTCCAATGCCCATCTGGTTTTGTGCCAGTGAAGATAAATTTTTCAAGAACTCGTCCATACCTGTCGATGAACCACTGCCTTCTCCCGCCTTTTTCATACTTTGAAGAATTGATAAAGATGCAAGATTCAACTGCTTCATTGCTTCTTGGGCATGGAATTTACCGGTGTTAGCCATATTCAAGGATGCCAACTCCATTTCCTTCAATGCCTTGCTCAACCTTTTACCAATTTCCGGTCCAACATAAATGCTTTTTACCTGTTGGGCATAAAGGCTCTCTGCTACCTCTTTTGTAGCATTTAAGATCGCTGATTGTCTATCCGGGTCAATGTGCTTTAATTTCAGCAAATCTTCTTCAAGTTTAGACAATTCAATAAGTTGATTCAATGTTTCAAGAAGATTTCTTCTCAAATTTGCAACCCTGCCTTTTGTTAGTTCTTCATATAGTCTTTGTAAATCGCTTGATAATTTATTCAATCCCTTTTTAAGGTCTTCAGGATTACCCCCCTGGGATAGTGATTTTGCGTGTTTTGATGCCTGTTTTAACTGGTCCGAGATTTCCTTTTCAAGACCTTCGGATTCCGATAGTTTATCAATTTCCTTTGCAAGACTATCAATTGCACGGTAGAGACTATCGAGGGATGCTTTCAATACTTCCATCCCTTTGAGTTCTTCAAGTCTTTTTAAATCTTCTGCCTGTTCTGAAAGATTCCTTGCTTTCTCTGCGAGTTCTTTTAATCTTTCTTCCTGTTGATACCTCTTTAATAATTCCAATGTTCTCTCCAGTGCCTTTGCAAGTTCTTCCTGGGTTTCTTTCAGTTGCTCCATTGCCTTTTTTACTTCTTCAGGATTCTTATTCAGCGCCTGTTTTAAATTCTCAAGTGCTCTTTTTAACTCTTCAGGTGCAATTTCTTGAAGTATTTTCGCTATCTCCTGGAGCCTTTCAATTGATTTCTGGTCAAGGAGTATTCCGCTCTTTAATTTTTCAATCGTATTTTTCAATTCATTCTGCCATTCTTCAATCTTTTTTAGAATAGTTTCTTCTTTATTTATAATTTCTTTAAGCTTTTCGTTATCAAGCCAGGATAAATCCCGCTCGCGTTTCAACTTTTCTTCGAGCCTTTTAATTTCTTTCATTCCTTCCTGATGAATATTTTCAAGGTCTTTCAATTCAGATACAATCATTTCTTCTCTGCCTTTTACCTCTTCATATATCTGTTCCATTGTGGGAAAGTAAATAAAATAGGTTTTACTCTTTGCTTTCTGACCACCATTGTCATATGCTTCTACAAAATATGACACCCTGTCCCCGGGCAGCATCCTTAAATTGTTCAAATCCCACTCATAAAAGATTGTATCCTCAGAGATTCCTTTTTTAAACTTCAAATTTATTTCTTCCGATTCCTTGAATTGATAATTTAAATTTACTTTATTCAAACCATAATCATCACTGCATTTTATTCCAAGTGTAATTTTCATATCCGGCGGCATATTTATGTTGTAACCAGGGAAGAAAACTTCCACAAGGGGTGCGAGGTCGGGTATTGCATAGATTGATATTTCCTCAGTATGAGAAGTTTCGCCAATGATTACTAAATTCGCCTTTCCACTCGCGACAATTTTAAATCTTCCAGAAAATGATTCTTTATCACAGGTGAGTTCTGTTGTACCATTGTACAATAGTTTTGCCTGTTTTAGAACCTGTGATGCTGTTCCTTTTATTTCCACCTCAGTTTTTGCAGGAACAATCAATTGTCTATCACTCCTTATTTCATCTTCTAACTTTGTGTACTTAGGATAATGGATAAAAAAAGTTAATTCTTTCAGATATATTGGTTCAATCACATTTATTCTATAATCGTCCGTCTTCAAACCTGCAAATTCAAAATGATAGTTGAATGGTTCAAGTATTTCAATTCTTTTTTTCGCCTTCCCCTCAATAACTGGTAATTCAAATCTTTTTGTATTATCTCGGGTCTTATAAACAAGTATTGCTTTATTCGGGATATAAGGTCCAAAAAGATTGAGATTTACTTCAACATCATCATTACGATAAAATCTTCCTGATTGAGGCATAACGGTATATTCAATTTTATGATTCAATGCAAACCAGAATCTACCTGGTAAGAATACCGGGAACAAAAGTGCAAAGAGTAATGAAATGAGAAATAAACATGATGACCAGTTTAGGAATTTCTTTTCCAGAAATTTTTTGATTTCAATATTCTCAAATTTCTTCTCTGTGAAATCAATAAACGCATTTATCAGTTCTCGTGAGTAACCTTCACGATTATTTTCAGGAATAAGGGATATTTGGATACTACCCACAATTTCGCCGTTTGCACCAACCTTTCTGTCAAACTCCCTTGCCCAATCTTCAAAACTTCTTCTGCGATAAAATCCTAAGGGTATCAGTCCGATGAGCCCATATAAAGGAGATTTTAATAAAAAAAGAGAAACCGTTATACAAATTAATAATGTACTTAGAGTGAATAAAATTAAAGAAACCAGATTTATAAAAGCCTGTTTCTGCGCAAATTTAATAACTTTTTTTTCAATTACCTTCATCTCTGTATTAATGCATACACTACAATATTTATTCCCATCCTTAACGCCTGCTCGCGCTTTTCTGGGTGGTCATTATGGACATCAGGGTCTTCCCAGCCATCTCCGAGGTCAGTCTCATAAGAATAGAATACTACAAGGCGATTGTTATAAAATATACCAAAACCCTGGGGTGGTTTATTATCATGCTCATGGATCTTAGGCAACCCTTCTGGAAAATTATAAAAAGAATGGTATATAGGATGGTCGAAGGGCAATTCTATCAATGGTGAATCAGGGAATATTTTTGCCATTTCTTTTCTAAAAGATGAATCCATTCCATAGCAATCGTCCGCATGAAGAAATCCGCCGTTTATCAGATAATTCCTTAAAATTTTCACCTCTTCATCGGTAAATCTAACAATGCCGTGTCCCGTCATATAAAGATATGGATATTTGTATAAATCGGGATTGGTCAATTCAATAACGACTTCCTTTGGCACGGCACGAATATTGGTTCTTTCATTTATTGCCTTTAGTAGATTTGGCAAGGAACTCGGGTCACAGTACCAGTCACCACCACCACCATACTTTAGTCGGGCAATGGTAAAATCATACTGGTTAAAAATTAGCAGTCCAAAAAGCAAAACTGTCATATTGCTATTATAAACTATAACATATACTTGTCAAGAGGACAGGCAACTGAGTCCTCCTCGCTTTTCGCTTGTTAAAATTAGGAATCATTCATTTTTATCCAAACTCTAAGTTTATTACGGCATACCCGTAGCACTTCGTAAGTGGAAATGGAATTCCCCTTT
>CAZLGA010000058.1:0-15085 GCA_964559225.1 uncultured bacterium | reverse complement strand
ACGATGAGAAGTATTCCTATATTCGTCATGGCAACGCGCGCTTTTTTGAATACAAAAAAGACAAAGCCGATTTGCCGGTGGTTTGAGTGAAGCAACACCATCGGGAGCTTGGCATGACCCCTGAGGCGAAATTTACGGCTTTAAAAAGCGAAAGTAAATTTACACCGATGGCTGAAACTGAGCATCTGGACAAAATCTTTGCTTATCGCTACGAACGGAAGGTTGATGGCAGCAACACCCTGCAATTTGGCGGCAGTGAATATCAACTGGAGCGGAAACCATTTGTCTATTCCTATTGTGGCAAGAAAGCAGAAATACGATATGGTCGCAATATCCCTTTGATGATTTTTATTGATGGGGAACCAGTGAAATATAAAAAGTTATTGACGATGACCAAAAAACGAGTAGACTCTCAAGAAGTAAAGGGGCAGAAAGTTGCGAATTTATAGTTGTCTCTTCAGTTGCGATATTATGTTGGCACGACACCTTGATTATGATGCTAATCTATATAAAATTTTCTATGGAAGAATTAAATAAAATACTTCCAGTATATAAACCAGTCGGCCCTTCTACATTTGACCTTATAAGAATTTTCAGGAAAACGACTGGGTTCAAAGGGAAAATAGGACATGGTGGCACACTAGACCCATTTGCTTGTGGGGTTGTGCTTTTACTTCTGGGTAAGGCAACGGAACGATTTGAAGAAATTAAAAAATGGGAAAAAGAATATACTGCCGGTATCCGACTGGGTGCGGGGTCAAATACTGGCGACATTACTGGTGAAATAAAAATTCTGGGTAATGATAAACTTTCTCCACCCAGTATAAAAGCGGTTGAAGAAACATTAAAACTCTTCGTCGGCGAAATAGAGCAGAATGTTCCACCTTATTCTGCCGCAAAATTTCAGGGGACACCATTATATAAACTGGCAAGGAGAGGACTTGAAATAGCAAAAAGAAAAAAAGTGAAAATCTTCAATATTGAACCAATCCATTATAGGTATCCAATTCTGAGTATCAAGGTCTCTTGTTCAGGCGGTGTTTATATACGACAGCTTGCCCAGGATATTGCCCGGAGTCTAAAAACGGACGGCTTTCTATATTATTTGCGAAGGGAGAGGGTTGGCGTATATTCTTTAAAAGACTGTCTTGATATTCAAGATTTAAAAAACATTACCATTTAATAATTAAATCCTTAGCTGGGTAAAATTGTTTCTTTAAAATTATGTAACACATCATATCCTCTTTCAATTGGGAATCAGTTATTTTGTAATTGATTTGCAGATTCAAATCCTTTTTTGCAAGTATTACAAACTCAGCACGATTAATTGGCTTTCCCCACTTTTTTGTTGTGGTTGTGATATAACGAAAATATCTTTTATTTAATTTCTGTCTGTATCCAATTTTGAAAGAATTTTCCCTGCCTGGTTTTACCCGTATTGAAAAATGGATTCCATTCGTGTCTCTTTCATAAGGATAATCAAGCATGATGATATCAGGAAAATAATGGATTGAATCTACAGGAAAGGGATAAAAAAGCTTTATAATCTTGCGGTCATCAGTATTGTTAGCAAAGAAATATTCACCCTGTACCAGTGCAGATGCGGAATCAATCTCAATCGTTATTCTTTCCTGATAAAAATCTATAGGGTCTTTTCTGACACAACATAATAAAAAAATGAAAATTATATAAAATTTTCTTTCCATAAAGTCCATTGGTAATATTATTATATTAATTCACTTCCTAATTTCAATAGTTGACTGAAAATAAAAAATAAATATAATCTTTTGAAAGGAGGTGTTATCTATGCCTTGCGGACGGAAGCGAAAGTTAAGAAAGATTAAGCGGCACAAATATAAAAAGAGAAGAAAGGCTATGCGCCACAAAAAGAAAATAAGATAATAATTATTTACGCACAATCCCTCGCTGTGAGGTTTTGATAAACTTAACTATTTCTTGAGAAAACTTTTTAGAAATATTATTTTTTAATAAATTGATTATTTCATTCATTGTGTGGTTTGTGTAATATAAAATACGGAATATCTTTTTTACCTCTTCGATCTCTGTACTATTAAATCCAAGACGCAAAAGCCCTGTGCGATTAATACCAAATACTCTTGCACGATTCCCCCGTGCAAGTAGATACGGTGGTAGGTCTTTATTCAGATAGGATTTTGCGCCAAGCATTGCATATTTACCAACCCGACAGAATTGATGGATACCAACGAGCCCACCAATATAGGCAAAATCACCAATCTCACCATAACCGGCGATCTGGGCACCGCTGGCAATGATGGTATTATTGCCTATTTTGCAATTGTGTGCAATATGGACATAAGTCATTATAAAGTTGTTATTGCCAATTATAGTTTTTTTATTTTCACCTGTTGCCCTTGAAATCGTTGCATATTCACGGATTATATTATTATTACCAATTATACATTCTGAATATTCTCCTTTGAAGTGATAATCCTGGGGGTCGGTTCCTAATTGGACACCGGAATAGATTTTATTATTACTCCCGATTTTTGTTCCTTTTTTTATTAAGACATAATGCCCGATTTCTGTTCCCTCCCCTATCTCAACTCCATCTTCAATTATCGTAAATTTACCAATTCTAACCGATTTATGAATCTTTGATTTTTTGCTGATAAAGCATTCTATCATTCTATAATTCTATTATTCTAAAATCATGGAATAATAGAATGCAAATATTGCAAGCGAACTGTTCCTTTATAACCGATTATGAAATTATCCACTGTCAATACATTTTCTGTCATCTTACACATAAAATTTAGAAAATTTTACATAAGAACTTTTTGAGTAAAAGGGCGCTCAATGCGAACTCGTTTTTCGTAAAAGTTTCAAGTATCTGTTTCATTCTATTATCAACCCAGGCAATACCATCAATAACAGCAAGTTTTAAAACATTTGACGGGCAAGCTGTTTCTTTTATTAAACGAACAGCCTCATTAAATTGATTCGTTTGATTTCCACCATGACGAGTTATAAACTTTGCGGTTCCGATTATAAATCCTTCTTTAATTTTAATCAAAAAATCTAATCCTTTAGTCAATTCATGAAACTTGCATCTCAATTTTTGGGCAGCATATTCTTTTAGCGTACTATCTCCCCTTTTTAGAAATACCAATTCGTTATAAGTATCAAATTTATCACAATCCACAAACTCAAAATTATCCTTTAGCCAATTTCTAAACATCGGTCCCATTCTACGGCTAGCAGATTTTGGCGTTTCTAATCTCTTAAGTATTTCCTGAAAGTCTATACTTAACAGTGTGCTACAGATTTGTGATACCGCTTTAGGATTTTTATCAATTGCATCAGGATAACATGATAAAAATCCTATATATGGATGGTCTAATGAAAATCTAAATTCCTGTTTCATTAATTTAATGAGTTCCAAAATTAAACTTTTACATTTTTTATGTTCGTATAACTCTTTTAGTCTCTTAACATCTCCTGCCGCAATTATTCCCCGAGCTAATTCTTTAGGTGGATAGATTTCCATTAATCTATCTAAATAGCAATTGCCCAGCGCTAATTTTTGACTTTCTTCCACCCATTTATTCATTCTTATCCTCACGAAAAATTTTTAATTGGGTTCTGGTCTTTTCTCTGAGCGTAGACAATAAAGACTTAATACGCTCACCATTTTTTGCTCAATCATTAAATTTAACATATCTTTCTCTTTTTTTGTCATTAAGTGAATCGGTAATGTATGGAGTAGTTTCTTCGCTTGCGATAGACCCAGATACTTTCTTATGTAATCTGAATTTGAATACTTGAAAGTAGTTAAAAATTCGCTATCGGTTATGTCACGAAAATATTCAAGCATCAAATTAAAATAATTTTTGAGGATAAATAAATCCTTGTATTTCAATGTAGGGCTAAAAAAAATTTGAATAGGATGCGTTCGGTATTTCTCTTTAGCGACAAGTATTCCATCTACTCCAAATGTCTTTCTAATATCGTAAATACCAACCCTGCCATTCCAACTACCTGTATCAAGTGTTCTTATAAATAATGGATTATTCTTTAATTTTTTGTATAAATTTTCGTTAACTGAGTAGGTTCTAAATTTAAAATAGCCATTAGAAAAGCTATTTACATCAAGAAGCTTAACCAAAATGTTACCGCTATTCTTTTCGATTTCATTAAGGATTAGATAAAATGAGATACCTAATGGATTCTCAAACTTATAAATTTTTACAAATTCATCAAATTCGTTTCCTGCTCGATAGAAATTTGTAGGTGAGAGTTTATAATTCTTTTTCTGTATGTTTGTATTTATCTTTAATGCCTTAAAAGTAATCGGTTCGTGTCTGGGTATGTTTTTCTTCGAAAAAAAACATATACACACATTTGTGCCCGTAAATTCAAATACCTTCTTCTCAAAGATTATTGCTTTTTTTATAGTATAGAATTGGAGAATATCATTTCTTATTTTGTTTGAAACAGAAAAACCAAATAGAAAATTTGTAGGGATGATATATATCAATTTACTTACATTATTTCTTAAATCATTGATCAAAGCGATTTGATATAAATCTTGATAACCTTCATTGTTACCTGAAAAATACTGCAGATTTCTTGCAGAATTCTTGGCAATATAACCTAAATATAGATAGGGTGGATTAGTAATATGATATATTGGATATTTTAATGTTTTCAATATCGCAGGATATTCTTTTAAAGTATCCTTTAGTATTATATTCTGCGTTGCAACTTTGTAAGGAATACCATAACCAACAGCCTTATCAACAGATTTAACAACCATATCTCTTTGAATGTCAAATAGAAAAATGTGCTCTTTAAAAAAATCAATTCTTTTTGCTAATGGAATAAGTTCTAAAATTGGCAATATTAGATTTCCCTCGCCAGCAAATAAATCTATCCATGTATATTCATACAAGCAATTCTTAATTTCAGGTAAGATGTATTCTCTGAAAATATCAACCGAAGTTAGATGCTCACCAAATTCTCGTCGCTTCTTTTCAACTGCAAACGAAATCCGATATGAAACACCCAAATCCTTAACAAGACCTGATTCTTTGGAAATTTTTTTATAGCGATTAAGTTTTTGTTTCATTTTACCCACAATAAACTCCATAATCAATTATAGTGAAAATTCAGTATAATTCAATCGTCATTTTAACCTATTTTTCCCTTCACAAACTTATTATTTATCTTCTCTTTATTCCTGCCAGGATTGTTGCCTCGCAGACGATTTCGTTATTTACCTTCGCAACACCAGAAATTTTGACAATCGTCCCCCTTTCCTGTAATAATTCAACTTCCAAAATAAGTGTATCATTTGGTCTAACAATCTTCCTGAATCTTGCCTTATCAATACCCATAAATAACGGAATAGCACCGGGGTATTTTCTTAAAAGCATTACCCCGCCAGCCTGAGCAATTGCTTCAACAATAAGAACACCAGGCATTATTGGTTCTGAAGGAAAATGTCCTTTAAAAAAATAATCGTCGTTTTTAATATTGCGTTTTGCCACAATCCTTTTATCACTTATTTCTAATACCTCATCTACAAACAAAAATGGTTCCCGATGGGGCAAAATTTTTTTAATCTCTTCTAAATTCATAAACACTCCTTTCAACTAAACTTCATTTTTTAGTAGAATTTTTGCCCGCCATTTCTTTCAAAAAAGAAACCTCATACTTACTACAACCATATTCTCCGATCTTGCAATAACCGCGTGGATAGCCGTGAAAATCAGAACCACCAGTCATCAACAATCCATGTTTCATTGCTATTTCATAAAAATCATCTTCCTGCCTGGGCGTGTGTTCGGGATGCCAGACTTCTATTCCTAAAACACCGTCACTTATTAATTTATAAAGCAATCCCCTATCTGCCCCTATCATTCCTGGATGGGCAACAACGGGAATTCCGCCGCATTTCTTTATTCTTTCCATTGCCTCTTTTGGACTTACTTCTTTTTTGGGTTCATAATAAGGGCAGTGGTAACCGAGATAACGTGAAAATGCTTCGCTGATCGAACGAACGTATCCTGTTTCCAGAAGTGCTTCTGCAATATGAGGTCTTCCCATAGCACTATTTTTCGCAATTTGCTTTACCTGTTCAAAATCTATCTTCATTCCGTCCTGACTGAGTTTCTCAACAATTTTTTTTGCCCTAATTAATCTATATTTTTTAAATTCTTCAAGATAATTTAAAAAATCAGGTGAATGATGGTCTATATAGTATCCGAGGATATGAATATCGCAACTTCCAATATTGGAACTCAATTCAACTGCAGGAATGATTTCAACTCTTTTTTTTGCATATTCAATAGCCTCATCTATACCCGATACTGAATCATGGTCAGCAATTGCAACAACAAAGATACCGGATTTTAGGGAAATATCAATTACATCTTTTGGGTTGTAAATACCATCAGAATGTGTGGTATGAATATGAAGATCAGCGTAAAAATTTGCCAATTGATTGTTTTCCTAAGTCAAACCAAGGTCACGACACACATCAATAATAATTTTTTCATCTACTATTTCTTTCTTTAAGAGAAAACCCTCAAGCAGTGCGTTGTCACATATTGCATTTATCATCCTGGGCACGCCCTTTGAATATTGATAAATGCTCTTCATCGCACCGCCGGTAAAAAGAGGTTTGGCGCAACCAGCGACCCTAAGCCGATGAACAATGTAATTCTGTGTTGTCTCCTGATCAAGTGCCTCGAGTACACATCGCACCGCCACTCGTTGATATAATGCCGGGTCAAGTTTTAAATAATCTTCCATTTCAGGTAAGCCAAAAAGTATAAAATTTAATAATTTACCATGTTCTGATTCAAGATTTAATAACCCACGAATTTCTTCCATCAAATCCTTTCTCTGCAGCATATTAGCCTCATCTATCAGTATTACAACCTTTTTATTCTTGCCCGTGAGGTCAAGCAAGCGGTGATAAACTGTAGTAATTATTTCAATTTTATTTTCAGATTCAACCGGTGTCTCAAGCATCAATGCAATCTTCTTTAAAAACCATAATGATGTTATTTCGGAGTGAATAATAACCAAAAGCGTTGCCTCTATATTATTGCTAATTAGCTGATCAAGTAAACGACGGGAAAGAGTCGTCTTGCCGGTTCCAATATCACCAATTAATAGTGCAAGTCCTTTTTCGGTCTCTATCGCATGGGTAAGTTTTGCGAGTGCCTTGGCATGCTGGGGTGAATTATAATAGAATTTTTCATCGGTAGTAAAACTAAACGGATGTTCTTTTAACTTGTAAAAACTTTCATAGCCCAATTTTTACTCCTTTTTAGAGATAGGTAACCTTTGATTTTTTAGGTTTAGATACCTCCTCGGTTTGGACTACCTTTGGTGCTTCTTTAGGAGGAACTGGTGTCTGTGCCCGTTTTTTCAGCTCTTCAGTAAGTTTATCTTTCAATTCATTTATTTTTTTCAATAAGTCGGGCACAGTCTTATCAATATTTGCGGCATTAATATATGACTTTATCGCCATTTTTAAATTATCCTGCATTTCATAGGCATTTCCTAACAAAAAATGCAGACCAAAATATTCGCTCGCTGGTCTATTGGGTAATGATAAACCCTCATTCAATACTTTAATTGCTTCATCAACCCTACCCTTTTCAATCAAACATGCCGCAATCATTTCATAAGATTTTAATTTCAAATGCTCATCCTTTGATGCAATTTCAAACTCTTCTATTGCCTCCTGGAATAGTCCCATCCCTTTATATGCAACTCCGAGGTCGTAATGAGAGCGATAATCGCCTTCCCCGATGGATTCAAATACCTCTTTGCGGAATTGAGAAATTAAATCATAGATATTCTGGAGACTTGATTGGGCTGGTTCACCTTCAATTTCACTTCTTAGAACTTGTCCTAGGTCAATAAATTCTCTTGCCTTTGTTTCCTCTTCCATCATACTCTGGGCAATGGCATTCTCAGGATTCATCTCAAGGATCTTTCGCAAAACCGATTGTGCCTCAGTCCTTGCTTCGCGCCTATTCAAACTTTCCGCAAGTTCAATCATAAAATCAACCTGTAGTGCTTTATCCTCTTTAAGTTTTGCGATCTCAATAAGACGCTGACGCGATTTTAAATCGAGCGGTCTCAAATCAGCAATTCTTTTATATAATTCCATTGCCTGTTCATATTTCTTTTCCTTAAATGCCATCGCTGCCGCATCTCTGAAACAATTAATTGCCTCTTCATCTTCACCCAAATTCAAGTAAATTTCGGCAAGCTGGCAAGTTCTATCAATTTCGGAAAGTTCCTCAGGTTCAATTGCCTCTTCTTCAACAACTTCAGGCTCTTTTGTCTCTACTTCATCTCTGAGCAATTGTGCAACTTCAGGTGATACAAAATCTTCAAGTAATAATTCCTCTTTTGCTGGTGGTGGAGCGAATTCAACTTGCGGTTCTACAACTTCTTTTACTTCTTGGAACTCAACCACCTTTTCTTTTACTTTATCTTTTTCTTCCTCAATTAATTCCCCTTTTACCGGCTCCTCAACCTTTTCTTGTTTAATCTCTTCGACTTCAGGTTCGGGCACTTTTATTATTTCCTCCACCTTAAGTTTTTCAACCTCCGGAGGAGAAACCTGTGCAGCAATCGTCTCTTTCAACTCCTTTTGTTTTGTCTCAATCCGTTCTGCCTCTTTCAACAAATCCACACTCTGTTCTTTTTTGCCAATCTTTTCATAGATCGCTGAAATAGTCTGTATAATCTTATAGTTATTGGGAACCAATTCTTTTATTGCTTCATATGTCTTTAATGCCGCATCAATTTCATTATTCCTCATCTTTCTTTCTGCATATTCGAGATAATAATTGGCGGCCTCAACAAATAATCCTAATTCTTTATGGCAATCTCCAAGCAATTTATAAATTTCCGTGCAATCTTTATCAAGCCTCAATATCTTTTTACACATTGAGACTGCATTTGAGTAGAATGTTTCTTCAAACAATACCATAGCACCCTGCTCGTATATACTTAATGCATCTTTTTGGCGATTCACCTTAATGTATAAATCTCCCAGGATGTTGAATAACGAACCTTCCCGCGGAAAATCTTTAATTGCCTTTTCAAGTTCAGTAATGGCTTTATTTATCTCGCCTTTTGCCTGGAGCTCTGCTACATATCTTTTTATTGAACCTACATCAGCCATTATTCAAATCTCAAACCTAAATTACTGATTACTCTTTCAATAACTGCCTCATCAATCGTTTGTTTTCTCTGAACATAACCTTCTAACAATGCATTATCACAAATTATATTTACAAGTCTGGGTCTACCTTCAGAATATCTACAGATAATCTCCTGTGCCATTGGTGTAAAAATCTGGTTCTGAGCACCTGCAATTTTAAGGCGGTGGTTCATATAAGCCCTTATTGTCTCACTACCCATCGGTTTCAATTTAACCTTTATTGCGATTCGTTGATACAATGCCCGATTCATCATAAGAAATGATTCCAGTTCCGGCAAGCCGCTCAGAATGAAAGAAATTAACCTTATATCGGCAATCTCTAAGTTCAACAAGCCTCTGATTTCTTCAAGAATGTCAGGGCTTTTCAGTTTATTGGCTTCATCAATAATTATTACCGTCCGCTCATTTCTGCGGTATATCTCCCTTAACCTATTTGATATACGAGAAATTATCTCGGTGCTCGTCGTACTTAGATCACTCAATCCAACAAGATTAGCAATTTTTGAGAACAACCAGCCTGGAGGAAATTCAGAATGTGTTAATACAATCATACCTACCTGAAATTTCCCGGTTGACTGAAGTTCTGTCAATAGTTTACGCACCAGCATTGTCTTACCGGTTCCAATATCTCCCAACAATATTGCCAGCCCCCTTGTTCCACGTGCGGCATGTAGCAGATATTCCTTGGCAAGTGCATGCTGGGGCGAGTTAAAATAAAATCTTGGATCTGGAAGATTTGCAAACGGTTCAAATTTTAATTGATAAAATTCTTGATAACCCACTCAGCCTCCTGTTTTATAGAAAAACAATGTTTTCGCCCTTCTCTTCAATATCAATCTTTCCTTCTTCGGGATATTCTTCTTTTATCGGAATTTTCTCCTCAATAAACAGCTCTTCTCTTACGGGCATTGATTCCTCCACTGGTTTTTCGACGAATTTTTCTGTTATAGGGAATACAGATTCTTCAATAGCGGGTTCAGGCTCCTTAACAAGTTCAGGCTTATATGATTCCTCAAACACTTCTACTGGTTTCGATTCCTGAATTTTTTCTTCTTGAATTGCTACTTCAGGTGCAGTTACTTCCATTTTACCACCAAGCAGGGTATATATCTCTTTTATATCCCGATAATCTGGATTGATTGCTATAATATGTTCAATCTCTCTTAAGGCATTTTCAAAATCGCCCTGGCCTTCATAACCTGATGCGAGTAAATATCTCAACTCAACTTTTTTATCCTCTGGAATTTCTTCAAGAAGTATTATTGGACCGATCGCTTTTATTGCTTCATTATATCTACCTAATTTTATGAGTGATTGTCCAATTATTTCTATTGAAGTTGGCCAGAATTGTTTTTTATCTTTTTCCTCCTGCAAATAAGAGAGTGCAATTTCATATAATCCAGAATCCATTGCCATTTTTGCCAACTTTATCTTTTTGTTAACATCATCAATTTCCCAGGTAATATTTGTCCGAAATTCATCAAATTGCTTTGCAACCTCAAAATTTCTCGGTGTTGGTACAACCACTTCAGATTCTTTGAGTAAAAATTCAATGTCTGCAATCTGCCCTTCAAGGGGTGGGATTTCTGTAGGCTTGGATTCCGCAACTGGTTCTTTTTGAACTTCTTCTACAGGTTTGGTTTCCAGCACTGGTTCTAATTTTGGTGGTGGTGATTCTTTCTCGGTTAAGGGTATAAAACCCTCAATCTCTTTACTCAAATCAGCAAGTATCTCAAGATCACTCTGGATTGCCGAGGTTGTATCATCAACAGATTTTAGAGACGAAAGTTCTTCTTTTGACTCTTCTTCAGTTATTTCCAATGCCACAGGTTCTGTTTTTTTCGGTTCTTCAACCTTTGTAACTTCAATCTTCTCTTCGGGTTTTGCGCCGGGCTTTAATTCTTTTATCTTCTGGATTGCCTCACTATTATTGGGATCGATTTCAAGTATGCGATTTAAAACATTCACTGCCTCATCATATTTTCCTTCGCGGAGAAGATCAGCTGCTGCCTTCTTAAATTCAACAATCGCCTCATCGCGCGAGCCAATTTCGTATAACAGATTACCCAATTCAATACGACTTTTGGGATCAAGTTCTTCACCACCATCGGTTTGAGGCAATAATTTTTTAATCTCACCCAGTATGGTTTCGTCGTTTATTTCGTTAGCAAGCCCTTTTAATTTAACCAATTCATCTTCTGCCTCACGGGTGCGGTTTACTGAAAAAAGCAATTTTGCCAGAGAAAGTCTTAATGGTAAATTTTTGGGCTGAAATTCAACAATCTTGCGCAGTGCTGAGACGAAAAGGGTTTCGTTTTTTTTCTCCAGTGACTGAGAGGCAAAAGTAACGAGTTTTTTTATCGCTTCGTTGCGCAAACCATAAAAATGATAGAGGTCAACAAGATGGAAAAGAACACTCTCATTCATTTCATCGATCATCAGAACCTTTTCCAGACAGATAATTGCCTCAGCATACTGTCCACTATGTGAATAATTTTCAAAGGCATGTTCATAGCGTGTAACAGCCTCATTCAATCTGCCAAGTTTCGACGCCAGGTCACCACAGAGTTCAAGCACCTGGGCACAATTCGGTGTCTCATCAAGGGCACGGCGTAAAATTATCTGTGCCTTCTCATATTTTCCTTCTTGTATATACTGCCGACTTTTTTCTATTATCTCTGCTTCCATTATCAACCTACCTTAAGAATTATAATTGATTTTAATATTTTGTCAATATAAAATATCACGATTATTGGGATTTAGAAAATTCCTCGTCGAGTTCCTGGTAAACCTTTAATTCTTCAATCTTCAATTCTTCAATTCTCATCTTTATTTTATTAACGAAGCCGGTATCAGTTATTGATGGCAAATTTATTAAAACATTTGCCCGGGCACTCAAAAAACCGCTATGCAGGGTATAAATTGCAACCCCCACATCTGAAATTGCTGCTTTTAGACCTTTTTGTAATAGAATACGGGCATATTGATAAAGACCCATTATCTTCTCACAAACCCTGAGTGGCACATTGGTTGCCCTCTTCACTGCCTCCTGGATTGCGCAGGAACGAACATTTTTCTCTTCTTCGGTTGTTTTGGGCATACGATATGCCTTCATCACTTCATCAAATGCATTTTTATCTTCTTCAATCAATTTATAAAAATCACTAACTGCAATCTTTAGCAAACCATGGAATCCTTTCAGTTCCTGGTCATCAATCTTTTTCACCGTAAGTCCAGTCACCATTGAAAGAAGCCCGGCACTCAATGCGCCCTGTAATGCAGCAACACTACCACCACCAGGTGTAGGCTTTGCATCAGCAAGCTGGCTTAAAAATTCATATAAACTTTCTTCTCTTTTTACTGTTCCGCGCAGGTGGTATTCAAGAATCTGGTTCTCATTGAATCGATTTAATTGCAGGTAAAAAATTGCGGTATCAATCAATGCCTTTTCAGGAACAAGTCCCACAATCTCTGATTCCCTGATAGTGACACCATATCGCTGGGCTTCAAGTTTGACCATTTCAAATACCCTGTATAATGGGGTACCAAGGTAATTGGTCATATTTATTGAAACCTGGGCAATACCTTCTTCCTTCAATTCAAATCCGAGTGCCTTGGCGTACCTGAATCCACCATCCCTGAACCTTATCGCCTTTGCAATATTTTTAGCAATATTTACATCGCTGGTATTGAGATTAATATTATAGGCAATCAATGGGAAACGGGCACCGACAACAGTAGCTCCGGCAGTAGGATGGATCTTGGATTTTCCAAAATCGGGATATCTATCAGGGTTGACTTCAATTTCCTTACTCAAACCCTCAAACTCACCTTTTCTTATATTGGCAAGGTTTTCTCTATCAGGTCTTGTTGCCGCGGCTTCATAAAGATAAACAGGAATATCAAGTTCATCAGCAATCCTTTTACCAAGCCTTTTTGCAAGTTCAACGCACTCTTCTGTAGAAATATTACTAATCGGGACGAACGGAATTACATCCGTAGCACCTATCCGCGGATGTTCACCTTTATGTTTGGTCAAATCAATCAGTTCTGCTGCTTTTTTTGCCGCATTAAATGCCGCCTCAAGGGCCTGCTCTGGCTCACCAATAAAAGTCAATACCGCACGGTTGTGGTCCGGGTTCATTTCAACATCAAGGATTTGAACCCCAGTTGATTCAATCACTTTTACAATTTCATCAATCTTTGATTTATCACGACCTTCGCTAAAATTAGGAACGCATTCAACGATTTGTTTCATAGATTATTTTCCCTTTTTTTATAACCATTTTTATCAAATCTTCGCCAAATTGGTAGGGAATTTTTCTATAATCATCAACATCCCATACCACAATATCACCCTGAAAATTAGTTTTTATCTTTCCAATTTTACTACTTCTCTTTACTGCCCTTGCACCATTGATCGTGGCACCCATTAATGCGAGTTCAATCGGAATTCCATAAACAAGACAGGCAAGAGAGATTATTTTGGGCATTGAATAAATCATACAGGTTCCAGGATTGAAATCCGTGGCAATTGCAATTGGCAGATTAAATTTTATAAACTCTTTTACATCGGGTTTTCTTTCGGTTTGGAGATAAAGAGAGGTTCCGGGCAACAATACCGGCACTACATCTGCCTTTTTTAGCGCCTTAATCCCTGATTTTGTTGTATATAAAAGATGTTCAGCAGATACACAGCCAATTTTAGAGGCGAGTTTTGCACCTCCAACATTTGCCAGTTCATCAGTATGTATTTTTAATGTGAATCCAAGCTCTTTTGCCCGTCTGAGAATTTTCTCGCTCTCGCTTTTTGTGAATGCAGTTTTATCACAAAAAATATCACAGAACTCCGCAAGTCTGCTCTTTGCTACTTCTGGCAGCATCTCCTCACACTGCATATCGACATAGTCTCTTCGTCTCATAAACTTGGGGATAGTATGAATAAGATAGGTAGGAACGATATCAATGATTGAATTTTTTTTCAATCTATCAATCACCCGCAACATCTTCATCTCTTCAGTTAATGAAAGTCCATAACCACTTTTTATCTCTATTGTGGTTGTGCCATGACGCATAATCTTTTTTAGCCGATTTTCGGCAAGGTTATAAAGTTCATCTTCAGAAGCAGAGCGCGTCACTGCCACGGTCTTTAAAATTCCACCGCCCTTTTTTGCAATCGTTTCGTATTTTATCCCTTCAAGCCGCATAGCAAATTCATCTTCGCGTGTGCCAGCAAATACAAGGTGCGTATGAGCATCAATGAGGCCTGGTGTTACCACGCAATTTGTGCAATCTATAATCCTTCCCTTAAAATTTGGCTCACTAAATTTACCAACTTTTTTAATAATATCATCTTCGATCAAGACAGAACCATCTTGTATCAATCCTATGCCCTCATTCATCGTAAGAACTTGTTTTGCCTGGCTCAATAGAATCGCCATAGTTATATATTCTATTCCAATTTTTTATTTAGTCAATACCGCATTGAGCTAAGTCCTCCTCACTTTTTCTTCCCCCTTTGATGGGTGAGGAAAAAGGTGGGGGTGATAACGAGCAATCCCCTTCTTTTGGTGTGTGGCTGATTATCTTGTTGATGATTCTGAGCAAAATACCATTGAGCAGGAGTGTCTGAGAGCATTCATCAGTTTAGTGCCTTTGTACTTATGGGCAAAGATTGTGGTGGTTGGTTTAAAGGGTGTTATTAAAATGGAAAAATTGATTTTAGGGGTGGTTGCGTATATGTTTGTGTGTGTTTGGTGGGAGGTGGATGCCTATCGCCGTTTCTCAATAAATTATCTCCCATCTGAACAATGTCATGCTGAACTCGTTTCAGCATCTCAATAGGTT
>CAZLGA010000057.1:0-15152 GCA_964559225.1 uncultured bacterium | reverse complement strand
TAATTTACGCCTACGGAGAGTTACCCAAACCCATGATGTACAGGTTGAGCAGAGCCCATCTTTTAAAAGGTTTCAGCAGAGGGCAAAAACAAGATTTCACATCACCAACTCCACATTATCTCGTGCCACAAGTAAGTGGTGGCAATGTAGTATCAGTTGGAAATTTTTAAAAAATTTGTAGCAGTTAAGATTATTCGATGAAATTCTTGACATAAATTAATTTATTGCGTATACTACTATGGTATGAAAGGAGATTGTTATGGGATACTTATATGTTATTGTTTTATTTAGTTTTGAGTCCACTGTATTTGATACTACATTTACCAATGTTTATGTTTTTACTGCCGATGAAATTAAGAGTCTTCCAATAAGTAATCTTAATGAAATTATGATTTTTGTCCCGGGTATGAACAAAGACTACAAGACACTCCATCTCCGTGGGAGCACTCATGAAATGGAAATTGCCTATTATATTGATGGTGTCCCAGTGAGACCGACTGAATATATTAATTTGAATGCGATAGAGGAAATTTCAATTCAGAAATCGGGCTTTTCTTCTGAATATGGTGGTGGTGCTGGTGGGATTGTATATATTAAGACGAAGAAATTAGAAAAGAACTCATTGGGTGTGGCATATTTAACCGATGATTTTCTGTCTGATAAGAGGTTGAACTATGGATTTAATCAGGTTGATTTAGATGGTCAGGGTAATATAAAACGTAATCTTCATTACTTTCTTTTCGGGAAATCTTTTTACACAGATGTGTCGTCACCCGGTTTCTACAGGGTTTTTTCACCCGGTAACTGTTATAATGGTTTGGTTGGTCTGAATTATTTTTTGAATGGGGGCAGCAATCTTTCTATGAAGGGTTATATATTTCGTGACCAGAGTAGTCGCTGGCATCCGAATATTATTGGGGGCAATGCTTATAAATACTTTTCACAAAAGCCAATGGTTAAAAAAAGGGGTCATTCAATTATTTTAACCGGAGACTTTCTGCTGGGTAGGAAAACAGCGTCTTCAATAAAATATCATATAACCAGAATTGATAGCGTATTTGGCAATCGTGATTATGAGTGGGAAGATAGCAATGGTCATCAGTGGTATGATGATTATCGCTTAAAAGCAGAACATCTCATAGGATATTTAAAGAATAAGCAATTACCGTTAAGGGATGTCATCCTTGATAGTCTAATAAAATACCACAGAGAAGCAGATATGCGTAGTGAAAAATCGCTACGGCATAATCCATATGGTATAAGTGGAATTTTTTATACCTTTGGTGACTATCCTGCCTGGTGTTATTATAATTCAATGGTTCAGCAATTATTTTTAAAAATGAAACATATTATTACAGGTCAAAATGAAATCAAATATGGAGTTGATATTATTTGGAGTGAGTTTAGTTATTACACTAATCCATTGCCTTGGTTTACTCAATCTTTATGGAATTATTGTGAACTCAGACCGGGTGCGATATCAGTCTATCTTGAAGACCGCTGGATAACTGAACATATCGGCATTTTTGCTGGAATAAGATATAGTCATGTTGATTATGGGCTTTATCAACCATTAAGCCCGGAATTGTATGTTCAGGATACTATTACTAAGTTAAAAAATAATTATGTCTCTCCAAGAATCGGGTTTGTTTTACCTGTAACCAGAGGGTTAGGCATTTTCTTTAATGGTGGTGAGATCTATTATGAGCCAGCAGTATATATAGGAAGGTATGAACCAGTAAAGACAAGAATTTATGAGATGGGATGCAAATTGAATTCCGCATACGAGATTTTATTAAAAGGAAGTCTCTATCAAAAATATATGTATGATTTGTATATCCAAAAAGTTCAGGATTATGGATATTTTCCGAGGAATTATTTATACAAATATACCTACAACTATATCGACAGGGCAGAGGTCAGCGGATTAGAAATGAATATTGAAAAGCCCTTCGGACAATTGGCTTCCATCGGATTGAGTTATAATCTTCAGTTTACAAAACAGGTTCCTGTTTACGGCTATAATTATTATTATGATTATTACTATGGTGGATATGACCCAATAAATGGCGAATTGATTCAATATGAAAAAACATCTTCACCACTTGATCACGATTGTAGACATAGTTTAAAGACCTTCTTAATTTTAGATATTCCAAAAGGTTTTTTTGCCCTTCTGAGTAATTCTACATTTTCTTTGGCTTTCTCCCTTTATTCAGGAATGCCCTATACACCAGAGGATTTAACAGGACAACCGCTCGGTGATATGAATTCAGCAAGAATGCCCGCGCATAACAATCTTGATTTGAAATATCTAAAAAAATTCAAAATTGGACCTTTTAATCTCGCAATCACATCATTGATAAATAATCTATTTAATACAAAACAAATTGTTTATGTTTATCCAATCACAGGAAAGGCAGATGAACACGGATATCCTGAACCATCGCTCAATCAATTTGGCTGGCTCTCAGCCACAAGCCCATACTACTCACCCCAGTGTGATTTTAATCACGATGGGCTTATCACGCCCGTGGAGATGCGTGAAGAATATTTAGGAGCACGCGAAGACTATTATGCAAATCCACTTCATTACACTAATCCATTTCGTCTCAGATTGGGGTTAGGTTTGGAATTGTATTAAGGGTTGTCATTATGTTAAATATTATGGCTCAGATTGCTCGACGATTACAAAGCAAACCCGAAGGTTCACCACACTTGCCTGATAAATCGGGCAACTACTACAATTATAATTAAATTTTGCAACCATTCTTCAGATTTGATAGATTGTTTGACATCAATGAAATGGTTATTATTATAATGAAATGAAGTGAAGAATGAAAATTATTATTTTCTTTTTTCCTGACAAAGGCTGATTCAAATGCAATTCGTAAATACAGATTCCTTGGTAATTCTTTTTTGCTTGTCTATAAAGTCCAGGCACCGTTTGTGGCTACTGCATTAAGCCCTGATGTTGCATAGACCAAAGTGGCTACATATATGCTTACCATTGTTTAAGGGTTTGTTATACCATTGGTTTAGACCAAAAATAGTAATGCCTAAAAAACTCATGCCAGTATGTATATCACAAGGGGAATACATAAATTGTATGTTGGAAATGTATTGATGCAATTGCGAATATGGATGATTTTGAAAGAACCAGTGCATTGATTACTGCGGGTGCCAGCGTTGTCGGTGAATACATTGGTTTTCAATCGGTTAATAGATTTAACCCTGGATTTGTAAATCGATTGTTGAACTGGGGAGCGGATTATATATTTGTTCTGAAATCACCAGACATCTTGATTTAGCAGATGGAGACACACCTAAAGACCATTATCACATATAGGCTTTGATAAAATCAAACCGGTAGGTGGGATCTTTTTATATTAAAGATGCCATTAAATATGCTGTTAAAGACATAAGGATATTCGGCTGAAATTTCATTAAGAAAATTTCTAATTTTGTGTCTTTTAGAATTCTGATAATAAGGACATTTATTTATATCTTCAGGTAGATTTAATGCACGGGCAATAATGTTAATATATTTTTTATCAAGGTAATAGATTGGTCTGACAAATAAAAAACGACCCCTGATTAGAAATTGGGCAGGAATGAATGTTGATATTTCGCCATTATAAATAATATTTAAAAGAAATGTTTCTACAACATCTTCAAGGTGATGGGCAAGGGCAACTTTAAAGATATTTAAAGATTCGGCATATTCAAGTAGTGCTCGACGTCTCTGTCTTGAACAGAAGAAACATTTTTTCTCAACGCTTTTCAAACGGCTATCTATTTTAATTCTGATAATTTTACACGGAATTTCTAATTCTGCGCAATATTTTCCAACAAATGCTGTATTCCAGTTAGGAAAATCGGGATGTATATGGCAGGCATATAATTCCCATTTTTGATTGAATTTTTTATTATATTCATTGAGTAGGTACAAAAGAACCAGACTGTCGCTCCCTCCTGAAACACCGACAACGACACCGGAATTTTTTTCTAAAATTTTATATCGTTTGATTACTTTACTTATCGTTGAGAGCGCTGGATTTATAAGTCGGTTTAAATTCGCCAAAGCAAAATTTTATCTTAATACGATTAACTGTTTTATCAATACACCTTTTTTGGTTTCCAGGCGATAAAAATATACACCATTGGGCACAAGCGTGCCCTTTTCATCATCAGCATGCCAGGGGATGATATGTGTTCCTTTACTATAAAATCCACTTGCAAGTACCTTAACAGGTTTTCCAATGAGATTATAGATGGTAAATGTGATATACATTGGTTCATTCAGGATAAATTCAAACTCAGTATAATTATCTACGGGATTTGGTCGATTTTTATTTAAGATCATAATTTCGTTCTTCGGTTGTTTGGGATGGGAAAGGATTTTTAATGTTTTCTCATTACGGTTAAATAATAGCAAAGTATTATCAGTAGATATTACATATATCTTTGAATCAGAAGAAATGTTTTCTATGAGAATTTTATCTTCATGCTCTCCATTTGGTTTTAAAATAAGTATGGAATCTTTGAACAAAATGTAATTTTTACCGTCAATTCCAGTTGCAAAATCAATGATTTTTTCAGAGGCGCTATAAAACAGCCGATTTTTGAACCCTGCTGAATTTTTTAAATCGCCGATAGTCCAGGTATAAATCTGATTATTATTCATTACATAAATGACGAATTCGGTTTTTCCATTAAGTCGTGCCAGAATAGAAAATTTTTCAACATTCGTGATTAGATTATTAATTATTTCATTTCCATCAGTAAAGATTATGCGATTGGGTTCGGCAATAGCTATTAGAGTCTTTCTGCCTAACTTTGTCCCTTCAATTTGAATAGGATTGATTAAATTTATTGAGAGAGTAGATATTTCTCCTTCCGATGAAAGAACCGAAAGTTTATTGGCATTGTCAATTATAAAAAATTCTTCGCTGCAAATTGCAAAGAGTTTACCTTCTTTGATCTCAGAGAATAGATTCAGACTTTTTTTAGCAAAATCAACTTGTGAAAGTGAAGCTTTTGTTAAAATCCAAACACTGCCATCAATCTCAACTTTGACATCAGTGATCTGAATTCCTTTTGGCAGTGTTAACTCTTCACGCTGCTGCCATTCAGCAAAGGCAATCAAAAAAACAAAAAATATCACCATTAATTTTTTCATATACCTCCTTGTTGAAGATAGTAATTAATTTGTGGGTTTGGATGTCATATAACCCAAACCCGTTTATGTTAACAATTGCTTCCATATTCAATCCCTATGCTATATTATATCTATTATTGTAACTATGTCAAGATTTAATTTTAGTTTTAAGAAATCAGTTACTCCGTAAGATAAAGTCTTTTACGGCTTAAAATCAAACGGTATCTGTATGGTCTGTTCAAATGGCTCGCCGTCTTTGGTCGCTGGTTTGAATTCCCATTGTTTAGCTGCTGCAATTGCGGCGTCTTCACAAGCAGGATTGCCAAAACTTGAGAAAATTGTTGCTGATTTAACTTTCCCGTCTGTGCCAACAATAACTTTTACCACAACCTTACCAGTAGCACCTATTACCCGTGCTGCATCAGGATATTTAGGTAAAACTCTTTTTATCGGTTCTGGTCTTGTTATGACCGAAGGTTTTGGGGGCGTAGTTGGTGGTGGAGGGGCAACAACTGTTGTTTCCTTTGATGTTGCAGCGGCCTCTAAAATCTTTTCGGGTGAAACTGTAGGTATTGGTTTTGGTGTCTCTTCTTTCTTGGGGGGCGTGGAAGTTGGAGTCGCCGGTGTTACAGGTGTTGTTGGAGTGGGCGTAGAAGTTGATGGAGGTGTAATTTGGGCAGCGATCGTGATTCTTCTCTCTGCTTCGGGTATCCAGTAGGTATAGGAACTTGCGAGTGTAATCCCTTCATCTGTCCCTTTTACCCTTTTATAGTTTGCAGAAATTTCATTGGGAACAACGAGAAAGGTATAGGGTTGGTCTTCATATACTTTCTTTTGGAATTCACCCCAGATTTCTTTTGCTTTTCTTCTATCTAACATAATAGTGCCGAGTTCGATAAGCGAATCCACCGCGGTATTTCTATAATTAACAAAATTAAATTTCCCACGATTGGGGTCAGAATGCCAGTATAATGTTGGGTCAATCTTATCTCCTACACTCCAACCCATAATGAAGCCATCATATTTACGATTAATTAGTGCCAAGATGAATGAACTCACATCCATTGTCTGGGCATTCACTTTTATGCCAAGTTGAGATAGATAGTTGGCAACAAAATTTAGAATTTTAACTCGTTCAGGATTTTCAACATTGGTGATAATGGTCAGGGTAATGTCTTTTCCGTTTTTATCAAGTATTTTATTGCGATTACGATCTTCAAAACCTTTATTTAAAAGAATATCTTTAGCCTTGGCAAGATTGAACTCTATGGGTGATATATTCTCATTAAAACCCCAGGATGATTGTGGTAATGGCCCAAGCGAAATCTGTCCCATTCCTAATAAAACATCGTTAAGTATTTGGACTCTATTTATTGCCATTGTCAATGCCTTGCGTATTTCTTTATCCCTCAAAAATTCATTTTCCAGATTCCAGCCGATATAAATATAACTATTTCCTGGTTTTGAAATTATATTTATGTTCTTATTGTTGGAAAACTTTTTAGCGTCAGCCGGTGTCAGATTGAAGGCGATATCTATATTACCCTGCTCAAAGTCAGCAATCATTATTTCTACATTGTTGTAATATTTGATTACAATCTCATCAAGAGGAGGTCTGCCCCGGTAATAGTTCTCATTGGCAATAAGTGTTAATCCGGCATTAGGTAGCCAATCTTTTACCTTATAAGGACCGTTGCCTACGATTTTTGTTTTACCAAATTCTTCACCGAATTTTTCATGAATATGTTTGGGAACCGGCATTATATCAGAATCGGTAAGGAGATTTGCATAGACCTGGGTGAATGTAAATTTTATAGTATACTTATTAACCAATTCCGCCTTTTTGATATATTTTAGAGAAGCAATGAAGGGATAATTCGTCTTTGGGTCTTGCATCTTTTCATAAGTGTAAAGAACATCTTCAGCAGTCACTGGTTCTCCATCCCACCATTTTATATCCTTTCTTAAATAATATGTGATAGAGGTCAAATCCTCGGAAAATTCCCAAGAGGATGCCAATTCCGGTTTCATTTTTCCAGTATGCGGGTCAATTCGATGAAGTTTCATAAATAATAATTCAAGAATGTCATTGGAACCTAAAACCGATGGTTGTAGAGGTGAGAGAACCGAAGGGATGTCTGTCGTTCCAATAACGAGTGTTCCACCCTTCTCACCCCTTAATGGTTCTTCTTTTTTTGCACAATGGGCAATCAAGCCAATGATCATCAATATTATCCATAGTTTTTTCATTTTACCTCCTTTTTGACTTATTTTATGCCCAAGACTCTTATATATAAATACATTATATTCTAAAAAATATTCCTGTCAATATCCTTTTAACAAAGAATAAAAATCTATATTTTTGTTTTGAACCACTCTATTACTCTTCTAAGACCGTCGTCAAGTTCTACAACTGGTTTCCAATTAAGAAGTTTTTTGGCTTTGGTAATATCTGGATTTCTTCTATGAGGGTCATTTTCAGGCAGGGGTTTATAAACAAACTCACTTTTGCTATTACACAATATTTTTATTTTTTTAGCAAGTTCCAAAATTGTAAATTCTTTAGGGTTACCCAAATTGACTGGCATATAATAATCACTCTCAGCGAGTTTAACAATTCCATTTACAAGGTCGCTTATGTAGCAGAAACTTCTTGTCTGTTTACCATCTCCAAATATGGTCATTGGTTCGTTCTTTAAAGCCTGTTCAATAAAGGTAGGTATCACCCTGCCATCCCCGGGTCGCATTCTTTCCCCATAGGTATTAAATATACGTACAATATGTGCTTTTAATTTAAACTTTCTATGATAAGCAACTGTAATCGCTTCAGCAAATCTTTTTCCTTCATCATAGACAGACCTTACTCCCACAGGATTTACATTTCCCCAGTATTCTTCAACCTGGGGATGGATGAGTGGATCACCATATACCTCGCTTGTTGAGGCGAGTAGAAATTTGGCATTTTTCTTTAAAGCAAGTTCAAGCATATTAATCGTTCCAATAGATGCTGTTTTCATTGTTTCAATTGGATATTTTAGATAATCAAATGGGCTTGCTGGTGAAGCAAAATGGAGTATCATTTCTATATCTTTATTTACCTTCGGTAGATCACAGCAATCGCATTTTAGAAACTGAAATTTTTTATTTTTGAGATTGTGCCTTATATTTTCTTCTTTTCCGGTTATCAAATTATCAACCACGACCACTTCATCACCCTTTTTTAAATACCAATCAACAAGGTGGGAACCGATAAAACCTGCACCCCCAGTAATTAATATTCTCATCTTCCTATCCCGGCGTAGATAAAGCCTAATTTTCTCATTTCCTGCGGGTCAAAGACATTTCTTCCATCAAGGAAAATAGGTTGACGCATTTTCTCTCTCAATTTTCTTAAATCAAGATTTTTAAACTCCTCCCATTCGGTAACAAGTGCTACTCCATCCGCATTTTCAGCTACGCCGTATGCATCTTGGCAATATTCTATATCAGGCATTATCTCTTTTGCCTTTTCCATTGCGACCGGGTCGTAAGCCTGTATAATTGCGCCTTCTTTCTTTAGTTCATTAATTATTGTAATGGATGGTGCAAACCGCATATCATCTGTGTTGGGTTTAAATGAGAGTCCGAGAATTCCAATCCTTTTGTTCCTTAGATTCCATAATAGGTCTTCAAGTTTTTTGACAACCCTCATCATTTGCTCTTCGTTTATTCTTTCCACTTCTTTCAATAATCTGAAATCATAGCCTAATTTCTGGGATATGCCTATAAAAGCTTTGAGGTCTTTTGGAAAACAAAATCCACCAAATCCTACACCCGCATTTAAAAAATCTCTGCCGATTCTTTTGTCAAGTCCGATGCCTTCAGCTACTTTTAAAATATCTGCGCCTGAAGATTCACAAATAATAGAAAGGGCATTGATGAATGAAATCTTCATTGATAAAAAAGAATTGGACGCATGTTTTATCAGCTCGGCACTTGCTAAGTCTGTGATAATTTTTGGTGCATCAATCGGTTTGTATAATTCCAGCAATAACTCTTTCGCCTTTTCACTTTCAACGCCGAGAACAATTCTGTCGGGTTTGAGAAAATCCTCTATTGCAGAACCCTCCCTTAAAAATTCGGGGTTGGATGCAACATCAAATTCAATCCTTCTCTTGTTGAATCTCTCCACGATAGTTCTTATCCATTTTCCAGTCTGGACCGGGACTGTGCTTTTTTCTACGACAATTTTGTAATCTTCCATTGCTTCACCAATTTCACTTGCTACTTTTTCAACGCTTGAGAGGTCTGGTTCTCCATTCTCTTTTGGCGGTGTCCCAACGGCGATAAAAATAAATAATGATTCACGAACGCCTTCAGAAATGGAAGATGTAAATTTTAATCTACCCTCTGCGACATTCTTTTGAACCATCTCCAGAAGATTAGGTTCATAAATAGGGATCTTTCCATTCTTTAATATTTCAATCTTTTTTATGTCATTATCAACACAGACCACATTATGTCCAATTTCCGCAAAACAGGTTCCTGAAACCAATCCTACATAACCTGTGCCAATCATACAGACTTTCATAATCCTCCTTTTAAATAGTGATTTCTAAATATCTAAACTTGCCTAAATCCTTAAACATTTGAGGGTTTTTTGTAGAAAAGAAAAAATATTCCGCCGACAAGCGACCATAAAAATGTCAGGAAGAATGAGACAAGCGAAACGGTAATTGCAATTTCGCCACTCAATCCTGTGCGTTGAAACAGAATCACATAAGCATTTTCCCTTACGCCCAGGGCATTGAATGAAATCGGTATCATTGAGATGACATTTATTATTGGTAGGTAGATAAAGAAAGGTAGTATGGAAATAGAGTAATTCCCCACACTCTTTAGAACAAGATAGGGGGAAGCCGCAAGTAGCGCCTGGATAATCATTGACTGCATAATACAGAGAATGATTACATTCCAGGCAGACCCAAATTCCGTCATTGTTTTATGAAGATTGTTTATCCTTTCACCAATACGAAAAAATTTTAATTTAGCAAAAATTGGATTAATAAATGAATAAACCTTCTGCGAGAAGAGGATAAATGTGATAAATAAAAGTGCAAGAAAGCCGATTATCATCAGTAATAGAAATTCACTTCTTTTATGGAAGATATAAAGGTAGACTACTGCAAATAAGCCGAAGATAAAAAGTCCAATGAATCCGAGTATTCTATCGGCAATCACAATTGCAAAGGCATCGGTCTTTCTATCTTTCATTGAGTAAACAACCCTCATAACATCCCCTCCAACTGTGGTAGGAAGGAAATTATTAAAAAAAAGGGCAATAAAATATATCAATAAAGAATCTTTGAATGTTATATTCATTTTTTTATAATCAAGCAGAATCTGCCAGCGCCAGGCAGATACAACAATGAAAAAAAAGTAGGGGATTAGTGCATACGCCAGGAATCTTATTTCCAGATTTTTTATGTTGAGCACAATCTTTTCAACATCAAGTTTTGTGAGCAAAAAGGCAATGAGTCCAATACCAATTAAAATCCTTAAGACTGACCAGAGCAATGTAAATTTACTTTTCCCTTTTTTCCCATTATTAAATCTTTTGCTCATTGAGTCTTTTTTCTATTCAGGGAATCAAATTTTTCTAAACGGTCAATTATTGCCCTTATTGACTCACCAATGAGTCCCAGCGAAAAGAATAGGACACCTGAAATAACGAAGAGTATGACCAAGTATAATAAGGGTCTGAATCCCTGTCCAAAGAGTCTAAGGATTACTGCAATGATACCGACTATAATTCCTAATAATATCTGAAACATTCCAGCAGTCCCAAAGTATAACAAAGGCTTCTGGAGGAATGTCAACTGGAATTTCACTGCAAGAAGGTCAAAAAATCCAATGATAATCCTTACCTTTTTCTGATATTTTGGTTCGCCGTATAATCTTGGTTTTAAGGACACAGGGATTTCTTTAATAACAAAACCATATTCATTTGCGAGGGGGATGATATAACGATGCCAGTCTTTACGCAAAGGAATTGTTTCTATAACCTCACGCCGAAATGCCTTTATCGCATTCATATCATTGACTTTTAGATTAAATAGTTTTCTACCACACCAATTATATATGCTTGAGACAAACTTTTTTTCATATTTTCCTTGTTTCCAACCGGTAGCCACATCTGCATTATGGTTTAAAATCAAATCAACCAATTTAGGAACATCATAAATATCAAATTGCATATCTGCGTCGTAAATAACGAGGATTTCCGCATCGGTTATCTTTACCCCGGTAATTATCGCCTGGGTTTTGCCTAAATTTCTTTTGTGTCTTGTTATTTTTAAATAATCTCTTTTATATTGTTCTAATACTTTCTGGGTAGAATCATTTGAACCATCATCTATGAACACAACTTCATAATTAGAATATTTTTTTATGAATTCATCAAACATTGAAATCAGGTGGGGTATATTTTCAACTTCGTTATAAGCGGGAATAAGTATTCCTACTTTCATATAATATTATATATATCCTAACATAAAAGTCAAATAATTTATACCTAACTAACTCCACTATTGACAACAATTATACTATATATATAATTGAAATCAGGCATACTGAATGTTTGTTGGCGTTAGATTACAAATGGTAATTCTGGTCTTGGCCGGTTACACATTGAGTTAATCCCCAATAAAACAGAAGGAAGCTTGAAAGGAGTAAATATGCCTATCTATGGTAAAGTAAAGTGGTTTGATAACCGAAAAGGTTATGGTTTCATTGAAAAAGAAGATGGAACCGGTGATGTATTCGCCCATTTTCAGGAAATAGTGGGTGAAGGCTATCGCACATTATCTGAAGGTGACAGGGTGAAGTTTGAGATCACAAATTCACCTAAAGGACCAAAAGCCACAAAGATAGAACGTGTGTAATGACTAATTGTTGATACGTTCAAGAGAGCCCCGACAAATGTCGGGGCTCTCTTATTAACAATAGAGGATTTTATAGTATCCGACTAACTTAATGTGGAAAGTAAAATGCCCCCATATCAGCCCTTGTTCCATCTGGGTCATTGGGTGAAGCAGGATCACCAGAATCAATACAGGGAGAACCAGAAGTCAAATGAAAATCTCCACTTGATGCATTCACAAATTGTGGATTAGCGTTTATACAACCCGTGCCAAACCAGGGTTGTCCTGTGCCATTTTGAATGTCCGAATATGTAACAACAGTTGATGTGGCACCTGACATAGCAAGCTCATTAGGGCTGTCCTGCCAGAGAATATTATTTCGCATTTTTGTTTGGGCACTGCTCTGCTCAAAGTAAAGATATGTGCCACCACCTTCACCTGCATGGTTACCATAAAAAGTATTGTTGCTAAACTCTATTTGCCCGCTATGTGTGGAATAAGAGAAGCCTCCTCCAACATTGCCTGCTGTGTTGTCATTAAAGACATTGCGGGTGAAATTTATTGTACCTTGGTCTGTTGAAATTATTGCACCACCACCGTTATTGGTCGCCTGATTATTTGTATAGGTGTTACCTGTTATGTTTAGTGTGCCTGTGCCATTCCAGACCCATAAGCCGCCACCATCTTCGGCTGATTTGTTGGATGAGTGGGTATTGTTAGCATAATATAATGTTCCCTGGTTCAGATGAATCATTGTTCCTGCACCACCCGCATTAACAGTTGTATTCCCGGAAAAATTGTTGTTGTTGAAGGTTATAGTTCCGTTGTCATTGACACGGACAAAACAACCACCGGCGTCTAACTGGGCTCGATTATTAGTAAAGGTGTTATCGCTAATGGTGAGAGATATGTTTGTGCCTAAAAAGTATGTCATTATACCTCCACCACCATCCGCAGCTGAATTGTTTGTGAAAATATTTCCAGTCATTGTGACCTGCCCACTTCCATCAACATAGAGGATACCACCTCCACCATCCTTGGCGGGAACTCCAGGGTGAACACCAGGAACTTGATTTTGCTTAAATGTGCTGTTTGTAAGAACAATACTTCCATCAGTAGTGCCAGCATTCAAACCACCTGCATTAGCAACTGCAGAATTACCAGTGAACACACAATTAGAGACATTGATAATCCCACTGGGTGAAACCAAATGAGCACCACCTCCAATTAGTTCGGCATAATTACTTTCAAATTCACAAGAATCAATAGTGATATTTGCTTCATTGACTTCAACATTGATTCCACCACCATTGCTATCTGAACGCCCCTCAAAGAAGCTAATGTTATTTACATAAATATCCCCGTCTATTCCGGTAGTTCTCAGGTTCATAATTCGTACTTCATCCTGACCATCAAAGATAGTTTTATTGATTCCAGCGCCGATGATATACAGGGCAAAACCTTCTTCTGACTGATAAGTTAGAGTTGTCCCAACATTGAATGCTCCTGCGGGTATTCTGATTGTATCCTCTCTGCCATTTACTGCGGCTGAATCAAGCTTTCTTTGAATCTCAGTTATTTCAGGCGATTGCTCAATTTTTTTGCTACAGAATAAAACACAAAAAAGCAGGAAGATAAACAGGGCGTTAATTTTATAAAGGTTCTTAAAGACCATATTTCTCCTTTGTTAGATGCTAATTTATTTATGACAAGTATGTATTCATTTATTTTATGTAATAATTTCAGTCCTTGAATCACGGTCCTGCCCACCCGGCAATACGTGCAAGCATCCACCAGACTGCCCGACCTTTTTGCTCGCAACTCTCAAATGTTGTATGCCCACCTTCATCACCATGAAAATTAGGATGTTCATGCGGAATTGCATTTCCGTTGTAGTTATAGGTTGCCTGTTCCCAGGTGCTACCGTTATAATACCAGGCATCTAAGTCGGCAAAATCAAAAAGTGCAAAATGATGGTCATTGCAGAATTTCCTAATTTGCTGGTTGCGTTGGTGCCGATTATATCCATCAGCATCCATTGCCTGGGCATTGCATGTAAAAAAGACAAAAATCACACTTGGAAATTCACCAGCAAGTTTTGCTATTGAGTCCAGATATGCCTGGGTTTCAGCCTGCGTGTAATAGTCCAGTTGTGTGCACCAACACCACATTGAGACATTGATTTCCGGATTGTGATTCAGAACCGCTCTTGTATTGTTCATCCCTCCGCGAGTTTCCCAGTAAAGATCGGGCGTAATATAAGTTTCATTTTCCTGACCGTCGTAAATGCATAGTGCACCTAATTCATTGGGCAGATTACTGAAATCAATTGCTACACTGTATGTTGAATTTTGACTTTCAATACGCTCCAGACCGATGGTGAGTTGCTCACCATGTGAGGTGTGCGCATAATGAACCTTCAAGTTTGCTTTCACAGAATCTATCCATTCTGCAGGAATTTGTGAAAGGTCAGCGCAGGTATGGTTGAAGATATTTGGTCCGGTTATTGTATGTCCATCTCCATTTCCGTTATCACCTTTTTTGCACATCACAAACACTAAGACCATACTGCAAAATATCACAGAGATTGTTGCCTTCATATATTTTCCCATTTTTCCTCCTTTGCTATTGTAGGGAAACAGTGTAAAAATAGGTTTTACAAAAATAATTGGTTAACAGCTAGTTGATGTGTTTTGTGTTCTCTCCTTTCTCCATTTCAAAAATGGAGTAAACATATATTTGCAATTGATTTGTCAATTTCTATTTACTCTTTATTATATGCATAATTACCGTATTGTCAATATCCCGATTTAAATCAAAAATAATCTTACCGAAAAGGGGTTATTTAATCAAAATAAATTATCTTACCCAAGTGCTTGAAAACATAGGGGCTCCTGAGTATATATTTCCTGAAAGGAGCCCCTATGATCTGCATAGACATTCCGGAGGAAGTATATACCATGAAAGCCAAAAGGTCAATAATCAAAAGTAATGCTCGGCTTTATCGCCAAGCATCAAAAAAAGATAAAAAAGCAATCCTTGATGACCTGGAAAAATCTCTCCATTGGCACAGGAAATACATTACCACG
>CAZLGA010000056.1:0-15702 GCA_964559225.1 uncultured bacterium | reverse complement strand
ACACCATTTCTTATTTTTTTCAAGAGAAATTTACACACTTTATTATACACTACCCTCTGCACAGACACCTTGACAATTGTTTTATTTTAAATAAAATTGAGTATGGTGCTTAAAGACAAGATAGCCATTGTCACTGGTGGTGCCGCTGGAATCGGGGCAGCGATAGCGAAAAAATTTATTGAAAATGACGCGGTTGTAATCGTTGTCGATGTGGATGAAGAATTAGGCAAAGCAACAACAATAAGTATGGGTGCGAAGGCTCATTTTTATTATATAAATATCGCGGACGAACAATCTGTTAATGAGACTATAGAGAAAATAGCAAACAATTTTGCAAAGATTGATATATTAGTGAATAATGCGGGTGTCACCAACGATAGATTGCTGGTGCGTATGACAAAGGATGATTGGGATAAGGTAATAAATATCAATCTTACCGGGACATTTCTTGTGACAAAGGCGGTTGTCAAATATATGATGAAACAGCGCTTTGGCAAAATAATTAATATTGCTTCAGTAATCGGTTTGATTGGTAATGTCGGACAGGCAAATTATGCAGCAAGTAAGGCAGGCATCATAGGATTCACAAAATCCTGCGCCAAGGAATTTGCCTCAAGAAATATCATTGTGAATGCAATCGCCCCGGGGTTTATTGAAACAAGGATGACAGAAAAACTTCCTGAAGAAATAAAACAGACTTATTTCAAATTAATTCCCCTGGGCAGGTTTGGTAAACCTGAAGACGTGGCAAACCTCGCACTATTTTTAGCCTCGGACCAGGCTGATTATATTACTGGTCAGGTAATCGCCATTGATGGCGGAATGGTAATGTAAAAAAGAAAGGAGATAAAATGGCAATATTTGATGAAATCCGCAATATCATTGTGGAACAATTACATGTTCCACCAGAAAAGGTAAATCCCGATGCAAAGTTTATTGAGGACCTCGGTGCCGATTCACTTGATACCGTAGAGCTGATAATGGCATTTGAAGAGAAATTCAATATTCAAATTCCCGAAGAAGATGCACAAAAAATTGATACTGTAGGTAAGGCGCTTGCCTACCTTGAAGATAAACTAAAATCACAATGAAAAGGGTTGTAATAACTGGTCTTGGTGTAATAACGCCTCTGGGAAATGATGTTAAGACGACCTGGGATAATATGCTCCAAGGGAAAAGTGGTATTGATTTAATAAAATCTTTCGACACATCAAAGCATACAGTAAAGATTGCCGGTGAAGTGAAGGACTTTAGACCAGAAACAGCAATTGATCCCAAGACAATTAAAAGACTTGACCGATGCGTTCAGTTATGCCTGTGGGCTGCAATTGAAGCAGTTACTGACGCCCAGATTGATTTCGAAAAATATGACAGGACCGATATCGGCGTCATCATTGGCTCAGGGATTGGTGGTTTGTTGACTTGGGAAGAAGAGCATATCAAATATATGAATCAGGGGCCGGGAAGGGTATCACCGTTGTTGATTCCAATGATGATTCCTGATATGACCTCTGGTTATGTTGCAATACATTATGGTTTGAAAGGTCCAAATTATACTACCGTTTCCGCCTGTGCCTCTGGTGCCCATGCCATCGGGACGGCATTCAGGGAAATAAAATTAGGAAATGCCTCTGTGGTTGTCACCGGAGGTGCTGAGGCACCAGTGACACCATTTGCATTAGCAGGATTTAGTAATATGCGCGCACTTTCACGAAGGAATGATGAACCCCAGAAGGCTTCGAGACCTTTTGACCAGGCAAGGGATGGCTTTGTAATGGCCGAAGGTGCAGCAATATTAATATTGGAAGAATTAGAGTTTGCCCAGAGACGTGGCGCAAAGATATATGCTGAAATCGTTGGTTTTGGTGCGACCGGCGATGGTTATCACATAACTGCACCTTCACCCGAAGGCGAGGGTGCACGTAGATCAATGGAAAGGGCGATAAAAGAAGCAGGATGCCAGAAAGAGCAGATAGATTATATCAACACCCATGGCACATCAACAGATTTAAATGATAAATTTGAGGCAAGGGCGATAAAAGACCTTTTTGGTTCCCATGCTTCAAAGATTTATCTAAATTCAACCAAATCAATGATTGGTCATACCCTTGGTGCAGCAGGTGCAATTGAGGCGTTTGTAACGGTTTTATCAATTTATGAACAAATCCTTCATCCCTCAGTAAATCTTGAGAACCCTGATCCTGAATGTGAGGGTTTGAATTTTGTATTAAAGGTATCAAAAAAGGCAAAGATTGATTATGCACTCTCAAATTCATTGGGGTTTGGTGGGCATAACACAACGCTTTGTTTTAAGAGATTTATTGAATGAAACTTTTTGATGAAAAAAAATAAAGTGGTGATCGGGGTGGCTGGAAACATTGGTTCAGGAAAAACCACCGTAGCAAAGATTTTCCAGTCTTTGGGAATGAGATATATTTCTGCTGATCGCATTGGAAAAAATGTATTACCAGAAATTGCCGATCAATTAAAATCACATTTTGGCAAAGATATATTCTCAGGGGGAAAAATTGATAGAAAAAAACTGCGCAGTATCGTCTTTTCTAATCAAAAATCTCTGAAGATTCTTAATAATCTTTCGCATCCAAGATTGATTGAAAAGATAAAAAAAAAGATTGATAGCATAGATTATGGAATGGTGGTTATTGATGCGGCACTCCTTTTTGACTGGCCAGAATTGTTGAAAAAAGTTGACTATCCAATTCTTGTTAAAGCGGCGACTGACATCAAGAAAAAAAGGGCACAAAAAAGAGGAATACCAAAGAAGACATTCTACTCCATACTGGAGAACCAGAAAAAAGAGTCCGAGATGGCGAAGGCAGCAAAATATGTTATAGAAAATAACGGCACGCTTCGGCAACTCAAAAGGCAGTGCCTGAAGATTGTAAAGGAGTTAAAAAATGATTGTTGAATGCACACATTGTCATTCAAAATATAATGTTGATGAGAATAAAATTCCTGCAAGTGGTGTGAAGGTTAAATGTCCAAAATGTCAGAATGTGATTTTAATAAAAAAAGAAATCCCTCAACCAATACCTGAAACGCCGGAGGTAAAATCTCCACCCCCACCACCAAAAGTAGAACCACCACCTGCGCCTAAGGTTGAAGCGCCGACGCAAGTCTCTGTTCCAGAGCCTCCTGTTACACCTCCACCAGAGACAGGGATTCCTGAACCACCTCCAGTTGAAAGACCAGTTACTTCACAGGTTGAAGTTATTTCAAAACCCACTCCACCACCCCAGCCCGAAATGAGTGAAGAAGACAAAAAATGGCATGAAAGGGCAAGAAGGCTTGCCAAGGCACTCGCCTCAGACCTTGTTCTGTATAATCAGGAAAAAGTAGAACAGGGTTTGCGCGACGGAACACTTGTGCAACTTCTTGGTTCTGAGATAAAACGTTCCTGGGAATATTATTGTCAGCAAATCCCCAAACATATCGTGGAAAGCAGTGATTACTTCAGAGAACAATTGAATAAAATCATTGGGAAGGGAAAAGAAATTTTCAAGTAGTAATATTTATTTGTAATACCCTAAAATTGAAACAAGGTTTTCAACGCTATCTATTATGGTTTTTCTTTTTTGTCAAAATCCGATAATAAATAAACAGGAAAATCAAAATTATTCCTGTAAAACAGATAAATACGAACCCCATGGGGAGAAAATGGGACTGATGCATATTAAACCAGTATATATCAAATGTAGCATAGGCGACTATGAGCTGGACAAATGAAATCATGATTATCAAAAGATAAATCGGCATTGGTTCGTGGTATATATTTCTCATTGCAAAAAAGAAAATTATACATATAAATGTTACAATCAACTGGGGAATGATTCCGAAATAAAAAAATGAAATCTTGGGATTCCAGCCGTCGGGATTTCCCTTGAAATCAAAATGGATTGCAATCCTATCAGGCAATTGAGGATAAAGCAAAATAATCATTATCAATGTCAGCGTGAAGATTGTGTACGGAACTAACAGTATTAATGGACTTGCCTTCTTTTCTACCAGCCTTGGCTCAGTAATTTTATTAATTAATGTTGGTCCACTTATTGATATAAACCATTCCAATATCTGTTTAGGTTTTTCGGGTGAAATCGCATAATATCCCTGTTTTGATTTTATAATCAAGATTTTTTTTAACCTTGTTAGCTGACATTTGATATTCCCATAATCTTTTGTAGTATAAATACCATAATAACCAAATAATCCTCCATTGCCCATTGACCTAATGGGTTTTAATTTATAAAAATCGTCAATTTCAAAAATGCCTTCTATTTCGTTCATAGGAATCAAAATCTTTGTGCCGATAACTTTTTCAATGATGAAATGCCTTCCGTGTATATAATAAATCTTTGGACTTAAAAGATAGCTCACCAAGACTATGGAAATCAACAACAAACTGTAACTCCATCCATATGGGATACGGTTTACTAAAAAGAAGAATGATAAGCCGATCAGTAATATACTCGTTATTATTGATGTTACCAATGACAGTGTATCGAGCCTCGCAGGTTTAAACTCCATAATCACTCCAGATCAACAAGAAACCTATTTGCAGCGTTATTAAGGGCCTGTTCAGGCGTCCTTTCTAAACGCATTGCCTCTTCAAGGGCTTCGTTCAAATATATTCTGCCGGTGAACCATTCTTTTGTTTTCGGCTCAGTAGTTGCAAATTCAAGTTGTGCAATAACTTTTTCATAGTTGGGATTTTCTTTGAGAAACTCCTTAAATTCAGGTAATTTTGTTGTGCTCTGCCTCGTTGGAAGATAATAACTTGCCCTGGTCCATTTTATCTGTTGCTCAGGTTCTAAAAACCATCGGATAAATTCCCAAGCAAGTTTTTTCTGTTCGGGACGGGCTTTTTTAAACATTCCAATGTTTGTTCCGGCGATCACAACTCTTTTATTTTTTCCACAGGGGAACGGTGCCACACCCATTTTAAATTTTGGCCTACCTTTCAAGAACGCCCAGGAGACGATTGAAGCAGGGATTGTTGCTACATTGCCACTTAAGAATTCATCCTGACGTTGAAATCCAGGATTGAGAGAGAACAAACTATCTTTTACCAAATCCACGAGATATTCTAACACCTTCACACCTGATTCAGTATGAAACATTGGTTTTTTTGTATTGTGATTGAATAACTCGCCTCCTTCCTGATATACCATTGACCCATAATACCAGACATCAATAGGCCAGGATGTAGGCAAGATTTTTAAATTTCTCAATTTTTCGCAGGCAATTCGGAATTCAATCCAGTTTTCGGGGAATTTATTTATACCTGCTGAATCAAAGATTGTGGCATTGTAATAAAATACAGGCAGGCTTTTATTAAAAGGAAGAGTAACAATTATTGAATCAAAGGTGTTATCTTCAATAAATACCGGGAAAAAATCCAAAATATTAAAAGAAGAATCCTGATCAATAAAATTCTGCAGGGGTTCCAGGTATCCTATTTTTAGAAATTGATCGGTCCAGGATTCATACATTTGAGCGATGGTTGGTGGTGAATTTGAAGCAATAGCACCCATTAGTTTCTGTGCCAGGGCATCATAGGAACCCATCTGGACAGATTTTATTTCACCCTCAGGGTGCAATCGGTTAAACTCCTGTACCATCTCCTCAAGTTTTCTTCCAATCGGTCCCCCCATCACATGCCAGAAGTATACAACACACCTCTGCTCTTTAACACACCCAATAGAAATTGAAATCAAAAAGATTAACATGGGGTCAGGTCTTAACCATTAACCATCACATCGGTACTATTCATTTCTTTCTCTATCTCCGTTATCAATTTTGATATTTTTTCTTCTCTTTCTTTTTTTAATATCGATATTTTTTTATACATTCTTGAGACAACAACATTATGTATGCCGCCACAAATTTCGCTTATCTCTTTTAATTTCAGCCCTGTATATTTCTTTAAAAAATAAATCGCAATCTTCTGATATATAGCCAGTCGTTTATTTCTGTTTTTCAAGTCTTCATCAGTTATTTTAAAATAGTTTTTAATGACTCCAAGTATTTTTCCTTTGGTGTAAATCTCGTTTAATCTCTGGTGATATGAAATCTCTTCTGAAATTCTCTTGGGGACTATAATTTTCATTTTAATTTCTTCAATATACTCAGGACTACCTAAAATGACTCCTTTATATGCAGATTCAGAAGGCTCAAAAGTGTAATTTTCTAATTTATCTTCAACGAATTTTCGATACGCCTTACGGGCATACTCTTCATTTTGGCCAAAGTACTCAAATAACCATCTTTTATCAATAAAGCTTTTAGTTCCAAGAACACAACTTTGATAACTTGTCCATTTATATTCTACAGGATTTTTAATAATTCCTTTTTTTACACTCTGGAGATGAATGTAGCGAGTGAGTTCAAGAAAATATCGATCAATTTCTACTAAAATACTTTTGTATCGTCCTTGAAACAAGTGACCAACCCGTTTGTATTTGTAATTGAAGTAACCAGCATAAAATGTATTGATATAATGCATTACAGCATTTAAATTAGCTTCCTGAGTTTTTAATAGTAGATGATAATGATTATGAAGTAAGGCATATGCGTAAATAGAAACCTTAAATTTATGGATAGTAGATTCAACTATCTCTAAAAATTTTTGAAAATCTTTTGATGTTCTAAAAATTGACCTTTTCTCAATACCTCGTGCAAAAACATGATATAACCCATTTTCAATTTCAATTCTCAAGGGGCGCGCCATATTTGTTAATGGTTAAGACCTGACCCCATTACCACTCAGGACCGATTGTCAGATAAAATTTCCATTTTGAAGGTTCACCCTTTTCATCGACCCAGTTTTGGAGGTCATTTGAACGGGCAAAATCAAGTTTGAAAATTGCAAAAAGTAGATTAAATCGTAGTCCAAATCCAAGCCCCATCTTTACATCTTTGAGGCGAACGGGTAGAATACCCTCAGCTGATTCAAAGACACTAAATGAATCAGAATATACCCCGGCAAAATCAGCAAACAGAACTCCCCTGATATTTTTGATTTCCATAGGTAAAGGGAATGCCAGTCTGAGACGGTCTATGAATGGGAACCGATATTCAAAGTTGCAAAATCCTAAATCCGCTCCAGTGAATGTATAATAATCAAATCCCCGGATTGAACCTGGACCGCCAATCGACCAGAGTTCATCATCCTTACCAAAATTCCCCGCTAATACAAGCCTGGTAGCAAAACTCGCTCTGGGAGACAACCTGAAATAACGTCTATAATCAAAGATCCCAACCTTTATATCAAAATCACTTAATATTGCAGTATATCCTGTTATCCGTGTGCGCACACCATTTATGGGACCTGTATCACCCCATTTCGCATTATCAAAAATAATAGAAAGTTCAGGATAAGTGAAATTATAAGAAGTGGCTACATATCTGTCAGAATAAAAATCGTCAAAAAAATCAAGCCATTTTGTTTCATATATTTTGTATTTATAAAGTCCTAATTCGGCTCGCAAAAATTTTGTAAATGGGTGCTGAACCATACTGCCAATACCAAGATAACGCCATATCACAAGGTCATTACCTGTAGCAAAGTAGTTTAGATACTGATAGAAGGCAAAACCGAAGTCCATTCTTTTCTTTAAATACCAGTAAACAAAAAATATATCAGAAGAAGTCAAACTCCCATAAAAATCAGTGCTGAACTGAATGTGATGGTCCCCAAGGATGTCGCTTAAGGCTATCTGGGTCATTCCTGAAAAACCCAGTGGTGTATAATAAGAAGCGCTTGCTACAATATAATCAAGTGTAAATTTCAGACGATACTTTCTAACTTTTTCCCTGTCAGGTTCTCCGGAAATATATGAATTTTCAGCAATTTCTGTTTCAAATGTATCAGATTCAATCATTCGCTTGAGCGGTTCTTTCACAACACAGATATCATAGCCATAGTCATTATAGTATCCAAAGGCAATTTTTTGAAGATCCTTAGAAATAGAAGGATAATAAATTCCTGTAAGAATATTTGTTCTTTTTATTATTTTGTTTTCATTTAACGAAAGATAATAAAGATTGTAGGCTGAGTCATAATCAGCAATAAAGTAAATACCTGTGTCAGCATTGAAAAAAGGCCAGGCTATATAGGTTGCGCGTGGGGTGAGTCTTTTAATATCATCTCCATCTTTCAAGAAAACACCATAACTACCATAATGATAATTTTCATTAGAGTCCGGACGGTCTGACACAAAAAGTATTCTGTCATCATTGGAAACAGCAGGAAACTTATCGGTATATATATCGTTTGTTATTCTCTCAATATTCCCGTTTGATATGTCAATTTGATAGATATCAAGATATGAATCTTTAAGGCCGCTGAATACAATCCTTTTGCCATCTGATGAAAATTTGGGGGAATATATGCCATCAAGCTTCAATTTAAATTTTTTATACACCCTGCCGTTTTTTGAATTCACCATATAAAGAACATCCTCACCTTGCGCCTTGGCAGCAAAACTTATATATTTCTCGTCCGGCGACCAGGTAATGCCACCCTGATAAAGATGTAAACCCTCGTATCCTGAAGAATATTCCGCACGAATAAGCCTTTTCAGAATTCTCCCATCAATACTGGATATTACAATTAAATCTACATTTCCTTGACGGTCACTAATAAATGCAATTTTATCACCATTTGGAGATATTGAAGAAGATGTATTATAGAAAGAACGGGTCTTTTTATGATCATAGACAACGCGTGCAAAGTTTTCAAAATTTTCTGAAAGTTTAACTTTAGGCCAGTATTGCAATTGATAGAATTTGATCCAGCGTTTATTGAATTCATCAACGCTGACACCAAAGGCGCTGACAAAGGCATTTTCCAGATTTTTCTTCGCCTTGAGAAGGTGAATGAATTCGCTCATCTTCTCCCTGCCGTATTTAATAGATACATAATGAAAAAATGCCTGTCCTTCTTTATATATGATATATCCACCATAATTGCCCAGCTCCGATAATGGAATTACCCGATTATGCATAATTAAATCCCGCATATAAATATCCGCTTCAAGATTCCAGCCCTGGGAGAAAAATTCAGCACATCCCTCCATTACCCATAGTGGGATTGAATAAAAAAAGTCGCCCGTCAATATCGCCTCAAGTTTTGAAGGGAAGAAAATTACAAACTGAAATACATGCGTTAACTCGTGAATAAGCACATGACGAAATTCTTCGTAATCACCATTAAATGGTATGACCATGCGATTTTTTAAAATTTCAGTAAAACCGCCCACTGATTCTTCAATCAATTCGAGGGTAACATTGGTCTGAGAAAAATGATTTGGGGAATTATAAAGTATTACTGGAATACGGAATTCAACCTCAATGCCAAAATCTTTACGCAATTGTTCGTAGCCATCCTCAAGCACATCCTGAGCAAAGTGGGCAATCGTTTCCCCGCCATCATAAAAGTAAATTTCAAAATGTTCGCTGGATAGAATTTTGAAATTGAAATCACGATATTGTATTTTGTTCTGCCCAAAATATTGATTAAATAAAAACAAAACCAATAGCGATGAGGTCATATGTATCTATTATAACTAAATTAGATGCAGAGTCAAGAAGTTGTATTGACTTTATAGCATAAATTATTATAATCACTCTATGGTTTTTTTAATTACAGGTTTTCTCTTATGTACTGGAATAATCTTTTTTGCCGGGACAAGGCTTTCATTTTATAGCGATGTGATTGCAGAAAAAAGCGGGCTTGGAAGAACCTTGATTGGACTCGTTTTAGTTGCTTCTATCACATCCCTTCCTGAAATGGTAAATTCAATCAGTGCTGTTACTTATGCTCAGGTACCCGATATTGCCGTGGGTGATTTGATTGGTAGTTGTGTTTTTAATCTATTAATAATTGCCTTCCTTGACTTATTTTATCCTAAAATGCCAATTTCAAGCCTTGCCCAGACAGGACACATAATTTCTGGAAGTTTTGGCATATTGCAATTAAGTATTGTCATTATTAGTCTATTTCTGAAAAAAAATATGCCGGGATTTGGCTGGGTTGGTCTGAATAGTTTTATATTTATTGTTATATATATATTTGCAATGAAATTGACTTTCCAGTACGAAAAGAAGATCATTGAAAATCTTAATCATCAAAATATTAAGCTTTACCCTGAGATAACACTAAATAAAGCAATTAGACTATTTACAATAAATGCGTTTCTTGTTATTATCGCAGCAATATTTCTTCCTAAGATTGGTGAAGATATTGCTGAAATGACTGGACTTGGGCAGACATTTGTGGGTAATATATTGATTGCCTGTTCCACATCCCTGCCTGAAACAGTCGTTTGTTTTGGTGCGTTAAGATGTAAGGCGGTAGATTTAGCACTTGGTAATCTAATGGGCAGCACAATATTTAACATTGCGATCCTGGGGATTATTGATTTAATTTATAAAAAAGGTTCTATACTAACCATGGTAAGTCAAAATCACATAATCGCGGCGTTGTCGGGGATAGTTATCATGGCGATAGTAATAATCAGTCTAACTTATCGGGCAGAGAAGAAATATCTGCTATTATCCTTAGATGCAATCTTCATTCTCCTTGTATACCTTTTAAACCTAATTTTGCTATATTTATTAAGGTGAAATTGGCAATATGTCCGTGGTCAATACATCGTTACCAGGTATCCTTAAAACATAGTCGGAGATTATTTGGTCCAATAGAACTACTGGAAACATTACAAATCTTTCATCAATATTGTAACTCAACGCTCTGAGTCTTTCAAGCGGTATCCTGCCGTTCATATCATATGTCGTTCCAACTTGAAAATAGCAACTTATTTTCCAACTTTAAAATCGCAACTTTTGGGCTTAGAATTCTCTCCTGAATGGATAGAAACACGGCATTTAGATGGGAGGAACAATTGCTTAAGTTAGCACGCCCACAAATTGCAATGCTCTTGTAGTTTCTCGATCTTGATTATCCTGATTTTCCCAAACGCTCGGATGAGTGGGTGCGTAAATGGTTGATTAAATTGGATGTTTATGCGGTGGGCAACCGGAAAAAAGTATTCTGGAACCACTTTGACCAAAAAACGAGTAGATTCTCAAGAAGTAAAGAGTAAGAAAGTTGCGAATTTATAGTTTTATCTTCAGTTGCGATATTATGTTGCTACGACATAGACCTTGACAAAAAATCAAATTGGATTATAATTTAGCAACTATCAAAGGGGGTTTTATGGCTCTGTGGGCACTTGTAGTCTTTTTATTGGGAGTTCTGGCATTTTTGTTTAATATATTCAACATTTTTGAGTGGTTCACACCTTTCTGGGCAATCATTTTAATGGTAATCGCATTTGCAATGCTTACGCGCATTGCTCAGAAAGAAAAAGAGGCAGAAAAAGAAAAACTCGTTGAGAAAATCCAGGAACTTGAAGCACAGTTGAGTAAATATGAAAAGAAAGAAACATAGGGAAATTTTTATTGAAATTTTTATAATTAATATCATTAAACTTTTTTTCATCTCATACATTTAATTCCCAATAATAATGTTTGAATTTCATATCAGTAAAGAGTGTCGCGAGAGATATAAATTTGATAAATCTTTATTTCAACTTAGCGGTAATGTAGTATTTACTGATATTGCTGCAGTAAAAAAATTTGCTGATAAATGGAACAAAAATAGAAAATATAAGGGTAAAGATTTAATAAGCCCGGCAGATCTAAATGCGATGGGGCTCATTGATGAAATCTTACACTTTGTAGTCCAAAGATACCAGATAGAAAAAAATCCTTATGCATTCAATAAAGCACTTGATTATTTAAACAAAAAGATTAGTGAAAAAGAAGTGTTTGATGTAATAAAAAAATTCACTCAAATATTTCCACCCCTTGCTGTTTATTCCAAAAAAGAAACGATAGCAAAATATATCAACGGGAATACAAATAACATATCTAATAAAGTAATTGCACTACAAGAAATTTTAATGTTAAGCCTAGCTAATGAAAATCCTTCTTTTTTACAATTCAAAGAATTATTTGATGATGAAAAATTGAAAAATCTAACTAAATATGAAAAAGTTATTTCTGAACTTGAATACTTTTTTAAAACCCAGCCTGTTTATGGCCCATATAATCAATCGCTTATTGAACTCTTGAAGTCTCCGTTTCGTGCCTCACCTGATTCTCTTGTCGGGCAATTATTATATATAAAAGAACACTGGAGACTAATACTATCGCCTGAAACGTTGGACCGTCTAACAATACGCATTTTAATTTCTCTCGATTTTATTCGTGAAGAAAAAAAAGAAAGGTCATTTGGTCCAGGACCAACACTCGTTCCTGAATTTGCTCCCGGTACTGAGGTTTACACGGATATTCATTCTGATGAACCAAGGTTCAGTCCTGATACAGACTGGATGCCCAAAGTTGTTATGATTGCCAAACACACCTATGTTTGGTTATATCAATTAAGCAAAAAGTATAATAGAGAAATAAAAAGATTGGATCAAATTCCTGATGAAGAACTGAAGATTATGAGTGATTGGGGATTCAATGCAATCTGGCTCATTGGAATCTGGGAAAGGAGCAGGGCTTCCGCAAAAATAAAAAGACTCTGTGGAAATCCAGAGGCAATTGCCTCTGCTTATTCCATATACGATTATGTAGTTGCCCAGGATTTGGGTGGTGAATCGGCATTTAATAATTTAAAACAGCGGGCTTTAAACTATAATATCAGAATTGCAGTTGATATGGTTCCCAATCATACTGCGATTGACTCCAAATGGATAAAAGAACATCCAGACTGGTTTCTTCAACGTGATACATCCCCATTCTTTAATTATCGTTTCACCGGACCCAACCTCTCCGAAGACCCTGAGCTCGAAATATATATTGAAGACGGTTATTACAACAGAACTGACGCTGCAGTTGTATTTAAACTTATTGATAAAAAATCCGGCGGGGTGAGATATATTTACCATGGAAATGATGGAACAGGCACACCCTGGAATGATACCGCTCAGTTAAACTTTCTCTTACCCGAAGTTAGAGAGGCAGTAATAGAGAGAATCATTGATATTGCAAGGAAATCACCCATTATAAGGCTTGATGCGGCAATGACTTTGACCAAAAAACACTATCACCGATTGTGGTTTCCAGAACCAGGAAAGGGTGGGGATATTCCGTCAAGAATAGAATATAGTATGACAAATGCACAATTTAATAAATTATTTCCCAGAGAATTCTGGCGTGAGGTTGTTGACCGGATTGCCAAAGAATCACCAGATACATTATTGCTTGCTGAGGCATTCTGGCTGATGGAAGGGTATTTTGTAAGGAATCTTGGAATGCATCGGGTTTATAATAGTGCTTTTATGAATATGCTCAAAATGGAGCAGAATAAGGAATACCACCAGGTTTTGAAAAATGTTCTTGATTACAATCCAGAAATCTTAAGGAGATTTGTGAATTTTATGAGTAATCCCGATGAATTAACCGCAGTCCAGCAATTTGGTAAAGATGATAAATATTTCGGTGTTTGTATAATGATGGCAACTATGCCCGGGTTATGTATGTTCGGCCATGGGCAGATTGAAGGACTCCAGGAAAAATATGGTATGGAATACTATCGCGCTTACTGGGATGAAAAAGCAGATGAATATTTAATAAAAAGGCATGAAAGGGAGATATTCCCCTTATTGAAAAAACGATACTTATTCAGTGGAGTAGATAATTTTTGTCTTTATGACTTTTTTGATAACAAAGGCATTATAAATGAAAATGTATTTGCGTATTCAAACGGTAGTGTATCAGAACGAATTCTGGTTGTTTATAACAATCGGTATCAAGAAGCACAGGGTTGGATTAGAGGCTCAGAAAGATTTCATACAAAAAACCTTTGTGAAGGATTAAATCTTCATTGCAAAGAAGAAATTTATTATCTTTGTAGAGAAAACAGAGATAATCTTTTTTATCTGATAGATCCTGTTATTCTTGCAACCCAGGGATGGTTCATAAAACTCGGTGCCTATAAATACCACATCTTTATGGAATTTAAAGAATTACAGGATAATCAAAATAAAGATTTTAGAAAACTGTATGAATATTTAGATGGCAGTGGATTTTTGAATGTTGATTGGGCATTAGCGGGTATGAAAATTATTGAAAGAATTGAAAGATTAGATGCAAAAGTTTCTAATTTTCTTATTGCCGAATCTCAATTATCTTTATATGTTGAGAACATCATAAAAAAACCCCGAGAATTAAAAAATTTAATACTTTACACACCACTCGCAGTTATTATTAAACAAGGGTATTCAATCTTTGAAGATAAATCAAGATTAGCCAACTTCTTCAAGTTAACAGAGGTTAAGAATTTTATGCTTGTTCATACCTATGAAAATATTGAATGGTTCAATAAGGAAAGGTTTGAATTACTGCTCGCTATGTTGTTGATTGATGCTATATGTCGTAAAATTGAAGAGAAACATGGATTGCAGATGGATGAATTTAATTACTATGTCAAAGTAGTAAATCAACTTTTAAAATCGGCATCTGCGAACGGTTATCAATTCGTCAAATTTTTAAATAACTTGACTGAGATTGAATTTTAAATATACTTGAAGGAAAGGAGATATTATGAAAAAAGGAGCAATTGCTCTGTTATCATTTATTGTGTTGGTCAGTGCTTATAACCTGAACGGACGCATCGGAATGGGATTAGGAGTCACACCTGATGTATATCAGGAAGGTGCAAATGAGTTGATCACACTTCCTGTTATAGATCTTGCGGTAACAAGATACGGATTGAATCCTAATTGGGTTCTTGAACCTACTTTTCAATTTACATTAAGAAATGCCAATGATAGAACAAGCGTTTACTTCACGATCACCGGGCTTGTTAATTTTCTAATAAAAGGGCATCAGAAAACTAATCTCTATGGAAAGGCGGGCTTCGGGTTTTTATTATTTTCTCCTGGAGGTGGTGCAGATAGCGAATTTGGATTTAATATTCCTTTTGGATTCGGACTTGAACATTTTGTGAGTGAGCATTTTTCATTAAACCTTGCTGCACTCAGTGGCTTTACATTCATCTCAAATCCACCATCGGGTGGTGATACATATATGGAAGTAAAAATCGGTAATGCCAAGCCATTTGCATTTTATCTGCTTTGGTATTATTAATATAGAATAACAATTGGGGTTGGGGCGCTGGTAATACAGCATCTCAACCCTAACTTAATAGTTTTTTTATCGTGTCTTATAAATACCTAAATCACACTGCAGATTTAGGGATTGAAGTTGAGGCAAAATCCATAGAAGAACTCTTCGTTAATACAGCCCGGGCAATATTTGAAACCCAGATAAAAGGCAAGGTATCTAAAAGAGAAAAAATTGATTTTGAAATAAAAAGTGTATCATTGGAAGAACTTCTCATTGAATGGTGCCGAGAATTATTGTACAATTTTGCAGTAAAAGGATTTATCCCCGCAGAGTATGATATTGTAATCAATCCAAGTTATGAACTTAAAGCTAAATTGAAAGGCGATATTTTTGATAAGAATAAACATCAGATAAAATTAGAAATTAAGAACGCTACCTATCACAAACTAAATGTTCAAAAAGTAAACGACCATTATTGGGCGCAGTTGATATTTGATGTATGAATTTACTTTGTATAATATCACTTTGTGAGGTGGT
>CAZLGA010000055.1:0-16001 GCA_964559225.1 uncultured bacterium | reverse complement strand
ATACAGATGGCTTTTTCAACTTTACTTTTATTCTTCGACAGGAAACAGACAAAAATCACATTCCCACTGACGAAGTGGATACCTATCGCCGTTTCTCAATAAATTATCTCCCATCTGAACAATGTCATGCTGAACTCGTTTCAGCATCTCAATATGTTGGGTAGGTTGTTAAGCATCTTTTTAGATTCCGAAACAAGTTCGGAATGACAAGAAGTGAAAGTTCGGTATGACAGTAAGGGATAGTTCGGAATGAAATGATAAAATGAAATGAGAAGATGAATGGTTCAAAATGACAAAGAATATGTTATTGGAATGATAAAAGGGATATAATCCTATTTCATTTTAACAAGCGAAAAGTGAGGAGGAATTAGATCAATATAATCTTGACAACTAAATTTTATTTTATATAATTAAATTAATATAAAATGAACCTGAAATCTTTACCTGAAGAATTTGCTGAGATTGCTCAATCACTTCTTGAACATAGTTCAATTGAAAAAGCATTTGAAACCATTACCAGGACCGCCTGCTCTTTTTTCAATGCCTCGGCATCAGCAATTATGCTTTTTGATAAAGAAAGAGAATACCTTACGATTGCCCATTCAATCAATCTCTCAAGCGAATACCTTAAGGTAGTTAAGGTAAGAAAAGACGAAGAAATTTCGGGAAAGGTTTGCACCGAGAAAAAAGCCCGGTTTGTGTCCGATGTCATTAAGGTCTTTGAAGAAAAAGGCGATTTCTTTTCTGTTGAATGGATAAAAAAAGAAGGCATAAAGTCATTTGTTACATCCCCTCTTTTATTGAAAAACGAAGCGATTGGCTGTTTAAATCTTTATTATCGTTCAAAATTAGGGGAGTTTGATAACTTTCCTGCCTTAGACTTCTTCTGCAAACTCGCTGCCCTGGCAATTGAGCATACGAAGTTAATCAGTAAAACAGAAGAAGAGTCAAGGATTGTAACTGAACTTGAACACATCGGTATAGCTTTGAGTTCAACCTTTGAGATGGAAAATATCCTTAAAGTTTTCCTTGCTTCAGCAATAAGAATTACGAATACTGATAGTGCAAGTTTAATTGTGATTGATGAGCCTACCGCAACAGTCCTTGAATCTTATGACTTCTCAAAAGAAACTGAAGAGATAAAAAGATATAGATCGACTGCCCGGCTAACGAATGGAATTTCTGGAGAAGTTTTGAAAAATCACGCACCTGTGATTATTCCTGATTTAAGCAGATATAAAAATGTGAACCCTATCGCATTAAAAAAGGGAAGAAGGGCAATAGCAGCACTGCCTTTAATTGCGCGGGAAAATCTCATCGGTATACTTTATGTTGATTCACTAACCCCAAGGGATTTCTCAGCGTCAGAGATTGAGTATCTTCAATTATTGTGTTCCCAGGCAGCTATTGCCCTTGATAATACAAGATTATATAAAAAAATCACCCGGGAAGCTCAGGAGACCGCAATTTTATATGAAGTGAGCAAAACATTTATCTCAACCCTTGATTTTAATGCCCTTTTAGACAATATTCTGAAACGTCTGGTTGAAACATTTGGTTATCTAAATCTTGCTATTTTCCTTGTGGATGAGGAAAAACAGGAATTAAAAATTTGTTCATATATAAATTACCCTGAAACAGTAAAAGATATACAAATAAAAATTGGCTCCACCGGCATAACCGGACATGTAGCCGCAACAAGGGAGATGTACTATTCACCCGATGTATCAAAGGACCCATATTATATACCCGGTGTAAAAGAAGCAAAGAGTGAGGTATGCTTCCCGTTAATGATAGGTGATAAATTGATAGGGGTCCTTGATGTGGAAAGTCCAGAGATTGATGGGTTCACACCCGACGATATAAAAATCCTTTCCGCACTGAGTGCCCAGATTGCCATTGCCCTTGATAATGCCCGACTCTATGAAGAGACAAAAAGACTCTCATTGACAGACCCATTAACAGGTTTACCAAACCGTCGCAGTTTTGAGATAACGATTGAGAACGAAATCCGAAGGGCAGAACGGTATCGCAGGTCATTTGCAGTTCTGATGATGGATTTTGATAATTTCAAAAGTTATAATGATAAATTTGGACATTCTGCCGGTGACAATATCTTAAAAAGATTCAGCATCCTGATGAAAGAAGCTATCAGAGATGTTGATTTTTTAGGAAGGTATGGTGGGGATGAATTCATTGCTGTATTGCCAGAAACCGATGCCAATTTTGCATTGGCCGTGGCAGAAAGAATACGGAAGAAGATTGAATCTGAAAACCTTGACCCACCGGTTACGCTCAGCATTGGGATTGCAGTCTTTCCAAAGGATAGTAAAGAAAAACAGAAACTCATTGACCTCGCAGACCATGCCTGTTATGAGGCTAAGGAAATGGGAGGGAACAGAATTAATTTTGCAGGAGAATAAAATTTGATTATAATTTTATTTTTGCTAAGCGGCATATACACCGGCAATTTTGAATTTGATGTAAGTGAATTGCAATTTGTTCAGTCAGATAATACTACAAAGTTAAGAATAGCGAACTGGGAAACTACGGATATAATAGGCGCACCAGAATTACCTTGTAAAACAATAAAGATTGCCCTTCCTGCTTATGCAATGATAAAAAAGATTGAAATAATTTCTACCGAGCAAAGGGAATTTACATTAAAATCAGATATTACATATTCTATAGCACCAGAAATTCTTTCAAAAAAAGAAATTAAAAAAATTACTCGACGCAATGAGAATATTTATTTATCTTCAAGCCCGTATCCCGAAAAAATTTTCTATTTCAAAGGATCTGGATTTTTTGATGGCTATCAAATCTGTGAACTCTTATTCATTCCTTTTCAGTATTTCCCTCCATCAAAAAAACTTATTGTGTATCATTCTATAAAATTTTCAATCCATTATGATGGAGCCATAAATTCTATAGCAAAGGGTGCTTTTATAAAAAAACTGGTCATAAATCCCGAAGATGTTGAACTAAGAGCGGAAACATCTGATCAAGAAAGAATAAAATATCTAATAATAACTGAATCACCTATGGATACCGTATTCCAGCGGCTCGCTGACTGGAAGAAAAAGAAAGGCATTTCTGCTCGGGTACGGAATGTAAGCTGGATTATAAATCATTATCCTGGAGAGGATAGTGCGGCACGGATTAGAAATTATTTAAAAACCCTTACCGACTCTGGAACTGTATATGTATTGCTTGGTGGCGATGTTGATTATATACCCTGCAGATTCGCATATGCAATGACATGTAGTGCCAATATCTATCCTGGAAGGGAAGATACAATCCCCTGTGATTTGTATTATGCAGATTTACAGGGCACCTGGGATAGAGATAATGACCGAAGCTATGGAGAAATTGAAGATAGTATAGATTTGTACCCGGATCTAATTGTAGGGAGGGCTCCCGTCAATAGAATTTGTGAGGCACAAAGATTTGTGGAAAAAGTCTTAACTTATGAAAAGAATCCACCCCTTGAATACCTTGATAATGCACTTTTTACTGCAGAAATATTATGGCAGGAACCATACACGGATCAAGGTGTGCATAAAAATAAAATTGGCAATGAATTATTCCCCAATTACTTTGCGATAACAAAACTATACCAAAGTCTTGGCAATCAAACAAGAGAAGCAGTAATGCAGGCGATAAGGAATGGACAGAATTTGATAAACCATGATGGCCATGGCTGGATAAATGTAATATCAGTTGGCGGCTGGCCCCACCGGATATATAATATTGATTTTGATACGATAACAAATGCCCCGAAATACGGCATTTTATACTCCATAGGTTGCTGGACCAGTGCATTTGATTCAGCATCTATCTCTGAGGCATTTGTTAACAGTCCAAATGGTGGAGGTGTTGCATTCATTGGCAATTCCAGTTATGGCTGGGGTTCACCTGGGAATCCTGGCTTTGGATATTCAGACCGATTTGATTCACGCTTTTTCTATTCACTCTTTATAGAAGGTAATTATCACCTTGGTGAAGCACTGGCAATGGCAAAGGCACACTTCATTCCTTATTCAAGAGAAGAGAATGTTTATAGATGGCATCAATATCAGCTAAATCTTCTCGGTGACCCGGAATTACCAGTTTGGACAAAAATTCCTGACACAATGATCGCCTTTGCCCCCAATTATATACCCCTGGGCAATGCACGAATAATGATTACTGTAAAGGATAAAAAAACAAATAAACCTCTGCGCAATGCCATGGTCTGTTTGATGAAAGGAAGTGAGTCGTATTCTTCTGGATATACCGATGCCAGTGGTTCAATATTTTTGAATACGAACGTTTTGACCACAGGAACTTTTCATTTGACAATAACCTGTCATAATTATCTTCCCGTTGAATTGACAATTCCCGCAATTAGTGGAGCATACGCTAATTTTGGTGGATGGATTATAAACGATATCTTTGGCAATAACGACCGAATAGCCAATCCCAATGAAGATATACTACTTCCAACAAAAATAATTAATTGTGGTAATACCACGGCGAGGAATATTCAACTAATAGTCTCCACTAATGATACACTTGCCCTTGTTCTTGATAGCACTGCATCTGCTGATTCATTACTGCCCAATGACTCAATAATGATAGACAACGCATTTGCAATAAGGATAAAAAACTTTGCAAAAAATGGTGATTGTATTACATTCAATTTAAAAGTTATCTTCAACAATGAGACACTTATTTTTAAACCGAATATTATCATTGGCGAACCATTGTTAAAAATTGAGCAAACCGATATTAAAACTTTGCCCGCCTTACCTGGGCAGGTAGAATCATTATATATAGATTTGAAAAATTCTGGATATGGTGCAGGACATTCGGTGCGGGCAGGATTATCAACAATTGACCCCTATGGTTTTGTTCTCATTGATACTGTGCGTTATGGTGAAATCCCCCCTGAGATGATAAAAAACGCAACAGAACCTTTTGTTGTATATGTAAGTCCATTTTGCCCATTACCACATATTCTTAAATTTTTGTTAAATATACACGCGGAAGGGGTTGTGTTTACTGACACCGTTTCGCTGTTGATCGGGACGACCGGATTTTTTGACGATATGGAATCAGGAGCCAATCTCTGGATAACCGGTGGAACAAACAATCTCTGGCACATCACACAGAGAAGATATTACTCGCGAGCCCATTCCTGGTATTGTGGAGACGAAAACAGCGGAAGATATGTCAATAATATGAATTGCTATATCCAAACCATACCATTTATGATTCACAAAAATTCATTATTGAAATTCTATCGCTGGTTCAATGTCCCGATATATGGTAGTGATGGAATCTATGTCATTGTCCTTCATAATGGCAATGCGGATACCCTTGATTTCATTGGCACCGGTGGTGCTCTCCAGAATCGACCGATTAATAGTGACTGGTTCTGTGAGAAATACTTACTTGATGATTATTCTTCCGGTGACTCAATTCAAATTCGCATTGCCTTTATCAGTGACAATGATGGACATACCGGAGAGGGTTTTTATATAGATGATGTAAGTGTTGAATACAATACATCAATTAAAGAAATCGAAATGGAATCGCTGATGCAAAAATTAAAACTGGAAGCCTCACCAAATCCCTTTAGGAAAAATTTGATTATAAAATTCCATATCCCAAATAATGTTGAACCTATCAGGCAGATTGACGGACGCAATTTGCAGTCTGCAATTTCTTTAAAGATTTATGATATCTCGGGTCGAGTTATCAAATTCTTTAACCTTGAACCCAGTATCCAGAATCAAATGTACAGTATCATCTGGAATGGCTCTGATGATGCGAGACGTAAACTTCCCGCTGGCATTTACTTTGTGCAATTGGAAGTCAATGATTATAAAAAGATTAAAAAAGTTGTTTTATTACGATAAATCTGAATTTTAATAACTACATACACCTCATCTATAATTCGGGTATTTTTACCTAAAGGATGTTCTTTTAAGAAATTTAAGACAATCCTGACTTTTGATTTAAATACATATATTGACATTAAGTTATTTTTGTATATAATGGTATTATCGTATGAAGAGGGTGTGCTATTATAGTATCTTTTTTTTGCTGGTACTCGTTATATCACACTGTATACACACTGTCCAGAAGAGACCCAACCTCAAGCAATACTTTGATAAACCTGCCCTCACATTCAGTAAGATTGATTTTGAAATAGCACCGAAGAAAGAAGATTATCCACAATCTGATGCTGTATTCCTGCTGCGCGAGGCAAAATACAAGGTGGATAAAATCTTTACCTTTACCGAGCATATTGTAATAAAGATATTTAACGATGCAGGAAAGAGGTACGCAAATGTAAGAATTCCCTTCTGGTCTGATATAAGCGATGTAGTATATCTTGAGGCAAGAACTATCAAATCTAATGGTGAGGTTATAAACCTTGATAGAAAAGATGTTTTTGAGGTATCTGATTTTCCTGATTTTATGTTATATGCGGATAGCAGAGCTAAGGTATTCACATTCCCGGGTGTGGATACAAACTGTATTATTGAGTACATCTATACAATAGGACTAACATATCCTTATGTTCCAATGTGGTATTTTCAGGCAGAAGAACCCGTGGTCTATGCAAAATTTTCTTACGAGGTTCCGGTAAACCTTGGTTTCAAATATCTATATTCAAACCTGCCAGGAAAGGAAATTAAAAAGGAAATTAGTGATTATCCTGGATGGAATTGTGGGTCCTTATCGGTCAGGAATTTACCTGGATTGAAGAAAGAACCCTTTTCACCACCCTTGACTGGAATTTCTTCCTGGCTCTTTATGACCTGGAGTTCTCTCCGTTTTCTGTTTCAGGAGTTCACCAGCAGGGAAGAATCCTGGGCATTGATTGGACAGGATTATAAAAAGGCTATAGACAAAATTTTAAAACCAGATAAAGAAATCAAGCAAAAATCAAACGAACTTATCAAGGATTGTAAAACAGAAGAAGAAAAAATAAGGACAATAGCCGGTTTTATCCAAAAGAATTTTCGTTATGTTGCTGTTTCTATTCAGGGACACAGGGCACTGCCCAATTCTCCTTCTAAGGTGCTTGGTAATCTCTATGGTGACTGCAAAGACCTTTCTGGACTTTTTATATCTTTGCTCAATGCAGCAGGCATTGATGCATATCCTGTGCTTATAAGGACGAAAGATATCGGCAATCTTATAGAAAATTTTCCTTCCCGCAATCAAATAAATCATGTCATTGTTGCCATTCCTCTAAAATACTTTGATGAGTATCCCGCATATTCAAAGGCAACAGTCTTGGGTGAAAATGATTTCTCAAGGGATGATGATTTTGTAATCTTTGACCCCACTGCCAAAACAGTCCCCCTGGGTAGACTGCACTCTTTAATTCAAGGTGGAAATGCTGTGATTTGTACTGATGATAATTCACCTATGGTTACACTACCTGAATTCAAACATCGTGATAATGTTGTATTAAGTAAGATTCTTTTCAACCCTGAAAAGGAAGTGAGTTCTGGAATAATCACAATACAGATTTCAGGAGAGGAAGCATCAAGATTGAGATGGAATATTATAAATCTACCGGCAAATGAATTACACAACCATTTCCAGAAATATTTAAATGGAATACCAGCAAAGGTCATTCTTGATACATTTGAGGTAAAAAATCTAAATGACCTTGATTCAAATCTCAAAATTATTCTTAAATTTAAAAAAGCAGGAAGTCTGCAGACACATAAAGAACAAGTTTTAATTCCCGTAATCTTCACACCCCTTAAATATTTTGGACAACTCCACCATTGCAGCAAAAGAGAATATCACATAAATCTTGATTTTCCATATTATCAAAATGATACCTATAAAGTGATAATTAGTAAAAAATATCCACTGACTGGTCTTGTAGAGAAGGATAATATCAGTAATGAATGGTTTGATTACAGTCTATCATCGTACTCCAGTGGAGATACAGTTGTAGTGAACCGTGTGGTTGCTGTAAAATCAAGCATAATTCCAAAAGAAAAATTTGAAGAAATTAAAGGATGTATAGAGAAGATTGTGGAATCCAATCACAAGTTCATTATTCTAACAAAAAGAAAATAGACCCAGCGGCGCTCTAATATCTCGTGCCATTCATTACCAGCACAATACCATTGCCCTAACGGATTTAACTTCTCTTCAACCGTCCAATTTCTCTTTTTCATCGCGTGCCTCCCGTTAATCATTCTATTTTACCTCTACAAATCAACCGTGTCCAGTCCCTAAGGGTCTCAGTATACCATCATCTTACAACAATCAATCGTCTGCTTATCACTTCACCCCCTGCTTTTAAAACAAGAAAATATGTCCCTGACGGCAGCCCATCACTATCAATTTTTATATTATATTCTCCTGATAGCTCACTGGCTTCAAAGATTTTTTTCACCAATTGACCTAAAGGATTATATATTTTCAATGTTACACAGGACGGCTTTCTTATAGAAAAATTCACTATTGCCTGGCTTGTAACTGGATTTGGTCTTATTGACAGATTATAAACCACTGTTCTGAATATTGAGGTCTCTTGAATACCCAATCTCCAGTTCATATCATAATAAGATTGCATTCTGTGGTCAAGTAGGACAAGTTCTGTATCAGGGATTGAATTGCTCTGCCGATTCCAGTAAGTTAACATAACTCCAAGCACAACTGTTATACTCGAATCAGGCATCAGTTCAAATGGTCCGCTTGCAATGATCCATCTCTGGTCATCTGGCTGGGGAATTACTGTGTCGTATGGTTGGTACTGACCGTTGTTGAAATTGTATCCAGCAAGAGTCAAATAACGTTCATTGTCATAAATCGGCTCACTTACCAAGGTAAATCTCTTATATGCCGTCATTCCCATCTGAGGGTTCTCTGATGCATCGCGCCAGTCAGAAATACCATCATTATCAACATCCCACTTAGATTGAGGGAGATAATTTACATAATAAGCACTATCCCTTTCATACTGGTCCAAAATCCCGTCATTATCTTTATCCTGTCCACATTTTAAGTCAAATGGAGTCTGCAATAAATCAAACCCAATCGCACCAACATCATCCCAGCCCGGCTCATTTGCAAGTTGCCACTGAAATGCAAGGTTATCAACCCAGATTGACTCCCCATTTACTACATACCATTTTCCAACGATCGCGTTACAGATATCATTGGCATTTGGACCAGCTTCATTTCCAATATCACAATCGGTGCAGAATCCGAAATAGAGATTCTTAATTGGATTATGAAGAACATTCTTTATTTCAAAGGTCAGAAATGCCATATCTTCCAGTAGAGAATCTGCCCAGACATAGACAGTTTGATAGACTTCAATCCCAATGGGTTTTGTATCATTTGGAATATGATAGATTGAATCACAATCATTATAACAGCACCAGGAATCCTGGTCTGAAATTGGTTCTTGCGGTGCCATAGGAAAGGTATCTATTGGCGCAGGCCAGGGGTTTGGATACATATAAATTATCACATAAGGTGCACCTGGGTTCTGCCCATATAAACCTGGTGCAAATTCACATTCTCCACCGTGTGGCCCATAACCTATCGTAACCATAGTATCGCAGTTCACAGAATCTATTGCTCCAACCCATATACCAGAACCAAAGATATAACCCTCCCCACTCCCTTTAGGCCAGTAACAGGGCTTTCCTATCGGACCATAATTTGTTATTCCGAATTCTATATTATTAATATTGTGGGTCTTTCGGTCCCATTGCCGTCCCCCATTGAGAAACGGCTGATTATAAAAGATTAGTGCATAGATAATGATTGCACCCATAAAACCTCCTTTATCTCATTATATTCTTATTTGTGAAATTTTTGTGAAATTCTCTCTTATTCCTCTGCTGCCGATATAGATAATAAGACGCTAATTGCGCACGCTAAAGGAATTATGTCTGAACTTATTTAATATTCAATTATTTTTATCGTGCTGTTGACTTTATAAATATTAATAGTATAATGTCAGTATGGAGTTTCAAAAACACTTATCGTGGCAAGAATTTTATGGAGAAACTATACATATTAAAAAATTTATTAAACGGGTACTTTGTAATCTTGAATTAATTTTTTTAATTATAAAACGTTCCCCTTCAGCAGTTATTGAAATTGGCACAGGAACAAGTGCGTTGAGTGCTTTTATTAGCTGGTTTTTGCCTACGGTGATTGCCATTGATAATAATAAGGAAGTATTACAAAGGGCAAAACTTAATTGCAAAGTTTTTGGAAGAAAAGTGAATTTTGTTGTTGCAGATGCATTCTATTTGCCTTTCAAAAATGAAGCGGTTTCTTTATGTTTCTCGCAAGGCTTTTTTGAACATTTTCAGGATAAGGAAATCAGCGAATTGCTCAAGGAGCAAATAAGGGTATCCAGGGAAGCAATACTTTTTAATATACCATCAGACCATTATCCATCTAAACCATTTGGTAACGAAAGACTACTATCGCCAAAAGAATGGCTGAAAATCATAAAGGCAAATTCGGCAATAAAATCTGTTTTTGTGAAAATAAGATATTGTCTTATTGATGTAGAGGCGTTTAAATACTTGGTCATTAAAAAAAAATGGCGTGGATTTTTTGAAATAATTGGGATAATTAAGAAACATTGAATAAATGAAAATCGCTTTAATAAATGACCAGCCATTTTATTCGGGAATGGGGAAATATGCATTTAAGGTCTTTGAATTGTTAAAGGCAGAAATCAAGATTGATTTATTAAATTTAGATTACAATGAGCGGGCAATAAAGAATCAAGATGATGAAATTATAGCACAGGATAAAAAGCTCCCGATAATTGATAATAAACCATTTTTCTGGTATAGAATATACAACAAGATTTTTAATTACGGTTTACATCATTTTGCCAATCAAAATCTATCTTTCCTGATATCAAATGGAGATTCAATCATAACCTGCCATGACCTTGCTCCCCTCATTGCTCCAGATCACATCTCGGAAAAAATCTGGCGTCATTTTCTTTATCGCGGGCTTAAAAAAGCAAGGATTATTTTCGCTGATTCATATTCTACAAGAGATGATTTGATTAAAATCTACGGAATTAAAAAGGATTGTATAAAAACAGTCTATCTTGGCGTAGAACATGGGATTTTCAAACCACTGGGCAATAAGGAAAATTTGCGGAGAAATTTAAAAATCCCGCTGGATGCTAAAGTCATCTTGAATGTCGGAACCGAGAAATACCGAAAAAATATTCCCGGCATTTTGAAAGCCTTTGCAAAACTTGCAGAAGACTATAGGGATTTGATTTTGATAAGGGTAGGTAAACAATCAAAGATATCTCGCAAGTTAATAGAAAAACTTGGGTTTAGTGATAAAATAAAATACTTTGAAAGTATTAAAGAGAATGAACTTCCAGATTTCTACAATGCTGCTGATATCTTTGTAATGCCTTCTTTCTATGAAGGATTTGGACTCCCTGTACTTGAAGCAATGAGTTGTGGAATTCCGGTCTTAGTTTCTAATACAAGTTCTTTGCCCGAAATTGTTGGTGATGCGGGAACCCAAGTAAATCCATATTCAGTTGATGAAATATATAACGGAATGAAAAAATTGCTTACCGATAAAAATTTGTGTGAAGAATTAAAAGAGAAAGGTGTGATTCATGCCAAAAAATTTACCTGGCAAAATACTGCTGCCAGAATCGCTGAAATCTATAAATCATTTTTATAAGAATAAATTTATTTTCCATTCGATGGTTTTAGAATAATAGAATTGTTGATTTATTAAAAGGTTTGATTATAATAATAAATGGAATTGGTGAAAAAAGGTCGGATAAGAGATTATAAATCATTAAAAAAATTTATTTTTTGGATAATAGTCATTATCATATTTTTCTTTTTGGTTCGGAATCTCGTTCAGACCTGGCAGGATATACCTTTTGACAAATTAAAATTCAATTTCGGTTTTATTGTAATTTCTTTTATCCCAATTTTTTTGAACTTCTTTTATGGAGCGTATCTCTGGCAGAAAATATTGGCATATCTTGGAGAAAAAATCTCATTTAAACATTCATTATCCATAACTGGAATTTCACTACTTGGGAAATACTTGCCGGGCAAATTATGGTTTGCAGCAGGTAGGGTTTATTTTATTAAAAAATTGGGCGTGCAAGAAGAAAAAGGGTTTTTAAGCTTGGCACTGGAAACCGGACTTTTGTTGCTTTCTTCACTCATTATTTTTATTATCTCTCCATTGATTTACAAATTTATTATATTAAGAAATTATATTATCTTTGCAATTGTATTGACCATAATTTTTGTAATCGCCCTGCATCCAATTTTTGCCCGTAAAATTATAAAAATTATTTGCGGTATATTAAAACGTCCTTTTGTTGAATTGCAATACAGTTATCCCGCAATGTTATTGCTAACTGTACTATATGGAATTGTCTGGATAATTTTTGGTATGGGTTTTTTTTTACTAATAAATTCATTCTATACTGTATCTTATGGTAAATTCATTGATCTAACCGGGGTGTTTGCAATTTCCTGGAATCTTGGATTTATTGCCTTATTTGCCCCTGCGGGATTGGGAATTAGAGAAGGTATATTAACTCTATTACTCTCTCTGTATTTTCCTAAACCGATTGCAATTATAATAAGTCTTTTGTCGCGCTTATGGATAACCGTTGCCGAAATTATCTTTGCTATAATTTCAATAAAATTCCTGCCCGGCCAAGTTTCGAAAAACAATGAAAACCATTAATTTATAGAAGTATTAGAAATAAATATCTTTCTGCGCTATTTTTTAAATGTGAACTTAATTGGAGCGCTTTAGGCAATATATTTACCGTTCTTTAATGGATAAACTGCTCCGAGTGTATTCAGCCCCCATTGATTGGGATAAACCAGTAATATTGGTTCAGCATTTTCATTCTCTTTTGTATAATATGCCCACCTCGTGGAAGTGCATCAAGATATTTGCGTGCCACATTATTTTGCTCTGCTACCCAGCCCTGAACCTTGTTATCATTAAAATCTTCTAACCATCGATATTTATCAATAATAATCTTTCCATGGTTAATATTTGCCATTAAAATTTTTTTGTTTTTGGGAATTTTTTTTCGGTATATTTCATAATGCATCCAATAAATACTAAAGATATGATTAAATTAAGTTCTATAATTATTACTTTTTTCATTTTTATTTATCGGTTTTCTCCAATCTGAATTCGCCCACTGTAGAAAATTGTTCGCCACTCAAAAGATCGGTTGTTTTTGCAACAATTATATAATTGCCTGGTGGCAAATCCATCGGATGGTATTTTGCAGCGATATATGCTACATTACCTTCACTGCTTTTAGTTTGACTCATAACATCAATAATCTCTTTGCGCATCTTCTCTTTGTTGTATATCTCATAATCAACCCGGAGCAAATGCTGCCCATCTTGAACCTTTAGATTATAAACCTCATGATAAATATAAAACGGAGTAGAAACAGGAAGTGTAGAATGAACCATTGGCATCACTCGTCCGACTGACTTAAAAAATTTCTCATCACTCAGTGATTCATCAATCAGATTGGCAAAAACCATATCACTTATTTTTTTTGCATCATCTTTATAATCGAGAAGGTCGACAGTAAATTCCTTTTTGCCCCATAATTTTGATTTTAAATTTATGTATTCAATAATAACTGAATATTTCTGGGGAGCGAGCCAGATGTTAATTCCATCATAGAAGAACCCCTTATCGCTACCTTGGGGAAGTACCACATTCATCTTTTCGGTCACTAGGCTATCGGCTTGATTATAAACCTTTATGCTACGGGATATTTTACAATCAGTAGTATCGTCAATCACAAGTCGTGTATAAATCTCAAGCCGGACTAAATCTCTTTGCTGCCTAAATCTCCCAAATGTGACATCAAAATTTAATTTTCCTATAGGTACTGTATCCAAAGTTTGAACCGTCGCTGTATCGTCCTTTAAATATGGGATAACTACTTCATCGCCAAACTCAGTTTTTGCAATTATTTTATACGCCCGGGTCAAGCGAATAAAATCAAATTCAATTCCTTCGTTTTTGTAAGTCCATATCTCAGCAGGTCGGACAAATTCTCTCGTAACAATACCGACCTTCTTCTCTGGAGTAATTATATATCGTCTTGTGGGATTGCCATATTTTACATAGATAGGGATTCTATCATCTGTAATTGGCGCATATCTGCCAAATTCTTTAAATGCAAAATCAACCCGTTTTTCAAATTCACTCCTATCTTCGTCTCTTCCCTGCCAGTATTGATCATAGAAAACCTTTCGTTCAGTGGGTGATGGTAAATTCAAATACTGATAAGCCGCAACTGAATCTATTCCTCTTAATCCCAAATAAATTTTTCTCTCTTTCTCCAAAAGACGGTAAAATTTTGCACCCAGAATACTGTTAGAACATCCCACAGTAAATACCATAAATATGGCGAGAGATTCCAGCATCTTTCTAACATATAATCTTCTGTATAACATTAGATACCTCGTTTATAAGTATAATGAATTATTATTTTGTGTCAAGAAATGTCTTGGTTTCTTAATCCGAAAGGCAAACAATGGCTTTTCACTTAACGGGAAAAAATTGCAGAGATATCGTTAAATCGGGATATTGATATATGACACTATTTAGTTGCCTTTACGATTAAAATCCTTGAGAAACTTTGCTTTGGATACACATAAAGTTCAAAATGTCGGAGAGCGAAATTGTAATTAGAAATTTAAGAGGATTAGAAATCCCTCAAACAAATTCCCAACAAAATCAACGCTTAAAAATAAATTTAGGGTAAACATTACCTAAAAATGTCTTTCAAATCCCTTTTTCTTATGGGGGATGAATTTTTCAAGGATAATCTTGTCGTCCTTTTTCCTATAATATACCCGAAATAGAAAGGAGACATAAAAATGGTATAAATCGTCCATCTCTTTTATTTTAACATCGCCCAGACCCGCACTAGGAATTTTGTAGATAACCTTGGTGAGGGCATCAATAAATCTTCTTTTTAATTCATTTGTTGTGCAGTATCTTACCACCTCTTTTAAAAATCTTTCTGAGTATTCAAAATCCAGTGGTTCTTTTAAGATATTGTGATACTGCTGCATTGCTGGAAAGATTTTGAAATAAATGTCAACACACTTTTTTAAATCAGGCCAGAATTCACAGGGATTTTCAATCTCTTCTGACTCGACATCAATTTTAATTTGTCTCTTCTTTTGATATAAATATTTCTTTACACTCTCCTTCATTCACGCTCCTTTTTTGGATCTCACATATCTACAATAAGCTGTATTCTACTACAACTTTTATTAGTTCCTCAATTGATTTTCTTTTTGTGATTTTCATAAAAGATTATATCTTTATTTGTATAAAAATCAAGATATTTATTGATAGAATAAATACAACAATTATATTTAGCCATATACAGTGTTTTTTATTGGTTCAAGGATAAAAATAAAAAACCCGGCGACGACCTACTCTCCCATGCCCTTACGAGCACAGTACCATCGGCCTTGGTGGGCTTAACTTCTCTGTTCGGAATGGGAAGAGGTGTTTCCCCACCGGTATCACCGCCGGGAAATTTGTTTAAATTCTCAGAAAATGGCGGAAGGAAGTTCAAGTCGCTCGACTGATTAGTACCACTTGGCTCAATGCATTACTGCACTTACACCTGTGGCCTATCAAACCGGTAGTCTACCGGTAGTCTTTAGGTCAATTCAGAGTTGCCCCTGAATTGAACGGGAGACCTTATCTTGAGGTGGGCTTCCCACTTAGTTGCTTTCAGCGGTTATCCCTTCCGGACTTGGCTACCGAGCAATGCCATTGGCATGACAACTCGTGCACCAGAGGTCCGTCCATCCTGGTCCTCTCGTACTAAGGACAGCTCCTCTCAAGTCTCCTACGCCCACGGTGGATAGAGTCCGAACTGTCTCACGACGTTCTGAACCCAGCTCACGTACCGCTTT
>CAZLGA010000054.1:13660-16385 GCA_964559225.1 uncultured bacterium | reverse complement strand
GCCTACCTATGAGGAATTGAAACTTGGAACTAAAAATTTAATTATGTTTTTCATACCTAATTTTTAGCCTACCTATGAGGAATTGAAACTATGAATTGCAAAAAAATAAAACTGTATAGGAGGAAAATTTTTAGCCTACCTATGAGGAATTGAAACAGATAAAATTCTTGAATAGGTTTATTGTCACTATGTAACATTTTTAGCCTACCTATGAGGAATTGAAACTATAGTCTTCGGAATCGCAGCAGCTTTCGCAGCTTCATATTTTTAGCCTACCTATGAGGAATTGAAACCGAAAAAAGAAATTTAGGGAGAAATTATGAAAATTAAATTTTTAGCCTACCTATGAGGAATTGAAACCGGTGCTCTTTCTATTGAGATTTCTTTTTCTTCAACAATTTTTAGCCTACCTATGAGGAATTGAAACCATTTTTTTCCCCAAATTTTCCATATATCGCATTCATTTTTAGCCTACCTATGAGGAATTGAAACTTTTATCGATATCAGCAAGGAAAATATATGAATACTGAATTTTTAGCCTACCTATGAGGAATTGAAACTAACCAGATAAATGCAAACAACCTAAAAATCTTTCACCAATTTTTAGCCTACCTATGAGGAATTGAAACCAAAAAATTTCAATTTTGTCAAGCTTTTTTTTCATATCATTTTTAGCCTACCTATGAGGAATTGAAACAGAAAATAAAAAATAAATTTTGGACTAATTTGGTGTATTTTTAGCCTACCTATGAGGAATTGAAACTATGTTTGTTTGCATTCATATATTCTCCTTGCCGAATTTTTAGCCTACCTATGAGGAATTGAAACGGCCGATAGTTATGCCAATAATTGGTACTAAAAAATTCATTTTTAGCCTACCTATGAGGAATTGAAACTTGAAAGTAATCCAACTAAGCTAATTAAGGGCGCATATTTTTAGCCTACCTATGAGGAATTGAAACTGGTGCTCTTTCTATTGAGATTTCTTTTTCTTCAACAAATTTTTAGCCTACCTATGAGGAATTGAAACTATTTATCTTCCTGTTGGTACATTTTCGTGAAGTGGATTTTTAGCCTACCTATGAGGAATTGAAACGGTTCATTCCAAGTGCATATACAAAACAACCTGCTTATTTTTAGCCTACCTATGAGGAATTGAAACTTCCTGATAAAATTAATGCTTTTATTCTTTTTCTTGATTTTTAGCCTACCTATGAGGAATTGAAACTTTCTATTCCACACCAAAAAATTATGGATAGGAATCATTTTTAGCCTACCTATGAGGAATTGAAACAGGAAGGGATGCATCGTGGTATTAAACCTTACTCATTATTTTTAGCCTACCTATGAGGAATTGAAACCTCATTGATTGAAATTGAAAAGAAAAATTTATCAAACTATTTTTAGCCTACCTATGAGGAATTGAAACTATCGAAATTTGATCATTTTTCTATTACTCATTTTAATTTTTAGCCTACCTATGAGGAATTGAAACTCTTTTTCCGCATATGGAATTGGCATATTTCCTCCCCTCATTTTTAGCCTACCTATGAGGAATTGAAACTTCGAAAATTCCTATGGGTGTGCGAATTCTGAGAATAGAATTTTTAGCCTACCTATGAGGAATTGAAACTCCATTCCAACTAACTCTATTTACTTTACATAGTGAATTTTTAGCCTACCTATGAGGAATTGAAACTGATTAAGAGAAAAAATGATATAGGTCTTTTTACCCCATTTTTAGCCTACCTATGAGGAATTGAAACAATCGCGCATGGTATAATGGAGTTGTTGCTTGTTATATTTTTAGCCTACCTATGAGGAATTGAAACGGTTTGTCTTTGCTTTGAAAAGTCATGAGAATAAGAATATTTTTAGCCTACCTATGAGGAATTGAAACTCGTTGGAATCAAAATAAAATAATATTGCGGCAAAAAAATTTTTAGCCTACCTATGAGGAATTGAAACTATCAAACATTTGGGCAATACACAAAAAAAGTTTTTGAATTTTTAGCCTACCTATGAGGAATTGAAACATCTTAGATCATTTAATTCACAATCTCTGCGAAAATCATTTTTAGCCTACCTATGAGGAATTGAAACTTATTTCAATTATTTCATTTTTTTCCCCAAATTTTCCATTTTTAGCCTACCTATGAGGAATTGAAACTATTATCAGAAAAATAATTGATTATACCAGACAAAAATTTTTAGCCTACCTATGAGGAATTGAAACTTCGATTATTTTTATTTCTCTTTCTTTTTCTTTCCATTTTTAGCCTACCTATGAGGAATTGAAACTCTATTTTTTTTCCTTTCACTACTTCAATTATTTCATTATTTTTAGCCTACCTATGAGGAATTGAAACTTAAAAGGAAGAATAATTTGTCTCATTTTTTATTTTTCATTTTTAGCCTACCTATGAGGAATTGAAACGCACTTTCCATTCCAGTTCTTGGATATACAACTCAACATTTTTAGCCTACCTATGAGGAATTGAAACTTGACACTCGCAGGAATTGGAATTGCTATCTATTCCATTTTTAGCCTACCTATGAGGAATTGAAACTAAAAATGAAGGATGTAAAAAAATAAAATCTACATCATTTTTAGCCTACCTATGAGGAATTGAAACCATTTTATATTATCGGAAAAATAATTTTTTATTCCAGAATTTTTAGCCTACCTATGAGGAATTGAAACTCTTTTTTCCAAGATATCACA
>CAZLGA010000054.1:0-13650 GCA_964559225.1 uncultured bacterium | reverse complement strand
ATTCAATTTTTAGCCTACCTATGAGGAATTGAAACTCAATATCGACAAGGAGAATATATGAAAGCGGATAAACATCATTTTTAGCCTACCTATGAGGAATTGAAACTCAAAAGGAAGAATGATTTGTCTCATTTTTTATTTTTCATTTTTAGCCTACCTATGAGGAATTGAAACTCACTATGTAAAGTAAATAGAGTTAATTGGAATGGAATTTTTAGCCTACCTATGAGGAATTGAAACTCCTTACTCCTAAACAACCATCTATTCCAATTCCTCATTTTTAGCCTACCTATGAGGAATTGAAACCTTTGCATCTTCTATTTCTTTCATTTTTTCTTCTAATTTTTAGCCTACCTATGAGGAATTGAAACTCTAATTAAATACGGTCGTCATTTTGGAATAAATCTATTTTTAGCCTACCTATGAGGAATTGAAACTGTTTCTCCACCGCTCGTCTATAAGTTCCAGTTTCACCGTGAAATGCAGAATGTGATATCAAATGTAAAAGTAAAATTTATATTCTTCACTACTTTTATTTTAATTTTGAGCACATCTGTTTTTTGTGCTCAATTTCTAAAAAACGCTAATTTATCTACCAAATAGTTTAAGTGGTATATTTAAACGCCGCGCATCTGCTTTTAACGATACGAAATTGGTAAACTAAGTAGAATACCAATTATTATCCGGCAATACTTCCATTATTAAGCCCAGAGAGGAAATTTCTTAAATCTGACCTCAAGTAGTCATTTTAACATCTTTTTAAGCGTTCTTTTACAAGACAACTTATCCACGGCTTTTAGCGTGAATACCAAATTAGAACCCAAAGAACATCTTACCCGATTAATCAATTCCGGCCTCAGTATACCCAACTATACCCCATATTAACAGCGATTTGGTATTAGTTGTTAGAGATCAAAAGGTTAAATAAAAACACTGCCTGATTAAAATTCTATTTATATATAGAATTTTAGTAGGGGTTGGATGTTTTTATTGAGGTTTGGTAAGGGCTAAAATTAGTCATTATCTTGTTATGAGACGATTTAAGATAAAACGAAATCAGAATGTTTCTGTATCCAATAGAGTCTTCTGACCAAGTTAATAGTACTTTAAGTAGCAAGGAGTGTGTAGGTGAATTTTTTGGTTTTCTTCTGAGCTTCAGTGTCCTCTAAGTATTTTTTCGGGTTTTTCTGTATGGTAATCTTGGTAAAATTCTTTGCGGGATTGGCATTCAAGTAGGGTTTCGGAAAAGTTTTTCTGTATGGTAATCTTGGTAAAATTCTCTATTAACATAAAATGTCAGTCAATTCTTGTTTTCAAAACTCTGAAAAATACTCAAAAGACACCAATCCCCATAAGAAAAACCCAACAATTATGCATCTGCATTTCATGTCTTCTAAACCGATATTGACTTTGTCAGAGCTCTCCTCTTGTTTAATCATCTGACAAACTATATCGTTATAAATTCCGAAGACATGTTCATATTAACAAAAGGACTTTTGCCGTTCTTTCCTGTTTATTCAGTAAAAGTATTATTATTTTATTCGGTCTATTTTTGCTTCGGCTAATTCTTTTTCTAAGATTTGTCGCTGGTAAAGTTTCCAGTATAGTCCTTTTTTCTGAAGAAGTTCTTGATGGGTTCCTTTTTCAATGATTTTACCTTTGTCCAAACAATAAATTATATCACAAATTGAAAGTAAACTTAAACGATGCGAGATGATGATTAGAGTCCGAGTAAATTGAGAACTGGTTAAAGATTGGATTAATTTTTGTTCAGTTTGGGCATCAAGGTTAGAGGTGGCATCATCTAAAATTAGAATTTCGGGTTGGGAAAATAATGCTCGGCTTAATGCGACTTTTTGTTTTTGACCGCCAGATAATCTAATTCCGCGTTCACCAATCGGCTGTTGCATACCTTCAGGAAATTTTTTAATATCTTCATTTAATTGTGTGATTTCCGCTAAATTTTTGAGATGGGATATTGGGTTTTTGCTTTTTATATCTCTTCCCCAAACAATATTATTATAAATCGTATCGGAAAATAAAGATGCTTCTTGTGGCGTATAACCAAATAACGAACGTAATTGTTCTATATCAATTTGTCGATAATTAGTGTTATTGAATAAAATTTCACCTCTGGTAGGTTCACAGATTCTTAGTAGTAGTTTAATGATAGTTGATTTACCTGAACCGACTGTGCCCGCAATGCCAATTTTCATATTGGGTTTTATGAGTAAATTGATATTCTGCAGGACAAAATTTCGATTGGGCTCATATTGAAAACTAACATCTTTAAATTCAATTGATTGCCATTGATTGATGTTTTGTGCTGATGGATAGATTTTAATATCTGGTGATGCATCCTTGAGTTCGCGGATTCGTTCTTCACCAGCCTTGGCTCTTTTGCCGGCAACAAAGAAATTACCGATATCAAATATTGGAGTGATTAACATTAGAATATAAGCATTAAATGCGACAAAAGCGCCCAGAGTTAATTGTTGACGAATGACAAAAATTCCACCGACCCAAAGTATCAAAAGAATGCAGAGTTCAGCAATGCCGGAAAAGAAAATACCAATTTGGGCTTCAGCCTTAGTTAAGGTTATAGATTGGATAATCCTTTGTTGTAAGATTTCATTAAATCGTCTAATATTCCAATCTTCAACACAATAAGATTTTATTATTTTAATACCAGTAAAGGATGATTCTAAATGGTTGTTGGTTTCAGAAATTTTCTCGCGCCAAGTACGATACCAGGTATAAACTAATGGTCCTAATTTTAACCAGACGAAAACTGCTAACCAGATAGGTAAGACCGAAATCAAAGTCAATAGGGGATTGAGTCTAATTAAAATTATCAGGGCAATAATAATTGTAAAAATTCCTTCAATCGGACGAAAGATTCCAGAACAAGCAAACCAAGATAATTCAGCTAAATCTTGGTCTAAGCGTTCAATCACATCGCCACTGGGAAATTTATTAGTAAAACTATGTCCTAAATTTAGTATGTGCCGAAAAACTAAACTCCGAATATTCCAGTTGAAGAGTTCGTTTGTTCGCCCCCGAATATAGGGTAGACCAATACTAACAAACGAACGTAGAATGCCTAATCCTAAAAGAATTCCCACATAAGTTAACAGTTTCGAGATCGCAAGTTGCGTTCTAATGCCATCAATCAGAAGTTTTAATAAATAGGGAAAAGATAGAGAAATACCTGTGCCGATGGCAGTCACGACAATAATACTTATCATTCGATGAGGGTTCTTCTTCCAGAAATCGATAATCAATTGATAATCGCGAATTAGCTTCATAGGATTTTAGAAAACTTTGTTTAATCTTTTTAATTTATCAAAGAAACTCCAAACCTGTAAGGAGATTACAAGCAAGTGATATTTAGGGTGTTCATACGCTAAAAAATTTTTATTTATGCGATTGATATCGGATTTGGACAGTAACCCAGAAATTTTTGCTAATCTCATTTTTAAGAGTTGTTTTCTTTTGGTTGAATATTAGGTTCTTGCATCAGATATTGTAAGCGGTAAAGTCGATAATAATAGCCACGATTTTTAAGCAGTTCTTTATGGGTACCTTGTTCAACAATTTTACCTTGATGAATAACCAAAATTCTATCAACCATTTGAATTGTCGCTAACCGATGGGCAATAATTATTGCCGTGCGATTGTGTAAAAGGGTCTGCAATCCTTCTTGAATTAGACGCTCGGTATGAGGGTCAATTGAAGAAGTTGCTTCATCTAAAACGAGAATTTCAGGTTCGCGTACTAAAGCCCGTGCAAAAGAAAGTAATTGTCTTTCACCTAAGGAAAGATTGACGCCACGAGCAATTAAATCTGTTTCCAAACCATTAGGGAAATTTTCAATTGTTGGCAGAATCTTTATTTTGGCAACTGCGGATTTAACTTGTTCAAGCGGAATTTTTTCATCAAACAGACGAAGGTTTTCTAAGACCGAGCCGGGAAAAAGCACAATATCCTGCGAAACAAAACCAATTTTTCTTCTAAGGGTTTGATAATCCATTGTCATTGAATCTTTGCCATCGATTAAAATTTTGCCTTTCTGGGGCAAATAAAATTTTAAGAGCAGACTAATAATTGATGTTTTACCACCACCAGTTTCACCGACTAAGGCGATTTTCTCGGCATTTTTTACTGAGAAGTTAATGTCTTCTAAAATCCATTCTCTAATTTGGTCAGAGTTTTCTTGAGTCTTATATTTGAAATAAACATTTTGAAAAACAATTTTTGGAATTTCATTATTGCTTTTCTGGGTATTGTCGTTAACTATTATTGATTGGGGTAAAATTTCTTTTTCCGGAGCAATATCAAATATACTAAAGATTCTTTCGCTGGCAGCAAATGCTCTTTGGACAATATTTAATTGGTCAGATAGACCGCGAAGGGGCATAAATAAACGAGTTATATAACTGGCAAATAAAAATAGCGTGCCGATTGTAATCATACCTTTTAATGCCCAAATGCCACCAATACCTAAAATTAAAACTAATCCTAAGACTTCACCAAAATCAACTAAAAACCAAATCCGATACCATAATTTCATACCCATCAGTTCTTGACTAAATTTATCTCGAGAAAGATTTTCCATTTTCTGATAAGAATAGTTTTGGCGATTAAATGCCTGAACAACCGCTAAACTTTGTAGTGTTTCATTGATAAAATTGTTTATTTCGGCAATTTTGCGACGAACTTTGAGATAGATTGGCCGAATATTTTTTTGAAACCACCAGAAAGCATAGATAGATGGCGGCAATAAGATAAGAATTACTAAAAATAATTTATAATTAATAATTGACATCACAACTGACATTCCAATCAGCAAAACTAAATTTTGAGTTAAAACAACTGCCGAAGTCGTAAATAGATTCTTAATCGCTTCAGTATCAGAATCAACTCGGGTAAGTAATTTTCCCACGGGATTTTTGTCAAAGAATGACATGGGAAGATTGACGATATGCTGATACAAGTTGTTCTTTATCAGTGCGCAGGCCCGTTCGCCAACTATGGCTAAAGATATTCGCTGAAAATATCCAATTAAATAGACTAAGATTTGAAGCAAAAGATAGATTGAAGAAGTGCGCAATAAACCTGAGATACTTCCTTGTTTAATGTCAACATCAATAGCGTGTTTTAATAAAACCGGTCCAAGCAAACCTAAACCAGTAGAAATTAAAAGCAGAAATGTTGCGGTAATAATGCGAATTCGATACTTATAGAAATAGGGGAGAAGTCGCTGAAGAAGTTTGCGAGTCGGAGTCTTTATCTCCGCAACTTCTTCTTCTAAAAAGAATAAATCATGACCAATCATAGAGTGAATTATTATAACAATTACTAATACTAATAATCATTAAAATCGCCCTATTTTCAAAATTTCTTCAAAAGACATATCACTATCAACCATAACTTGAAATTTGCTAAATATCATAAAAATAAAATTGTCCTAATCTTAATAACTTCTTCTAAAAATATATTACCAGACATAGATTGCGTTAACAATCATTTGATAGAATAGCCATAATTTCTGTAACTTTAGGATTCTAAAAAATATTTATTACCGAAGATAGTTAGACTTTATATATAGTTAATAATCATTAGCTAGAGTAGTCACAATTTCTACAAAGTCTTGATTCTAACAAATAAATAATTATCAAGATACATTGCATTGTCAAAATAATAGTGTAATATTGTAAAATGTCAAATGAGAAATGTGTACTCCTTTTCATTATTTTATTTAAATTCGGCACATAGCATATAGGATGATACATCCTTCTTTTTTTTATCATAGCAAGGATAAATTTACACAAAATGGGTAGTATATAATTTATGTAAATTCAGTATTAATTTAGAGCAAAAGGAGTATCCTATTTTATGTTTTAACATATTAATTTATTTATATACAATATTGTTAGAAAGAAGAATGCACTATAGAAGATTGAATCAATTTACCTCAGAAAATCTTAATGCTACCTATCATGTCCAATTATTGACAATTTATTTTTAATGATTATACTTCTAACAATGAAAGATTGGAAAAAAAGAATTACAAGTCCTGAAGAGGCAATAAAGGTAATAAAATCGGGAAATCGAGTATTTATTGGTTCGGCTTGCGGTTCACCCCAATCATTAGTTAAAGCCCTTACTTTAGCATCGGCTGAAGATGTTGAGATTACCCAGGTTCTTAATTTGGGAATTGTTGATTATGCTCAGGAGGCATTGGCAGGTAAATTTCGTACCAATACTTTTTTCATTGGTCGGGATTTACGCGAAAGAGTTTGGCAAGGCGGAGCAGACTATACTCCAATTTTCTTGTCAGAAATTCCCCGACTTTTTCGCAGCGGAAGATTACCTATAGATGTCGCTTTAATTACAGTTTCTTTGCCCGATGAACACGGCTATTGCAGTTTTGGAATCTCAGTCGATATTACTAAACCCGCAGCCGAAACAGCAAAGATTGTGATTGCCGAAGTCAATCCTAATATGCCTCGAACCTTAGGTGATTCTTTTATTCATATTAATGATATTGATTATTTAGTTTATTCTGAACAACCATTGATAGAATTTACAGTTAAAGCCCAACCCGACATTGTCCGAAGGATTGCGAAAAATGTTTCCGATTTAATTGAAGACGGCTCAACGATCCAGGTTGGTTATGGTGGTGTGCCCACTGTTTTGTTAGACTTTTTGCAGGATAAAAAAGATATTGGCATTCACACAGAAGTATTTTCTGATAGCCTTATTGATTTGATTGAGAAAGGAGTAGTTACGAACCGAAAAAAGACTTTACATAATGGTAAAGTTATTGCTTCATTTGCTATGGGCACAAAACGATTATACCGATATCTTGATAATAATCCTTTATTTGAATTTCATCCTGTTGATTACACTAATGACCCCTTTATTATTGCCCAAAATGATAAGATGGTCGCAATTAACTCGGCAATTGAGATTGATTTGACAGGTCAGGTTTGTGCGGATTCTATTGGTTATCTTTTCTATTCTGGAATCGGCGGACAATTAGATTTTGTAAGAGGTGCGGCAAGGGCAAAAGGAGGGAAACCAATAATTGTCGTTCCATCTGTCAGGTCAGATGGAACCAAGTCAAGAATTGTTCCCCATTTATCTGAAGGTGCTGGCGTAGTGACGACTCGAGGCGATGTCCATTATGTGGTTACTGAGTGGGGCGTGGCTGATTTGTATGGCAAAACGATTCGAGAAAGAGCGTTATCTTTAATCTCAATTGCCCATCCAAAGTTTCGTCCGGAATTATTCAAAAAAGCAAAAGAGTTAAAGTATATTTATCAAGATCAACCCGAATTACCTTTAGTTCAAGCACGCTATCCCGAAGAATTGGAAACCTGGGCAGAAACGAAAGATGGACAAAAGATTTTTATCCGACCGATAAAACCAACGGATGAGCCATTGCTAAGAGAACTTTTCTATACTTTTTCTCAACAGACAATCTATTATCGGTTCTTTTCTTATATTAATGCCATGCCTCATGATAAGTTAGCAAAGTTTGTTAATGTTGATTACGAAAATGAGCTGGCGATTGTTGCTGTTCTAAAACATGCCGGCGAAGAAAAAATTATTGGGGTTGCGCGTTATGCTTTAGATAAAGCCACTGGCTTAGCCGAATTTGCCTTCGTGGTTACAGATAATTGGCAAAACAAAAAAGTTGGAACCGCACTTTTTTCTACTTTGATAAAAATTGCTCGAATGAAAGGTATAAAAGGGTTTGTCGGATATGTTTTGGATACTAATATCGGCGCTTATCGATTAACTCATAAAATGGGTTATCCAATTAAGACTAGTTGGGAAGACGGCGTTTACAAATTGGTTATGATGTTTTCAGAATGATTTTGCGGATATTACAAAAGAGATATAATTCAATTAAAAATACGGTCGCAAAAAGGCATGTATACTTTGTTTTAATTCTTTGTATTTAATTTTCGGAGTTTTTTTTGAAACCCAATATTCTATTGCGTAGGAGCAAAATTAAGGATGCCAAAGAGGTTTTTGCTAATATCGTGCGAGATAAATTATGAATCCTAATCTGAAGTTTATCTTCTGGCCACGGTCAATTGCAGTAATTGGAGCGTCCACGAAAAAAGGTAGTGTTGGTCAAGCAACTTTTGCCAATATTCTCTTGAATGGATTTACCGGTATTGTTTATCCGGTAAATCCAACCGTGCGTAGTGTTCTGGGAGTTAAAGCGTATCCTTCAGTATTGCATATTCCGGATGAGATTGATTTAGCAGTAATAATTGTGCCGGCGCCAATTGTGCCTGAAGTTATTGAAGAATGTGGCCAAAAAGGTGTTAAAGGAGCAATAATTATTTCTGCTGGATTTAAAGAAATTGGTGAGAGTGGAGCAAAATTAGAGAAACGAGTTAAGGAAATTGCCAGCAAACATAATTTGTCGCTGATTGGTCCTAACTGTTTTGGTCTTATTAATACTGACCATCGTGTTAAGCTCTTTGCAACTTTTGGCAAAGCAGTTCCCGAATCGGGCAACATTGCATTTATCAGTCAAAGTGGCGCAGTTGGTGTAACCGCCTTAGAATATGCTGAAGCGGAAGGAATTGGACTTTCCAAATTTATTTCAATTGGTAATAAAGCGGATATTAATGAAAATGATTTGTTAGAATATCTAAAAGACGATGAGCAGACTAAAGCGATAATTTTATATTTAGAAGATTTAGTTGAACCGAGAAGATTTCTCAAAATCGCGACCGAAGTTACGAGTAAAATAGGAAAACCAATTTTAGCCATCAAAGCCGGACGAACCACAGAAGGTGCCAAAGCCGCTTCTTCGCATACCGGTGCTTTGGCGGGTTCAGATGAAGCCTATAATGCCTTTCTGCATCAATGTGGAATTATCCGAGTAGATACGGTGAGCGAACTTTTTGATTATGCCAAAGCATTCTCCGGACAACCTTTGCCTAAAAGCCGAAAAGTAGCGATAATAACTAATGCAGGGGGAATGGGAATTATGGCAACCGATTCAGTAATTAGAAATGGGCTCGTGCTTTCTCATTTTTCCGAAACGACCAAAACCAAACTTCGCGCTTTTTTACCTCCATCCGCAAATATTAATAATCCCTTAGATGTGATTGGTGATGCGGATGAAAAGAGATATCGGGAAGCGTTAAAGTTATTACTGGAAGACGAAAATGTTGATGGCATTATTTGTATTTGGACGCCGACCTTAATGGCGGAAACTAAAGTCGTGGCCGAAGAAATTAGTGCCATTGCTCCAAACTATGGAAAACCTGTTATGGGTTGCTTACTATCATTAGAAAACACTAAAGAAGTGATTCGTACCTTATGGAAAGCGAGAATACCATATTACCCATTTCCTGAAATTGCGGCTAAGGCACTGGCTGATATGTGTGATTTTCAAGAGTGGATTCATTTACCCGAGACCAAAATTAAAGTCTTTGACGATGTTGACCGAAATCAAGTTAAGGCAATTATTCAAACCGCCCAACATCGAAGATCACCATTTATCAGCGAACCAGAAGGATACCAAATTCTTAAGGCTTATAAGATACCGACTTTGCCTCATATCTTAGTGCATAATGAAGACGAGTTAATTACTCAAAGTAAAGAAATTGGATTTCCTGTGGTACTTAAAGTTGTCTCTTCAGATATTTTACATAAGACCGAAGTTGGTGGTGTCGCAGTAGATATTGGTAATGAACAGGAATTATTACAGAAATATAATGAAATGTTAAAGAATATTAAACAACATAAACCTGACACGAAAATCGAAGGTTTCCTATTACAAAAGATGGCTGATAAAGGCATTGAGACTATTTTGGGTATTAAAAAAGACCCACAATTTGGTCCCATTATTATGTTCGGACTGGGCGGTATTTATGTTGAAGTCTTAAAAGATATCAGTTTTCGGGTTTGCCCGATTTTAGAATTGACTGCAACTCATATGATTCAAGAAATAAAAGGTTATAAAATACTGAAAGGTTTTCGGGGTAAAGGACCGGCTGACATTAAAATTATTGAAGAATCATTGATGAGACTTTCCCAATTGGCAACAGAATTTCCTGAATTTACGGAAATTGACATAAATCCGTTTGTGGTTTATGAACAAAATAAAGGTGCAGTTGCTATTGATGCCAGATTTTTGCTGGGATAACAAATTTGCTTTTGATATCTAAAATTCAGCTATTAGATATTTTCAATTAGACGATGGTTGTGAAAGCAGCGGTGTTTTTTGCTCCTGGCACTAATTGTGATGAAGAGACTATTTGGGCTTTTGAATTGGCTGGTGCTAAAGCTGACCGCTTACTTTTAACTGAATTTAAGGATAAAAAGCATCTTATCCATACCTACCACATTCTGTGTCTTCCTGGTGGATTTACTTATGGTGATTATATTAGTGCCGGCAAAATACTTGCTAATGAATTGAAATTCATCTTAAAAGATTATCTTTTGAAGTTTATTGATGACGGAAAACTTATTTTAGGGATATGTAATGGTTTTCAAATCTTAGTGAAAGCTGGGATTCTACCGGGATTTCCTCGGTATTTTGCGAAACAGACAGTTTCTTTAGATGTTAATGATTCAAATCGGTTTGAATGCCGCTGGGTATATCTTAAAGTCAATGCCCAAAGTCCATGTATTTTTACTAAGGAGATTGAAGGTGTTTTTATGTTGCCTGTGGCGCACGCTGAAGGAAAATTTGTAGTTAACAATGAAATGACGCTAAAACGAATAAAACGAAACAATCTCATTGCGTTGACTTATGTTGATGAAAATGGAAACAAGGCCGATTATCCATATAATCCCAATGGCTCAATTGAAAACATTGCCGGTATTTGTGATAGTACTGGTCGAATATTTGGATTAATGCCCCATCCTGAACGATTTGTTTCAATTTATCAACATCCATATTGGCAACGCGAAAAAATTAAAAATCCGATTGGTTTAAAAATTTTTCGTAATGTGGTAAAATATGTTCAAAAAAATTTGTAAGCTAAAATTAAATGGCAAAAAAATAGCATTTATAATTTACCACTTGTCATATTAAGATAAAAGCCGATGACGAATCTACATATTCAAGTTAGATTAAAGATTTGGTTTTCAATTTCCCTATTAAAAATTCTACTGGAACTCATTTTCGGACAAAAAAAATTTTCACTGACAGACTCGAATTTATATTAAATTTAAGAGACTTTATCAGCAGTGCTTATAAAAAAAATAAGATAATATTCTATGTGATTTTATAAGTAATGCTTATATAGAAATACGATAATATTCTATGACAAAACATTTTCGTATCCAATCCCATCCAATTTTAACATTTAAGAAAGGAAAGTTAGTAAAGTTTTACTTTGAGGATAAAGAATTAGAAGGATATGAAGGCGAACCGATTGCGGCGGCTTTAATTGCTAATGGTATCAAAGTCTTTCGGATAACTGAAAAGATGAAACGGCCTCGAGGTTTTTTCTGTGCAGTTGGAAAATGTTCTTCCTGCTTAATGACAGTAGATTCTAAACCTAATGTAATGGTTTGTGTCGAACCGTTAAAAGAAGGAATGAGAGTAAAAAGACAAATCGGTCGTGGTGAACTTGAATAAATGGAAGCCATAAAGTTTGTAAATATTAGTAAGAAGATCGGATTGTCGATTGGGATATTGGTTATAAGGAAATTTAGTTTTCTGAGATTAGATGCAATTTGATTTATTCTTTTAACTTTTAGCATGTTGACGCAACACTTAAATTTTCAAGCAACTTTGAATCATAAGAATTTTGATAAAGTATTCGAAATTGCAATTGTTGGTGCTGGACCAGCAGGGCTCTCAGCCGGCATTGTCGCTGCCGAACTCGGCGCTCAAGTAGTGATTATCGATGATAATCCGACTGTCGGCGGTCAATTAATAAAACAGACTCATAAGTTCTTTGGTTCTAAAAGTCATTATTGTGGAGTTCGAGGCATTGATATTGCCCTAATATTAGAAAAGAAACTTCGTCATCCTAATATTACACTTTTTCTCGATGCCTCCGTAATCGGATATTTTGAAGATAATATCTTAGGCGTAGTTCAAAAAGAGCAGTTCTTTAAAGTCTATGCACGACAAATCATATTTGCAACTGGCGCCCAAGAAAATTTAATTGCTTTTCCCAACAATGATTTACCAGGAGTATATGGTGCAGGCGCAGTTCAGACACTGATGAATGTACATGGTGTCTTACCAGGCAAAAAGGCTTTGATGGTTGGCTCGGGTAACATTGGCTTGATAGTTTCTTATCAGATGCTTCAAGCAGGAATTGAAGTTGCTGGTGTAATTGAAATTATGCCTAAAATCGGTGGTTATCATGTTCATGCCGCCAAACTACAAAGAGCCGGCGTGCCAATTCTAACATCACATACTATTAAATACGCCTTAGGTAAAGAATATGTAACTGGTGCTGTAATCACTCGGGTTGATAAAAAATTTAGACCTATCCAAGGCACTGAAAAGAGATTGAAAATTGACATGATTTGTTTGGCAGTCGGATTGTCGCCTTTATCTGAACTTTTATATCAAGCGGGTTGTAAAATGGTATATATTCCAGAACTTGGTGGTAATGTTGCCTGGCATGATGAAAATATGCAGACATCGCGGCTTGGAATCTTCGTTGCCGGCGATGTTTCGGGTATTGAAGAAGCATCAACCGCAATGCTGGAAGGTAGGATTGCCGGAGCGTCGGCATTTGAGAATTTAAAAGGCAGAAATCAATATAGTCAAGAAATTATAAGAAACGCAAAAAAAGAATTAGCCGATATTAGACAAGGACCCTTTGGTGAAAAAGCCAAAATCGGCAAAGAAAAATTGTTCAGTCTGATAAATAACTTTTAATCCACGAACTTATCTATTGTACTCGCAAAAAAGGTTGTATTAGTCTTAAAATAGTGAATTACAATAAGACAATTGTTATTTTTCTATTAAAGGGAGCAATTATTAGATGAATTAATTATAATTAGAAGTTTAATTCTTATTTTTATTAATGGGCAGTGTCTAATATTCTATGTAAATTTAATATTGATATGTTAAAAAATTGTAGTCAGAAGCTTGTTTAAACATAATATATCCTTAGAAAGGAGAGCACACTTGTTGAAGAAAAAAAACATTTTTATCAAAAAATCTTAACACTACTTTATTAATGCTAAAATTACTTATAAGTTGGTGACCTGATAAAACAGTAGATTCAATAATTCACGCTCTGCCTTTTACTAATTCTAACACGACAGAAAGTTTTTCTTTAACTGTCCAAACTTTACGAGTCATTTTGCTTTTTCCCCAAGCAGAAGAATGACCAATACCGATAGTCGAGTTCCAGATGAGTACAATCCAGAATATAAATTTTTAGAAGCTTGGCAAAAATTTAAAAGAAACTGTCATACTTTTTTATGGCAATACAGGAGGATTGGTTAAGTAGGGTATCCAGTATGTAATTGAGTTGATACTCTACTTATAAGTAGAGTTGGTAATTAGGTTAATTATCTATTAGACAATAGGTTAGGTTACCTGGTGGGTAGACAGGGGGGATATCATAGGGGTATAGTGGATGTGCATAAATTAAATTAAAACACTCTTTTCTTGTCTTAAAAGCCTTT
>CAZLGA010000053.1:0-16547 GCA_964559225.1 uncultured bacterium | reverse complement strand
GGTAGGTTGTTAAGCATCTTTTTAGATTCCGAAACAAGTTCGGAATGACAGTAAGGGATAATTCGGAATGACAGTAAGGGATAATTCGGAATGACAGTAAGTGATGGTTCGGAATGACAAAAAGGATGGACCGGAATGGCAAAAGGGTATGGCTTGAAATGACAAAGAATATCGTATTGGAATGATAAAGGGGATATAACCCCAACTCTACTTACAAAGTAGTATGGGTATGCTGTAATAAAGTTAGAGTTTGGGTGGAAATGAATGATTCCTAATTTTAAAAAGCGAAAGATGAGGAGGCCTCAGGTAAAAGCAAGTATAAATCTACTTCAGCCCAGAGATTTCTACAATTTATTGAGCACCCTTTTAAAAGATTCAACAGTTTCATATAGGGTTAATTCCTTTTTTGCTACATAACTTTAGAACTCTAAAAGGCTGACGCCTTAACTTAAAAGAGATAAAAGCCTTACGCCTTAAATCCAGAGATAAAAGCCTTACGGCTTAACTCCGTAGATAAAAGGCTGACGCCTAAACTCCTTGGTAAGACTTTATTTTGGTGAAAAAGGTACTCAATTTGATTGACAAAGCGTTGTTTTTATATATTCTTTATTTGTGCAGTTGCTCTTCGTAATATTCATTCTTGAACCAGACCTTTTTCTTGAATTGCCTGCGAGATGCAAAAAACTTGAATTTTCTGAAGGGATGATTTATTTAATCCAGGAGAATAACAGGGCAATACTAAGAATGGATAGTTCAAATAATATCCAGAATCTACCTGTGGAGAGGAGTGTAAATAATCGCATCTATGGGTTTGATCTGGCGCCTTTTTCTATTTATTTAAATATGGTTGGGGGAATTTTTAAATTAGCTATTAACTCTGGACTCATTGAGAACATATATCAAGGTGATGTTGTTTCTTTTGTTGTAACCGATGCGGAAGAAATTATTCTTGCAGAACGATTTAAAAAAGAAGTTATATTTTTAGATCCCCAGTATAAAATTCGCTTAATAAAAAAGAATCTCAATTTAGTTGATATGGATTATTTTGACAGTCGGGTTTATTTTTTAACAAGAAAAGAAATACTTATCCTCGATGAATATGGAAACATTGTTGAAAAAATTAAAATTTTAGAAGGTAAGGAAAGAATCGCGGTTGCAGAAAAAATTTACCTCTTTACACCCGGCAAAAAAACTGTTATTGTAAAGGATGATGGGAATTGGAAGAGAATTGAACTCAACCATCCTATTATTGATTTAAAAATAAATGGTGGATATATTTGGACACTCAGTCAATATGGTGATAGTATTTATATTTATAACCAATCAGATTTTTGAATCAGATAGTTTTAAACTGGATTCAGTTTATTACAATTTTCGATTAATAGAGGTTGATACGGGTTTGATAATAGATACAACATATATTTCAGTTAGAAAAAAAATTGACGAGGATAATCATAACCGGTTAAAAATAAGTGGAATCAAGGATTTTTCTTTTGACATTGAAGAAGGTTTTGACCAAGGATTGAAACTTTATGTGGGGGGTGAGGTAGAGGGGGTAAAGATAAAAGGTGCACTTTCTGACCGGGGGACTGATGTGCCAACGCGCAGGATTTCAGACATTGAAAAAATGAAGCTTGAAATTTGGTCAAGGAATTTTTATGGTGGTATTGGTGATTTGAGCCTTGTATTGCCTTTCGAGATAAGTAATGAAATCAGTGGTGTGAGGATGGGGTTTGCTCAGCGGGAAAATAATATAAACCTTTCCTATGCACTTAATCGCGGGCAGTACCGCAGGATTGAATTTCATGGCGAAGAAGGGAAGCAGGGTCCGTATTTCCTTTTAGGTAGGGTTGTTTATGGCTCAGAAAAGGTTTATCTTTATGACCTTATGAAACCGGCAAGAATTTTAATGGTGGATGTGGATTATAACATAGATTATGAACAGGGCATAATTAACTTCGCCAATAAAAATATAATCACTGTAAATACTCGCATAATTATAGAATATCTGGAGGCAACCGAGGATTATACAAACATCTATCAGGAAATTGACGCCCAATATCTGGTAAAAAATTTCCAGTTTAATTCTATTTTTCATCGCACCTATGATGATAATAATAGTCCGCTTGGATTTCAGTTAAATCCGGCAGAGATTGAAAGTATGAAAATCGGTGGTGATAGTTCTAAGGTCAGACATATCTATGCGGATACTTCATCAACAGGAAATTATGACCTGGTCGACGGAAAGTTTGTATATGTTGGCGAAGGGAACGGAGATTATCGGGTGTCCTTTTTTTATGTTGGTGAGAATAAGGGAGAATATATATATGACCCTTCAATTAAGGGATTTGTTTATACAGGAGAAAATCTTGGTAATTATACACCTGAGAAATATATTCCCCTTCCGGTGGATAACCAATTTTATGGATTTGGTCTGAGATACAATTTTGGATTGTCCGGTAGATTTTATGGTTCAAATGTGGATAAGAATAGATTTTCTCCATTTGATGATGATGATAATATGGCGCAGGGATATGAATTGACCTTAGAAAGAAAAATTGGTATTTTCTCAATTATGAGCAAATATGTGAATTATGATAAGGACCTTTATCAGCCCAAAGGACGACAGGATTTGAACTATACTTATGAATGGTATACTACAGAACCTTTAAACGAACTTTTCCAGTTTAATGCAGGAGTAAAACCTTTTGAAAATTTTGATATTGATATGGGTTTTGGCATTTTGAATCGTCAGCATAAAAGAAGACTTGTGTATCTGAAACCACTTTTTTTCTATTGTGGCTATGAAGATATTGATACGATTAATAAATATATACTTGGCTTGAGAAAAGAGATAAACAATGTTTTTCTTTATACCCAGTATTTAAATCAGGAGGGAGAACATTATACCGAATACAGGACAAATTATCTTTTTCAAAAGGATAAGTCTGTTGGTTTATCAGGAAACTATGAAAAAGACAAAAATGGCAGGGCAATTCTGACAAGACTTGATTTTTCAACAAAGCCTGTCACTACTTCCGTGGGCACCCGTTTTTTTAATGATACTGCATTCATATTTTTAAATACCGGTTTAAACATTTACTATAAAGATTTCAGGCTCACAGGTGAGATGGAACAATCTCAGAGATATACCCAGAAAAAAGATGAAATTTATGTAAAAGTTCCAAATGGAACAGGAAATTATGTCTATGACCCGGTGACGAAGACCTATATTCCAAAGGAAAGAGGGGATTATATCAAACAGACAATCTTATTGCGGGATTTCCAGAGGGTCACCAGCAGAAGCTATAACCTTGAGCCCTCATTTTCGTATGGTATATTTGATACAAGGGCAAGGCTTTTTTATTTAAATGAAGAAAACTTTCTCAACCGCAGAGAAGAGGTTTTTATAAATCTTGAAAAAGATGATAAACACCTGGAAATAAATTTTCAAGAAAATTTTTCAAGGGATGGTCGTTATGCGCTTGAGCCCGTTTCCCAGTTTCAGTATTTGTTTTCTTTGAACCCTGGATACAGAAAATTTTATAATTACTATTCAATAAATTATCAAAATGAAAAATGGAGCGGATTTTTAAGGGAAGAAAGGATTGATTACAGTGTTGCAGTGGACCTGGAAATGGTTGAAAACCCTCAGGTAAAACCTTTCACTGGTTATAAATACAGCAAGATTTTTTCTGATTTTTTTCCGGATTTGACTTTGATTCTTCAGATACCTTCGGCGGGTTTGCTTTTAGGAAAACCAATAAAAAATCAGGGTCGGATTGAATTGACTGGAGAATTGATCTATCGGAGATACAATGTTAAAGATGTTCCATATCTGTTCAGTGCCAATGAGCCACCAGGATTGACAAAGATATTTACTTTAAGTGGCTCGCTGGGAATAGGTAATAATACTATTTTCAGTTTATTATATCGTATCCAGTTACCTCCTAATGAGACCCCGATTCAGAATTTAAAATTCCAAACAAGGATTAAATTCTAATGGTTGATAAATATCGCGAATTTTACGAACTTGCAGGTGAGTGTTATCCTGAAGATAAATTGACATATTCAAGTTTGAGCGGCATAATGAGAAAGAAATGGGTGCTAAAAAAATTAGAGCAATTGCATAGGGGTATCTTGCTTGATTGCGGTTGTAATATCGGACGGCTCTCTTCAGCATGGAAAAAAGGAATGGTGATCGGTATTGATATTGCTTTTTCTTTGCTGGTAAAAGGCAGAAAACTTTTTCCCCATATAAATTTCATCCAGGGAGATTTACGAAGCATTGAATTTATTAAAGCAAACTCAATAGATAATGCAATTGCGATAGAAGTCATTGAGCATCTTGACCGTGTAGATGATTTTCTCAATGGTTTATTCAATATTCTTAAACCGAGGGGTAGGGTATTAGTCACAACCCCTTCTTATTCAAAAAGGCGCCCGGTTATGACAAAACTCGGTGTTCTCAAGAGTTTCGGAATAAAGAAAGGGGTGGAAGGCGAAGGTTATCTACATACAGCTTATAAACCAGAAGAATTAGAGGCTCTTGTTGAAAAAAGCGGTTTCAAAATTGTTGAGTCGGGAAGTTTTGAATTTGAGTCCAGGGGTTGGATAAAGCCATTTACTACATTGAACAGTGTGTTTGAATCAATATCAGATAAATTCTTTCCCGCTTCATCGCTAAATATCTTATTTGTTGAAATATTAAACAGACTGGAGATAGATACCTTCTATATCCTTGATACACTCGGTCTTGGTAAATTAATAAAACTTTTCTTTAAAGAAGGAAGAAGGTCTTATGTGCTGGCAGAAAAGCCATAAGATATGAAACTCCAAGAATTTTATTACGAATTACCCGAAGAATTGATTGCCCAGTATCCGCTTGAGAACAGGACAGAGGCAAGGTTGCTTATCCTGAATAGGAATACTGGCGAAATAATCCATCGCCGTTTTTATGAAATATTAGAATATTTTTCAGAAGGCGATATTCTTGTTCTGAATGATACAAGGGTCTTCAAGGCGCGGATTTTTGGCAAAAAGGAGACGGGTGCTAATATTGAAATTCTTATAATCTCGTATAATAATAACGAATGCACCGCACTAATCAATCCTGGCAGGCGTATCAAAGATAATACAAAGATATTTTTTGCTGATGACATATTTGCTAAGGTGCGGAGTCGAGCAAAAGGAAGGTATTATCTTGAATTCAATAAGGATGTTGAAGATGTGATACAGCATTTGGGAGAAATTCCATTGCCGCATTATATTAAAAGGAAACCTAAAGAATTGGATGAAAGAGAATATCAAACAGTCTATGCAAAAAAAATCGGTTCAATTGCTGCGCCGACTGCGGGATTACATTTCACAAAAGAACTTCTTGATGCACTTGAAAGAAAAGGTGTGAAAATTGCTTATATCACACTCCATATCGGTCCCGGAACATTCAAGCCGATTCGTTCCGAAAATATTGAAGAACATAATATGGACCCGGAATATGTTGAGGTTTCTAAAGAGAATGCAGGAATTATTAACACAGGAAAAAGAATTATTGGTGTCGGCACAACTGTAACTCGTACCCTTGAATATATTGCATTAAAAAGCCAAAGTAAAGAGAGGATTATTCCATTTTCTGGCTATGCTGATTTGTTTATTTATCCGGGTTTTAAATTCAAGGTCATTGACTGCCTCATTACGAATTTCCATCTTCCATGTTCAACACCATTATTGCTTGTCTGCTCATTTGCCGGAAAGGAGTTAATATTAAAGGCATATAAAGATGCTATTGAAAAAAGATACCGATTTCTCTCCTATGGTGATGCAATGTTGATAATCTGATGGTCTAATACCCTGTTCTTTTCTTAAATGTCCACTTCTAACATCTAAACTCACTTCATCACAGAGTTGTGTTGTCTTACAAACCAGCAACAATTCTTGATTTATTCCAATAAATGGATATAATTCGAACTTATGGTACTATTAATATTTTTTCTACAGTACTGGCAGCAGAAGGTTGATTACAAAATTTCCTGCCGTCTTGATGATGAAAATCATACATTAAAAATTACTGAGGTCTTGACATATTACAATAATTCGCCAGCCTGCCTTGAGACTTTGTATTTTCATCTTTATGCGAATGCATATAAAGATAATAATACTACTTTTGCAAAGGAAATGAAAAAAATGGGTTCTTATGAATTCTTAAAGGCAAAGAAATCAGAGCGGGGTTGGATTGATATAACTTCTGTTAAGGCAGGGGATAGGCAATTGAATTTTAACATAGAAGAAACGATTATGACGGTCGTGCTTGATGAACCTCTATCTCCGGGTGATTCGGTGGTTTTGGAAATTTGTGCGCTATTAAAGATTCCTAAGATCTTTTCCCGCCTCGGATACAAGGGCAGGCACTATGAAATAGTTCAATGGTATCCAAAACCGTGTGTCTTTGATGAAAAGGGCTGGCATAAGCAGGGTTATCATGCGATAGGTGAATTTTATGGTGAATTCGGCAATTTTGATGTATCAATTGAATTGCCTGAAGATTATGTAGTTGCAGGTAGCGGGGTGGTAATAGATTCATCAAAGGTAGAGAATAATAGAAAGGTTGTTCGTTTTTTTGCCGAGAATGTCCATGACTTTGCCTTTGTATGCGACCCGGATTTAGAGATTGAAAAAAGAGAAATTGATGGGATAGAAATAGAAGTATATTATATTAAGAAATATCGCAAAAAATGGAAAGATGCAGGAGATTATGCAGTTGAAGCAGTAAAAAGATACAATAAATGGTTTGGCAAATATCCATATAAAAAGTTAAGCGTTGTCCAGGGATATTTTGGTGGTGGAATGGAATATCCTAATTTAGTCATAATTGGTGGAAGTGAAGATAAACTGACAAGGCAGTTTGAACTTGTCATTATCCACGAGATTGCCCACCAATGGTTTTATGGAATACTCGGTTCAAATGAAATGGATGAGGCCTGGCTTGATGAAGGTTTCACTTCTTATGCCGAGGCAAGATATTTCGTTGATAAGTATGGTGTTGATAATTCATTTTTAAAATCATCACTTCTTCCTGAAATGCCACACAACTATATCAATAAGCTTATGTATTACATCACCCTGACGAACGGGTTAGAAGAACCTGTTCTTACAAAGGCGTATGAATTCGTTGATAATCCTATTGGATACCAGACCGCAGCCTATTCAAAACCGGCATTTTTTTTGCGTTATCTTGAGGCATATTTAGGTGTAAATATATTTGATACAATACTAAAAAGATATTTTGACGAGTTTAAATTCCGACATCCACAATCAGAAGATTTTATCCTTATCTGCGAAGAAGTTAGCGGCAGAGATTTAAAACAATTCTTTAATGATTTTCTGCATACTACAAAATACTGCGACTGGCATATAAAAAAATTGTCAAGAAATTCTCTGGTGATTGAAAATAAAGGAGAATTTTTGCTTCCGACCGATTTGCTGGTTCAGACTGATAATGGTGCGCAGGTTTTAAAAATAGAACAAAAGACAGATACTTTTCATTTTTCTGGTGCGAAAAAAATCAAAAAGGTTATTATTGACCCCTATAATTATACACCTGAATCAGACCGACATAATAATTTCTATCCTAAGAAATTTGCTATAAAACCATTCTTCAATTGGCCTTCTTTTGATACATATCAGGTCTTTGCTCTTCCATATTTGTGGTATGATTCAGATGATGGATTTACACCCGGATTTTATCTTGGGGGTGCACAATTCATTGATGCAGATTTAATAAAGGGCAAAAATCAATGGACATTTGGTTATATATTTGGAGTCAAAAACAAGAGACATTGTTACAGTCTGAGTTATCAAACGCCAATAGTATTCCAAAAGGGTTATCGCTCTCGTATATTCGTAAAAGGTTCTAACAGCAATGATGAGATTAAATATGAGACAGGATTTACTAATGATATTGGCATACCGCTTACTCCAGAACCCAAGATTAAAATAAAGACATTTTTGAGTTATAGCAATCTTAAGTCATTTGCTTCTGTAGATTCAATTGACTGGACAATTGCTCACTATTATCTTTTCCAGAATCAATTTATGTACAAGACAAACCATTGGTCTCTGGGAATTAATTTCTGTGGAACTGATAGATTTTTTGATACGGACTGGAATTTTGCACGCTTGAGTTTTGAATTTGAAAAGGATTCAAAATTGTATATATCGCCATTATATTTGCGCATTTTTGCGGGAAAGGTATTTGGAACTGCTCCCAATCAGGAAAGAATATTTTTGAGCGGGGCATTGAGACACACTTTTATCACGGATTTATTCTTCGGACATAAAGGATACGCTTCACCACAGGAACATATCCATATCAAGCAGGATGGCAATATGGCAGGTTATCAGGGTTATCATATAAAGACCGATGGACTTTTGTGTATGAATATGCAATTTCCTGAAGGGTTTCCATTACGAATTTTTGGGGATTTGGGTTATTATTATAATGGAGACAGTCTGAAATGGGAATATGCCTATGATACAGGTATAAAAATTGTTGTGGGACCACTTGGACTTATCCTGCCCGTTTATAATCATATTGACAAATTCTGGCCCAAAAACTGGTCAGTGGAGCTTACCGCCCCGGGGATAAGTTTCTAATTTCACAGATTGCATTACAATCATTCTGGTTGCAACATTCATATAACCATTTAGTTTTTCTCAAAAGAAACAATTTTTCATCGGCAAAAATGCAAGAAAAAAATATCTGTAGCGTCCAACTTTAGTTGGACGAAAAATTTCGCGTATTTTTTGTAAAAAGTTACAGACTACATATTCATTCAATAAAATGTACTTGTCTGATTTATTAGGCATAGGGCAGCCGTAGACTTCAGTTTGCCTCAAAAGTAATTTTTGCATAGATGTCTCGGTTGTCGGTTCGGCATATTGTAAGATTGTGCAGGATGAATTTGTAAAGGGTTAATCTGCAGTTTGAATTTTTTTCCAGAGTTTAGAAATTGATTTCTTTTGACACCAATTGTTTATGTAATCCGTATCTAAATTACCTTTCTGTATCCGATAAATCCCCAAGGCATCATAATAATGTTTATCAATGTCCGACATTTTAAACCACTCAAGTTTACTGATAATTGCATCTTCAGCAGTAGGCAAATAGATCTTTGTCCCTAAAACATTAACCTGAACTCTTCGCTTAAACCTTTCTTTATTATAATCATCTTCGCCTAAGATCCAAAAGTCAACCTTAAAACCAGTTTCTTTATGCACTGCGTTGAACATGTCCTTTTCTTCAATTGCCGTTCTAATTGAGAATTCATCAATATAGAAATCCTGTTCAAAATTAATGACCATTAGATTCACATCACTCTCTTTTACTACGATTATCAAATCTATATCATGGGTGGTGCGTGGTTCTCCATAATAAACCACAGCCATTGCTCCTGTTAGAAAATATGGAATATCCATTTTATTCAATATCTCTACAACCCTTAAAACTACCTCGTCAAGATTCATTTAGATATTCTCTGGCGCAGCCTTTCCTTAAGTTCTCTATCAGATATATTGGGGAATTCATTGCGGATACTTAGTTCTGCCATTTTCCAGGCAAATCGGCACAATTCAAATGCTCGTTTCATTCGTTCTTCACCGGTCATTTCACGAAGTCGGGTGAGATAAATCTCCTCTATTCTTCTGTTTGCTTTATTTCCGGTCTTCATAGTTATTACTTATTCTATACAAAACTTTGACAAAATCAAGCCATCGATTTGGGTCAAAAATTTTTTATTCGCATTACCGCTTTTATCTTTCACCTGCATAAAATTTCGAATTTTCTAATCCTAATTTTAATCAAGATGGGTTCTGGCGCATTTTTTTAAATTTAAAAAGATTTTTGCATTTATCATCCCCGTTTATAATCCTGAGTCCTCCTCACTTTTCGCTTGTTAAAATTAGGAATCATTCATTTCCACCCAAACTCTAACTTTATTACGGCATACCCATACTACTTCGTAAGTGGAATTGGGGCTATATCCCCTTTATCATTCCAATACCATATTCTTTGTCATTCTGAACCACTCAACTTATCATTTCATTTTATCATTCCATTCCGAACCATCGCTCACTGTCATTCCGAACTATTACTTGCTGTCATAACGAACTATCCCTTACTGTCATTCCGAACTTGTTTCGGAATCTAAAAAGGTGTTTAACAACCTACCCAACCTATTGAGATGCTGAAACGAGTTCAGCATGACATTGTTAAGGGGAGACAGTTCAGTGAGGAGCAACATTAGGCATCCACTTCGAAAGTGGAAATAGATTGGATTAACCTTTCTCTATATTTGCTTGCCTGAATATATCCCCTTTCTATTGCCTGTATTGCCTTTTCAAACTGGCTTAAACCAATGCCAGTAGTATCAATATCTATCCACACGCCATTTTTTAACTGTTTAATATCGTAGTCTATCAATCTTGAACTGATTAAATCAAATGTTTTTATAAAAATATCTTTCATATTGTATTTCTTCCCTGATTCATCTCGCGCTGAGATTTGAATTTGCGGATATTCGAATCTTTGAATGACATTTACTGCAATGATTTTTCTGGCACCAAGATTTATAGCTACATCCACTGGTACGGGATTGATAAATCCCCCGTCAATTAAAATTCTGCCACTGTATTTATTAGGTGTAAATACAACCGGGATTGCTATTGATGACCTTATTGCTTGAATCAAATCTCCATGGTCAATCACAATCTCGGCATTCTCTTCAATATCAGCGGCGACCGCTGCATATTTTATCGGCAAATCTTCAATCTTTGTATTGCCAAGATAGGGCGCAAGAAATTTAACGACATTACGCCCATTGATAAATCCCTTTTTAGAAATAGAAAATCTGAATAATTCCTTTTTTTTCTTTTTATCTATCTGCAATGCAATCTCTTCCATTTTTTGAGCAGAAAATCCTTTGGCATAGAATCCACCAATGAGTGAGCCCATACTCGCACCGACTACGATATCCGGTTTTATTTTCAACTCTTCAAGTAATTTTATCACCCCGATATGGGCATATCCTTTTGCTGCACCACCACCTAAAACTAACCCCAGCATATTGGTATTATACGGAAAATATTATATTATTCAAGGATTAATACAATAATGCTCTTGCAATTTGAATGATTTGTTATATAATTTAGTATGGGATTGAAATGGCTTATATCATGGGTTTTAACATTTCCTCTTTTTGTCTTACTCACCGGTGTTGAGATAAAAGGTAAAATTCCGAAAAAAGGAGCGTTAATCCTTGCCAGTAATCATCTTTCTTTTTTAGATCCACCATTGATAGGTTACACTGCCTTTAGAGAGGTGTTTTTTCTTGCCAAACCAGGATTGTTTGTGATGTCAAAATTTTTTACTTGGCTCATTAAAACATATAATGCAATAAATCTTGAAGCAGGACAGGGAATAAGGCCTGCTATAAAATTATTGAAAAGTGGTAAATCAGTCGTCATATTTCCCGAAGGAACACGTTCAAGAAAGGGTGTGCTTCTTCCTTTCAATCCTGGTGTGGGCTTTCTCGCAATAAATTATAATGTTCCCGTTGTGCCGGTGAAGATCATAAATTCAAACAAAAACTGGATTAGTTTGATTTTACGCTGGAATAATCTTAAGATAATCTATGGCAATCCTATATATCCTGATGGGTATAAAAACACAAAAGAAGATTTTGAAAAATTTTCGAATAAAATCCGGGAGGCAGTTGAAAAGTTGAGATGAAGATATATTGTGCACGTCATTCAGGTTTTTGTTTTGGTGTAAAAAGGGCAATAAAAATGGCAATGGATGCGGTTCAGGAAAAAGATTGTGTATATTCATTGGGACCCTTGATACATAATAGGGATTTTGTTGCTGAACTTGAGAAAAAAGGAATAATGATAACTGATGAGGTTGATAATATTGAAACACCCGATGCTACTGTCATAATCCGTTCGCATGGCATAAGGCCTGCCTTGTTGAAGAAATTGAAAGAGAGGGGTGTTGATATAATTGATGCCACCTGTCCGAAAGTGCGTCGTGCCCAGCGTTATGTAGAAAAACTTGTTGCGGCAGGATATTTTGTTATCATTGTGGGTGAAAAGGACCATCCTGAAGTGAAGGGGCTCCTTGGTTATGCAGGAAAGAATTCTGCGATATATTCAGATGATATGGAATTAAAGCACAAAAAGATTGGAGTTATTCCCCAGACCACGCTTGATTTTGAGCATTTTTACAATGCAGTAAAAAGGTTATTACCAAGGGTTATTGAAATGAAAATTTATAATACTATATGTGATGAGACAATACTCAGGATAACTGAGGCACTTTCAATTGCCAGAAAAGTTGATATGATGCTTGTGATCGGTGGAAAGAACAGTGCTAATACAACAAGATTATACCAGATATGCAAGAGTATAAAACCATCGTATCACATAGAGTCAGTAAAAGATATAAAAATCCAATGGTTTAAGGGTGTAAAGAGCGTGGGTATTACAGCAGGTGCATCAACACCTAATGAACAGATTGAAAAGGTCGTTAATTATTTAAAGAAGATATAGAGAACTAAAAATCCCTATTATTCATTGATTTTATGCCCAATCTTATTGGTAGATAAATAGTAATAAAATTCAAAATGATGAATGCAACAAAAGAAGTAATTATTATTTTTAAATTTAGGACTCTGCCAAAATAGTGACTTGTCAAATAGTTATGAACCGGAGCAGAGAAAATAATTATTACTATTGCAATATAGGCAATGCTTATTAGTGCAGAAATAATCCCGCCGCTACCTGAAGCAATTTTTGATGGGTTATCTTCGTTAAATTGGGGAAAGATACAGCCCATACCAAGATTTATTGATGTCAAAGACAGGGAGACGAAAAGTCCTACAAAAAGAGAGGAGTAAAAGATTATTGGTTCGGTTCTTATAAAAAAGTTTGCGAAGAAAAGTAAAAACTCCATTAATATAATACAAAGCAAAGCATACAGGACATATTTTGTCAGGATTACCTTGGTTAGACTGAAGGGCGAAGTTTTAATAACCCAGATTCCTTTTTTTTCCAAGCTAATTGCAGGGAAGATAAACCTTACCCCTAATGTTGCAATGACAAAGCTCACATAAGCAAAGTTTGCAAAAGAAACGATTGTGCGCCATAATGAAAAGCCAAAATAGATTGGTGTTCTGCGCAATGAGAATATATAGACGACAAGCAAGATTACAAATATGGCGAGCTGAACCCACTGGGTTGGTTCACGCGCAAATAGTATTATATCTTTAAATAAAAAAGTATGAATCGGATTTTTCTGAAATCTGGCAAGGAGCGATTTCTTTTTACTTTCCTTCCCACCTTGTTCGGCAATGAGTAGGAATGATTTATGATAAATTGATTCGGCAATTAAATATGAAAGAATAATGCAACTCAGTGCTACAAAGATTAAGAGTAATATATAGCTATATCCTGCAGGGTTCGGTGATACAAAATTCTTGAAGATATTACTTAGCCAGGTTGAAGGAACATAAATACCTCCCACCGTCGTAAGGTTGGCAGCAAACATCAACAGCTCTCTTTCATTCTCGGTTTCAAAGATTCTCAACAATTCCGGGTTTCCAATCTTTATATAAAGTAAAATCAATATGACAATGAAAGACAGGGAAATAAATATGATATGCTTGGGCTTAAATTTAGGGAAAAGCAGGACAAATATGAAAATTATTACAGACGATAGCGCTGAAGGAATGAACAGAAAAACAAAAAAACATAAAAATGATACAGGATAAAATAAAAAATTGGCATCATTAGAAATTCCGTATGCGAGTATCAATGGGATTGCTATAGCAAAGGTTGCCCAGGACGCATAGATTGCATTTTCAAACAACTTGGCAAGGTATATGGTGGTGGGGAAAACAGGAAGAGAAAATAGAAAATCTAATTCTTGGTTGTTATAGAATGTAGAAAATGAACTAATGATATTGCTGAAAAGTAGCATTATAAAGAATACAAATAGAATCATTTCAATCGTTCGTGCCATAATTGCAGGACCGATGATTTCTACTATAGCGAGATATTCAAAAATCCGGAAGAATACATAGTAACCACCGGATAAAAATCCGATTAAGATAATAAAGAATGTAATACGTGAAAGTTTATGTTCCTGCGGTGCGAAATATTTAAATAAAAGTCGCAGGCGAATTCCGAATAGAGAAAAAAGGGTCTTCACATCTCTTCAGTAAGCTTTAGGTATATTTCTTCAATATCTTTTCTACCAGAGACTCCAGCAAGTTCTTCGGTTGTCCCTACAAATTTTAATTCACCTTTATTTATTATTCCTATGCGATTTGCAATCTGCTGGGCAAAGGGAAGGGTGTGTGTTGATACTAAGAGCGTCTTTCCATTATTGCCAAGTTCAATAAATGTTTCTCTCACTATCTTACTCATTTTAGGGTCGAGTCCAACCAGTGGTTCATCAATCAAAATCAATTCGGGTTCGTGTATCAATAATTGGCACATTATTATCTTTTGTTTCATTCCGTGAGAATAGGTTTCAGAAGGTTCATCAATCCAAGCACCAATTTCAAATCTCTTGATTAGCGTGTTTAGTTTTTTATCATAAAGTTCTTTTTTAATACCGAATAGTCCGGCAACAAAATTGATGAATTCCCTACCGGTCAGCTTATTATAAATAAATGGTTCATCGGGCACATAGCCGAGCAGGGATTTATATTTTATAGGATCTTTTCTGAGGTCAACCCCATTTAATGTGATTTCACCAGCATTGGGATGGAGTAACCCGGCAATGAGTTTCAAGGTGGTAGTTTTTCCCGCACCATTTGGCCCGAGTAAGACAAAGATTTCGCCTTTATTTAATTCAAGACTTAAGTTTCTCACTGCCCAAATGCCATCAAAACTCTTAGATAGATTATTTATGATAAGGCTTTTCATCAATGATACTCTAATACCTCAATTTTGAGTTTACCCACGACCTTCATTACTTCAGCCCAGTCCGATATTTCACCTTCTTTCAATTTTAAATGATAGACATCAGCAGGAAATTGGTTGAATGTGGGGTCAACCGGCACCCATTTTCCAAGCCATACCGCACACCAAGCATGATAGAAATACGCATCGCCCTGAAGATTTACCAGACCGACATAAATTTTAGTTGGGATTCCAAGTGTCCTTAATAAGGCAGTGAAGAGTATGGAATGTTCATTACAATCGCCTTCTTTGGTCTTAAGCACATCTATTGCTGATGGCATTGATGGGGTAGGAACTTTTTTCAGCATTCGATAGACACCATTAGTTACTCTTTTTGTTATATTGATTGCAGATTTTTCTTTTCCTGCCATTTGTTTTGCGGATTTTATGATATCAGGGTGGTTACACTGAATATAGTTAGAAGGGGATAAAAATTCTTTTTGTTGATTAATCGGTACAGTCAAATCATTCAAGGATGTGATGTCCGCGAGGGATATTTCTATAATTAAAGGGTCTTCAGACACTGCTCTTTGGAAATCATCATTTAAGTCCAGTCCTTCACTTGATATACCTGTTAGTTTTAGTTTTACAAAAGATATTTTTCTATCTTCAGGTAAAGGGTTGGAGAGTTTAATTGAGAAAAAACTTAGTAGGTCAAACGCCTCCTGTGGTTTTACTTCTGCAAGTGCTTCTTCCTTTGACATTGGAATCATTTCCATAAATAGATTTGGTGTTTCGTTTTTTACTATCTTATTATTTTCATCAAGCCATATATACGAAACCACGCCCATATAATTTATTTCAATTTTTTTGCCTTTCATTTCTTTGTTTAGCACCATCACCTTTTCTTCAGGATAGACCTTGATTCTTGCTTTTCCTGTGGATTGGCTTGTCGGGTCAAAATAGGGAAGTGTTATTTCAACACCGGGTTTTAAGTTCTTTTTTTGCACAATTAAATCAATCACATCAGGGATATAAGGTTTTTCTTTTAGTTCTTTTATCTGGGTATGTTTTATTCCCTGGGAATATGTATTAAGGGTTAGTTTACTATTCCTTATACTTCCCTCGATCTTTGACTCGTGTCCCTTGGCATTTATTAAAAGTGAGAAATCGGTGAGGGCATAAGCACTGTCAGTGATAGCAAATACCTGGGTTTTAAGGGTTGTTACTTCATTCATCATATTTATTGTCATTTGACTATTAGTCTCAATCTCTAAACCCTGTTCAAGTTTTTTGATTTTCGTAAAGGTATAACCAACCCTTTGTCCTTGAATAAAGATGCCAAGCCATTCTTCAGAGATTTCTTTGACAATCGCAGGGTTATTTTCCTTTAATTCATTACTTCGTGGACGGTCAGGAATTGCTGAGAACAGATAAATCGTGATACCAATTACTAAACCCAAAATTAAAATAGTTATAATTTTTTTCATAGGTAATATCATTATAATGAATTTAACCCCCAAGTCAATCCCTCGATTTAAATCAAAAATAATCTTACCGAAATGGGGTTATTTAATCAAAATAGA
>CAZLGA010000052.1:0-16674 GCA_964559225.1 uncultured bacterium | reverse complement strand
AAATTATGAATATAATTATCATAGGAATTTCGCTGCCATAAAGTTTTTAGGAAAAATTAAAAAACTTAACTACTACTATAGGAGGTCTTATGAAGGGAGTTCTATTAATGATGATTGTTGTGCCTGCATTAGTCTTGGGCACAATAATCTACGGTGGTCCTGGTGACCGAATCAGTGGTTTTGCTCCAGGCGATACACTGGTGTGCACATTATTGGTCACCGTAAAAGTACCGGCAAGGATAGGATTGTATATCCTGGGTAATACTGAATTTGACCTTGGAAACCCTTTGGTTACCTATCCACCAGCAGTCTTTCCTGGATACTATGACCCGACCTCGGTCCAGGGAACGAATCCCGATGGCGTTAATGTTCAGGTCTTTTCAAATTCAAGTACTATGACCTGGCGTCTCCAGACCTGTGGTAGTGGAGATTTCACATCAACGATTGCCCTTGACCAGTTATATTTTGCGCCTGATGGCGAACAGAATCCACCAGATGGAGTGGATCCACCCGGTGGAAATTGGCGTGCATATACTACGACCTATTATGAAATCGCCAGTGGTACAAAAACCAATGGCTGGGTCTCTCAGGACCAGGACTATATATTCCAGGCAGAAGAAGATGATGAACCAACTCCTACACCAGGTGCGACAGTCACTATCTATTACCGTCTCTTTGCGCAGTATTGAAAAAGGAAAGGCTTTATAAGTAGGGCTGATGAGGGTATGGCTTAAGATAATAATAACTGTCATACTATCATCAGCCCCCCTTTTCCCAGAAACAAGAATACGCATTGAACTCGATGCAAATGTTGAATTTGACCTTTCATTTATGGTTTATCCACCGCTAATCTATCCTTACTATTACTATCCAACACTCGCATCACCGATAAATCCTCAGGGCATCAATCTAATACTGGGGTATCAGCGTATTGGACCTTCTCACTCAGCCTCAAATCTTTATCTTGCAACAAGGGCAAGTGCAGATTTCTGTCCATCAATTTTAGTAGGTCAACTCTATTTTGCTCCTGATGGAGAACCTCTACCACCACAAGGACAGGACCCTCCTGGAGGTAACTGGCATAGTTACACAACTTATTACCAAAATATAGAGCAAATACCTGTATTTGGACCTGGTTTAGATAAAATTCCACGACCCAAAGATTTTATCTTCAAGGCAGAGTCCGATGATGAGCCTGGTAACTGGAGGATAATATTATACTATAGGGTATATGGGTTATAAAAAAATGGCTAAAGCATTAGGCCGCTTTAAAAAAATTCTTCTATTTTTTACTCTTTACCTGCTACTTCTATCTTTTGGTAATGCCTATCTCGCATTTACGGTCAGTCCGGTAAAGATTGAAAAGACAGTCTTTGGTGCTGAGGAGATTACAGAAGTCTTTGAAGTCCAGAATGTTTCAAATGATACATTAAGAATAAAATTGGGTTTTGAAGGTTTTGAGATTGATGAAAATGGAAATACAAAATTCCTAACTCCAGATGGCCTGATTAATTCAATCGCACCACATACAACAGTAAATCCTGAGGAATTCTTTATTACACCACAGGGTAAGGAATTTGTCCGCCTTACCTTCTATATGCCACAGGACTCTGTGCCTGAATATTATGGGATGTTGATATTCAAGTCCCAGCCCATTCCTTCTGTATATCAACCGATGATTCAGATTGTAGGAGAGATTGGAATCCCAGTCTATTATTCTAAGGCAGAATTTTCAGTAAAGGATGCGGTCATTGAGAATCTTTATGTTCAAGAAGATAGTTTTTATATTGTATTAAAAAACATAGGTAATGTCCACATCCGTGTGAAGGGCGAGGCAATGATTTTAACAACGGATGAAAAGATAGTTGAAAAGGATTCAATATTTGAGTTCGTCATCTTTCCCGAGAGGGTAAGAAAGGTAAAATTGCCCATAAAAGGAAAGATGAATGAAGGTGAATATATCATCAGGGTGAGGTTTGATTATGGAACAACAAAGATACTGGAAGGAGAGCGGAGATTTAAAATTGAAGAACTCTAAACACGAAAACAAAAAATTTTTTAAGATTAAATTTTCCTTGTGATTCTTTTATTTCTTATTCTTTTACCTGACGCACAATTAAACACCTCTTTTTATACATATCACCGATTAGGTGCTTACTCAATAAGCGACCTTTATATTAATTATCTCTTTTCAAAATATGATTTTAAACTTACCCTTGAAAAAAGACCTCAAGAATTTGGATTGAAGAGTTTCAGTATCGGTATTGATTCTGTTTTCAGAAATTATCGCCTGATTATTGGGGAAAGGCATTGCTTTATAAATGGACCCTTAAGTACATCCCTTCCGCTTTGGGGAATTTCTTTTATAAATAGTGATATCAGCTTATTTATGGGAAAGGCAAGAGACGCGACCACTTCTCTTCCTCCAACATTCAACCAAAACAATTACACATTTGGATTTAATATTAAAAAGTATTTCACATATCGGACACCAATAGATTTCTATTTTTTAAAAAAGAGTGATGCTACCGGTGCTATTAAAAACAATAACACTGTCGGTGCAAATGCAAGTATAAAGATTGCAGAAGAGTTTTTCATAAATTCTCAATGGGCAACAAGTTTAAGTAGTATGGGTGTGGGCACTGGCATTTCAATAAGTGCAAACTACACCCGACACCGATATGGAACCAATATCTTCTATAGAAGCATCATTAAAAATTATGTTAGCCCATCAAATCTTTTAATAGAACCAGGAAACTGGTTTCAATTGAACAATTATTTCCTTCCTCGCTATTGGTTTTCCATAAATCAGGATATATCTTACTCAAGTCTATATGATATGAATATAGGTTTGAATTTTAGAGTTAATAAATCCCCAATCCCTGATTTTGGCTATGGCGTATCATTCTCAAGGCAGAGTAAAATCTTCACTCAAAATATCCACACAGGATTGCGCTATAAGAAATCTTCAATCTCCTTAGACTATGCCTGGTCAGCTACAAATAAATCTACAACTTTAAAACTGACGCAGGATATAAGAAATTATCAGCTATGGACACAGTTCCAATTTAAAGAAGCAAACATATATCAATTCGGTGGTTCTTTCCCCATCTTTTCAAATCTAAAGGCAAGGTCCTTTTTAAATATTGTCACCCAAAATGGATTTACTAAAACCGCTACTGGCTTGCAGTTTTCATTAAAATTCTTAAAAAATTTTAACATTAACTCAGCATATGAATTTATTAAGTATGATAACAAGAGTGAACATCTTATTTCTTTGAGTATGAGTAATAGCCTTATTTTTGAACAGACTGGATTTGGCTTCATAACAGGCAGGGTATTTATAGATGTTAATAACAATGGGATATTTGACTTTGAAGACGAGGTTATCCCAAATATAGAGATTCTCCTCAATGGAACTCAATCAACCCAGACCGATAAGAATGGTAATTATAGGTTTTCATTTGTTCCTAAAGGTGAACACACATTGAATTTAAACCTCAGGTGTGTCCCTGCAGAGATAGGTCCAGAAAAAAGGAAAGAGATTGTAAATACCAGATTCTTGTCCAGGCATAGAGTAAATTTTCCACTTGGTAAACTTGGATTGATTGAAGGAATACTATTTTATGATGATAATAAGAATAACATATTTGATATTGTTGAGCAAGGTGTTCCTAACGCTGTAGTGAGTTTGAATGGATATCTAACAACAACCGATAATAAAGGAAGATTTAGATTTGCAAACCTTACTGCTGGAACTTATGTCCTTGAGGTTAAGGTACTACCCCCTGAGACATACTTATCAACGACTGATTTGATTTACATACACATAAAACCTGGTGAAAGGTTCCAGAATTTCCAGCGTGGGGTTTTGAGAAAAGAAAGACCTGTAGAGAAAAAAAGATTTGATGAACCCCAGATAATAAAAAAAGAGAAAAAATCTGAGATTCCAAAAATCCCAAGGGTTTCCCCTGAAGAGATTGATAGACTCTTTAGAAAGGGGGTTGAATATTTTATTGACCAGAAATACAATGAGGCACTTCAAATCTTCAATCAGGTACTTGCTAAAAATCCAAACCATAAAAGGGCAGAGGAATATAAGAAGAGGACTATATCAAGGTTAAAGATACTGGAAAAATAATCTTTACCAAAAGTACTCATAACTGACAATTGCCCTCTATTTGAGCATAACCCCATAAAAAACTCCTGAAAATTCATTAGGTATTTCAGGCACATATTTTGCATTTTATATTAGCAGGAGGTTAAATGAAAAGTTTTATATTAGTAGTGCTACCCTTAATAACATTACTTCAGGCTGGAGAATTGAATCAGAGATTGAAAAGCAGGTCTGAAGGCACAAAAGAAGTAATAACTTCAATAGAGGTAAGGATTATTATTCCAGCGAGGAAATTAGCAAATACCAACACTGGTAATGATTCTGCAACAATAAATAATAAAAAAGAGATAAACAACAAATCAATTAGACAGACTGATAATTGATTATACTGTCGTGAGAAGATTTTCTGCCTGCTAAAAAATGTTGAAAAGTGTTGGAAAATTTACATAATTTCTCCTATTGTCTGTATAATAAATAATAGCGTAAATTTCAATATTGACACATCGGAATTTTCATTTATATTTTAGCCCATGGAATCAATAAGAGAACTTTATAGGATCGGTAAAGGACCTTCAAGCAGTCATACACTGGGATCATCAACTGCAGCAAAGATTTTTAAAGAAAGAAATCCTAATGCCTTACAATATCGTGTTACACTCTATGGCAGTCTTGCGGCAACAGGAAAAGGGCATCTCACAGAACAGGCAATCAAAGAGATATTACCTTCTCAAAATACAACAATCATTTTTAAGAAAGAAAAAATTCTCCCCCAACACCCTAATGGAATGCTTTTTGAGGCAGAAAAAAAGAGGGGTAAAAAAGTTAAGTGGCTTGTTTTTTCGATAGGCGGGGGTGCGATTCGTGATTTGAAATCATTGAATAAATATAAAAAAATCTATCCCCACAAAAGTTTTGAGGAAATAAATGGCTATTGTTCAAAAAAAGGAATAGCTTTATATGAATATCTTTTTAAATGCGAAGATAAGGAAGGCATCTTCAATCTATATCAAGTCCTGCAATAGCCGCGGGTTGTTAGAAAAAATAAGTTGTGTATTTTCGTACGCACTCGCTGTAGCAGAAGAAAATGCTGATGGTGGCATAATAGTAACTGCTCCAACTTGTGGTTCAAGTGGAGTATTACCCGCGGTCTTCAAATATCTTAATGAAAGCTATAAATTTTCTGAAGAGAAAATTATAAATGCCCTTGCGATTGCCGGACTTTTTGGCAATCTCATAAAACATAATGCCTCAATCTCTGGTGCTGAGGTTGGATGCCAAGGAGAGATTGGAGCAGCTTGCGCAATGGCAGCAGCCAGTTCAACATATCTTTTGGGTGGAAGTATTAAGCAAATAGAATACGCTGCTGAAATGGCACTTGAACACCATCTTGGGCTCACCTGCGACCCAGTTGCAGGGATGGTTCAGGTTCCATGCATAGAAAGAAATGCAATGGCTGCAGAACGGGCACTGGATTGTGCAGTCTATGCACTGCAGACTGACGGAACTCATAAGATATCATTTGATGAAGTTGTGAGAATAATGAAGCAAACCGGAATGGATCTGAAAGTTCAATATCAGGCGACTTCTGGAGCTGGTCTTGCAACAATCTTCAAGAATAAAAAAATAAAATAATTAATAGAAAAATAATTTCATAAGATTGAAACAAAAAATCCAGGATTTTATACTTAAGTCTAAAAAGATTGACAAAAGTAGTTTTGTGGATATAATTTAAGACTTATATGCTGAAAGGAACTGAAGATACCAGATATGCCTTTGTTAATGGCATTGTCCGTGCAAAAGAGGCAAAATTTTTAAAAAAAAGCCATTTTGATAGACTCATTGATGCTGAAATTGATAATTTCCGGCCTATTCTAAGTGATACGGTCTACACAGGTACAGGTGAATTTCTCGATGTGCTTGTAGATATAGAAAAACAGGAAAGGCAGTTTTTTGATAAATATTGCCTCCATTATGAAATTAAAGAGATGGTATTTTTTCCTGAAGCAATACACAACCTCAAGGTAAAGTTAAAGAACGGAGATACAAGACTATTTTATGATATTGATATGTCAAGATTGGAATCTTCAAGCGAGATAATTGAAATAATTTCTGAATATATCAAGCATAAAAATGGTTTTATTTTATCAACCGAACTTGATAAATTCCTTTGTAAAAAGATCTGGGAATTCTCAAGGGTATCTCAGTTTTTTTCCGAGTATTTCAAGATCTATTTCGATTTAGAAAATATACGAAGTTTTTTCCGGGCAAGGCAGTTTGAAAATTCGTTTGAAATTTTTAAGCAGGTTTATATCAAATATAGTAGTATTCCTGAAAAAATATTTTTAGAAAATCTAAATAAAGATCTGGGCACGATTATTAGAGTATTTCGTAATACAATCTATGGTAATATCGTGGAACAGGGTGGAAACTACCTTGAGAACCAGGGTTCATTTTTAAGGCTTGAGCGCCTTTGTGATGAAATGAAACTTTCATTTCTGAAATTAACAAGATATTTTACATTTGGTGTGGAACCACTGTTTGGTTATTATCAGTTCAAATTGAGTGAAATAAAACGATTGCGCCAGGTTTATATGGGGAAACAATACAATATTCCCATAGCACAATTAAGGGAGAGCATCCCCGATGTCTGGTGACCTGGCAATACTCGGCAAAAAACAGGAAATTCTGCCTTTTTTAGCAACCGGTGCAATGGTCTGTGCAGTTGAAAAGGGTGAAGCAGAAAAAAAAGCCCAAGAATTAATTAATCAGGGTGTGCGGGTGATACTATTTGCAGAAGAGTTTACAGATGAATTAAAAGATGTGCTTCAAAAATATCAAACAGAAACCTTTCCTTGTCTTATTCCCTTTTCTACCGGTGCTAAAAAGACCCGCATTGCAATTGAAAGACTTAGAGGAATCATTAAAAAAGCAGTAGGGGCAGATATCTTTCTGGAGGACAAATGAGACAAGGTGAAATCTTAAAGGTCTCTGGACCACTGGTTATTGCGAAAAATGTCACCGGTGCCCGTATGTATGATGTGGTCCGGGTGAGCAATGAAAGATTAATTGGTGAAATAATCGGATTGGAATCTGACCGCGCGTCTATACAGGTCTATGAAGATACCTCAGGTATTGGACCGGGCGACCCGGTATTCCTGACCGACCAACCTCTCTTTGTAGAATTAGGTCCGGGACTTATTGAAAACATCTATGATGGCATCCAGAGGCCCTTAAACTTAATAAAAGAAAAAGTAGGTTCAAACATCACACGGGGTATTGAGGTGCCAGCACTTGACAGAGAGAAATTATGGGAATTTGAGCCACTGGTAAAACCGGGGATTAAGATATTCTCCGGTGATATAATTGGGCAGATAAGAGAAAGTGTGCTCGTCATACACAAAATTATGATTCCGCCAGGTGTATCAGGCGTATTAAAAGATATAAAGGCCGGAAAATTTAAAGTTACGGATATTGTATATGTGGTAGAGACTGAACAAGGGATTAGAGAATTTAATTTGATACAACGCTGGCCCGTTCGTATTCCCAGACCTTATGAAAAAAGATTGGCACCCACCACAATATTAAGTACCGGACAGAGGATTATAGATACTTTCTTTCCAATCGCCCGCGGCGGTACCGCCTGCTGTCCAGGTCCTTTTGGTTCAGGTAAGACTGTTATCCAACATCAATTAGCAAAATGGGCTGATGCCGAGATAATAGTATATGTTGGATGTGGTGAGCGTGGAAATGAAATGACCGATGTACTCATTGAATTTCCAGAATTAAAAGATCCCAAGAGTGGTGAACCATTGATGAAAAGAACAGTTCTTGTTGCCAATACATCAAATATGCCTGTTGCGGCAAGGGAGGCATCGGTTTATACAGGAATTACAATTGCAGAATATTTCCGCGATATGGGTTATTCTGTAGCATTGATGGCAGATTCCACTTCAAGATGGGCAGAGGCAATGAGGGAGATCTCAGGAAGACTTGAGGAAATGCCAGGAGAAGAAGGTTATCCCGCATATCTTGGCGCAAGAATCAGTTCCTTTTATGAAAGGGCAGGAAGGGTAAAACCTTTTGGTAATCCTGAGAGAGAAGGTGCATTGAGTGTCATCGGTGCTGTCTCACCACCGGGGGGCGATTTATCAGACCCGGTTGTTCAGGCAACACTACGGGTAGTAAAGGTATTCTGGAGCCTTGAAGACCGCCTTGCATATCAAAGACACTTTCCCGCGATAAGCTGGTTAAATTCTTACTCACTCTATATCGATGATATGAGTGATGATCTTGATTCCATTGCTCCTGGTTTCACAACATTATCAAAAGAAGCAATGAGAATTCTTGAAGAAGAAGCAGAACTACAGGAGATTGTGCGCCTTATCGGAATTGATGCCTTATCTCCTCAGGATCGATTGCTCTTAGAAGGTGCCCGTTCAATACGTGAAGACTTTTTGCATCAAAACGCCTTCCATGAGATTGATACATATACTTCTTTGCTGAAGCAATATAAAATGCTTGAATTATGTCTGTTTTTCTACAATCAGGCACAGGATGCACTAAGTAAAGGCGTACCGTTGAATGAAATAATCCAAATGTCTGTAAGGGAAAAGATTGCAAGGGCAAAGTATATTGATGAAAAAAATTTGATTCAGATTGATAAAATAAAAGAAGATATTTTAAAAGATTTTAAAGAATTAATAAACAAAATACCCGCAGGAGTTAGAAAATGATTAAAGAATATACGAGCATCGCCAATGTCAATGGACCGCTTTTACTCGTTGAAGGAACTCAAGGGGTAAAATACGAAGAACTCGTTGAGATATACACACAGACCGGTGAAAAGAAAAGGGGCAGAGTGCTGGAGGTTGATGGAACTAAAGCACTCGTCCAGATATTTGAAGGTTCCTCAGGCATTGATGTTGCCAATTGTCGTGTAAGGTTCCTAACGAAAACCCTACAGATCGGTGTATCATCAAAGATGCTGGGAAGGGTATTTGATGGATTGGGCAGACCCATTGATGATGGTCCGGAAATTGTGCCCGAGGCATTGCTTGATATAAATGGCGCACCGATAAATCCCACAGCGCGGGATTATCCGAATGAGTTCATCCAGACTGGAATCTCTGCAATAGACGGCATCAATACCCTGGTGCGGGGTCAAAAACTTCCAATCTTCTCTGGTTCAGGATTACCGCATAATAGACTTGCTGCCCAGATCGTCAGGCAAGCTACTGTGCTTCAGGAAGGAGAAGAGTTTGCAATTATTTTTGGTGCAATGGGTATCACATTTGAAGAGGCAAATTTTTTCATAAGTAACTTCACCTCAACCGGTGCTCTGGAAAAAGTTGTGATGTTTTTAAATCTCACCGATGACCCGGCGATTGAGCGTGTATCAACACCAAGGGTCGTTCTTACAGTAGCTGAATATCTTGCATTTACAAAAGGTTATCATATCCTCGTTATACTTTCAGATATGACAAACTATGCAGAGGCATTGCGTGAAATATCAGCAGCAAGAAAAGAAATTCCAGGCCGTAGGGGTTATCCTGGTTACCTGTATACAGATTTGGCAACAATCTATGAGCGTTCAGGTAGAATAAAGGGGAAGAAGGGTTCCATCACACTAATTCCAATCCTAACGATGCCCGAGGATGATAAAACCCACCCGATTCCTGATTTGACCGGATACATTACAGAAGGGCAGATAATTCTTTCCAGGGCATTGTATAGAAAAAAGATTTTACCGCCTGTCGATGTAATGCAATCATTGTCAAGGTTGAAAGACAAGGGGATTGGTAAAGGGAAAACCCGTGAAGACCATTCAGACTTATTCAATCAATTGATCGCCTGTTATTCAAGGGGTAAAGAGGCGCAGGAACTGGCAATTATTCTTGGTGAGGCAGCGCTCTCTGATATGGATAAAATTTACTTAAAATTTGCCACTATTTTTGAACAACGATACATCAATCAGGGTGAATATGAAAATCGGACAATTGAACAGACACTAAATTTAGGCTGGGAATTATTGAGACTTGTGCCCAGGAGTGAAATGAAACGCGTAAGAGAAGAATATTTGAAAAAATATTATGACAATGTATAAATCAAAGCACAATAATGATTATCCTGGTTAGGTATTTATGAGATTAGATATTCCTCCTACTCGCATGCAATTGTTGAGATTAAAGCGAAGAAATATTATTGCCCGACGCGGACATAAATTACTAAAGGATAAACAGGATGAATTAATTAGAAAGATCATGGAACTAGTTAAACAGATTCAAAATTTACGATTAAAGATAGAAAAAGAACTTGAATCTGCCTACAGTTTTTTTTATTTTGCTTCCAGCAAACAGGTACCAAATGCTACTGAAGAGGCATTACTGGGTGGAAACAAAAAGATTGAAATGGAATATACAACAGAGCGGATATTTAATGTCCGCATACCGAAATTCATAAAAAAAATTTCTGGTACAATGCTCAGTTATGGATTTTTAAATACCTCGGGTGACCTTGATCTGGCACTAAAAAAGATTGATGAACTGCTTGAAAAATTACTCAGAATTGCTGAATTAGAAAAGGCACTTGAACTCCTTGCGGTAGAGATTGAAAAAACAAGACGCCGGGTAAACGCATTGGAATTTATACTGATACCTTCAATAGAAGAAACGATAAAATATATAAATTTAAAGTTATCCGAAATTGAACGGTCTGATTTAACAAGGTTGATGAGAGTAAAGGAAATACTTGGAAAAAGGTAGGTTGTATGGAACTAATTGAGGCAATAAAAAATGCTGAAAATGAGGCAGAAAGATTAAAAAAAGAGACGGAACAAAAAGGTGCTGAGTTGCTACAAAAAATTAAAGAAGATTTACATAAACAACTTGAAAGAGTAAACCAAAAAAGGAGCAAATTATTAGAAGAAAGCAAACATGAGATTGAGAGGATTATTGCTGAGCAGACAAGACTGATTGAAGAAGAATATGAAAAACAGAGCGAGGAACTTAAAGAAAAATTCAAAAAATTCAAAACAAAGGCAATAGAAGCAATTCAGGAGACGATTCTGAAATGGCAACAGTCCCGTTAGAAAAAATTGTAATAGTTATCCATAAAAGCATAAAAGAGGAGTTTATTGATAAACTACATAAACATCAAATAATACATATCACCGAATTGAAAGAGGTACCACTTTATACACCTGCGGAATTAGAGCGGATAAAGGAGGCAGTCACACAGATTGGATCTTATCAGAAAAAAGGAATTCTTGATAACTTTGTACCTCCACGCATTCCAATTAGTTTAAAGGACTTCGAGCAGTTTACAAAAAAATATAATTTTCAAAAAACTACTGATGAACTCGAACAGATAAAAAGAGAAAGAGAAACTTTAAACAGTCAATTGCTGCATTTAAAAACTTTAATCTCAATACTCAAGCCTTTTGAACCGCTGGAATATAGACTAAGTGAATTACGAACTTTTAAAAAGGTTGTAGCAATACCAGTCCAAATAAAATCTGAAGAGAATTACCAGATTTTAGAATCATCAATTAGCGACATTCCTTTCTCATTTGAAATTTTAAATAAACTGGGCTCAAAAATATTCGGTTTATTCTTTGTGCGTCAGGTTGACATACAAAAATTTAAAGGAAAATTGCTCGAATTTGGATGTGAAATTATAGACCTTCCTGATATAGATAAAACCCCGGCGAATTTGATAAATGAATACGATGAGCAAATTCAAAAAGTAAATCAAAGACTTATTGAACTTAACCAAAGAGAATCTGAACTCGCCCGGGAGATTATCAATTTGAAGATTATTTATGACTGGATTGATAATGAATTCAAAAAGCACGGTATTGCTGCTGCATTGCCTGAGACCACAAGCACAATAAATATTATTGGCTGGATAAAAAAGAAGGATTTAGATAAGCTAAAGAAGATTGCTGAGGAATTCAAACTTGTCGCATTTGAAAGGATTGCCCCGGTTCCTGACGAAAAGCCACCCGTAGCAATTGAAAATCCCTGGTGGAGTACTCCTTATGAGATGTTAATAAAACTTTATAGCATGCCCGAGCAGAAAGAGTATGACCCTACACCATTCATTGGGGTATTCTTTCCAATATTCTTTGCCCTTTGTCTTACTGATGCAATATATGGAATATTTCTTGCATTGTTTTCCTTATACCTTATGCGCAGGGTGCCAGGAGATAAGAGTTTATTATGGATTCTGTTTGCAGGTGGTATCATTACCATATTCACCGGTAGTATGGTTGGTGGCTGGGCAGGAAATTTATTTGATTTGATTGGAATTGGATTTTTTAAAAATTTGAAAAAATTGATGCTCTTTGACCCTCTGACCAATCCAATGCCATTTTTCTATTTATCGCTTGGAATTGGATATGGCCATGTTCTCTTGGGTGTTTTGATAGAAGTTTTTGATGACCTCCGCAATAAAGAATACGCCCGGGCGATATTTGAAAACCTCACCTGGGCTATATTGATTGTATGCCTGCCATTGTATTTTACTGTTTTGAAATTACCGGTTTTAAAAATCCTGATACTTTTATCAATCACTGGTATTATACTGTTTTCCAACCGATCTGGCAATCCACCACTACTTGACCAGATTTTATGGACAATGTTTGTATTATTTTCATTAGGAACTCTAATGAAGATATTCCCTGGATTTTTTAAATATATCTGTCTCGCGCTACTTATTATAAATATTGTTCGTATAAAATACGGAAAACCAGTTCTGATTCGGATTGCCTGGGGATTATACACACTCTATGGCATAACATCTTTTGTAAGCAATATTCTTTCGTATATCAGGTTAATGGCATTGGGCATGGTTACGGGTGGAATAGCAGTGACTGTTAATATGATTGCCTGGATGGTATTAAAAATTCCAGTTATTGGCATAGTTTTAGCAATTGTAGTATTGATTATCGGCCATAGTTTCAATATTGTGATAAATGCACTGGGTGGATTCATACATACAATGCGTCTCCATTATATTGAATTCTTCGGCAGATTTTATGCGGGTGGTGGCAAGATGTTCAGGCCTTTTGGTATGGCGACAAAATATGTGGAGATTAAGTAATGAATTTGGGCACTGGCATTTTGACATTTAAGAATTTGTTATATAATGCTGTTGGTATTTTCAAAAAAAATATTAGGATCTTTGCTAACATTAGATTAACAACCATAAACGATACCAGCAGCGGTGCCCATAAACCATTAACCTTTAACCTTATCAATAGGAGGTAATATGACTGATCCATTAGGTATGGCAATTGCGATTGCTGGCGGTGCCCTTGCCGCAATTCTGGCAGGCATTGGCTCTGCCATCGGAATTGGTTATACTGCCCAGGCAGCAAATGGGGTTTTAAGTGAAGACCCTGATAAATTCGGGCAGTTGTTGATTCTTGTTGCATTACCTGGAACGCAGGGATTCTATGGATTCCTTGGTGCATTCTTATTAATGACCAAGATTGGGTTGCTCGGTGGCACGGTTCCTCCAATATCGCTATGGCAGGGTTTACAACTATTCTTTGCCTGTATGCCTATAGCATTGGCAGGACTCGTTTCGGCAATCTGGCAGGGAAAGGTATGCACTGCAGGTGTAGAAATGGTTGCAAAAAGACCACAGGAATCTGCAAAGGCAGTCATCTATGGAATCTTAGTTGAAATCTATGCAGTATTAGGGCTGATCGTTACAATTCTTAGTCTGATGGGAATGAAATTATAATTATGCAGAGTGTAATTGAAAAGATTTTAGAAGAAGCAAAAAAAGAGGCGGAGGCAATCATTCAGGGATACGAGAAAGAAATTTCAAGGATAAAACGAGAATATGAAGAAAAGATTTTAGAAGCAGAGAAAAGGTTAAACGAGGAAATGGAAAAGAAGAAGAAAGAAGAAATAATGAAGGCAATCGCTCAGGCAAGGCTTGAGTATAATAAAAAACTTACGAGAGAGATGCAGGGATATATAGATGATGTGCTACATTCAGCGATAAAAGGATTGCCCGAGCATAAAAAATACTTTGAATTTTTGAAAGAAATGATAAAAAAAAGTGGCGTAAAAGAAGGAGAATTGTATTTGTCCAGTGCAGATAAACAAAAATACCAATCGCAGATCGAAAAATTCATAAAACAGGAAGGCTATAATTTTGTAATAAAAAATGATGATAAGATGTCAGGCGGAGTGATTATCAAAAAAGAGAAAATCACATTTCTTGGTTCGATTGATGTAATTGCTGAAATAATAAAAGAAGATTTGAAAATTATGATTGCCCGGACCATTGGTTTCGTGTAAATCAAATTATTGAAAATCTTTATTTCGTAGAAAATAGCACCACACTTAAATGTAGTAATTCGGATTTTTATTGAGAATTAGGGTTAACATCTTTATATTGACAATATTTAATTCCTGGCTATAATCACCATAAGGTATAAGGCCCCAACCTTTTGAGTTATAAATTATACTTTGCTACGGTGCCTTGTACCTTTTTTCATAAATTATTGGGGAGTTTGTTTTTCTCAGTTGGGCAATTAAGTTGAATAGTTATTAAAAGGCGGGTCTATATATGTCTGAAATATCAGAAAGAAAAAAATGGATTAATGAATCCAAAGCGCGTTGTAAAAAATTGGGGTTGGATCCCCATAAGTCGCGTATTACAAAATCGTTGACCTGCTCTGAACTTATTCACCGTCAGACAATCAATGAGTCTTTAATAATATCGGCTTTACCTTATATGAAACTTTGCAGCGAAACATTTAAATTATGTGGTTCAATAGTCGTGCTGACTGATAAAGATGGATATATACTGAAAGCAATAGGCCCGGAATCCCTTCTACAGAGCAAGACTAAAATAGGGCTTGGAGAAGGAGGTTCTCTCCGCGAGGAGGATGCAGGAACAAATGCAGTAGCACTTGCCATTAGACATCTAAGGCCGGTTTTTGTAGAAGGTAAAGATTATTATTTAAAAATCTTTCAGTCGGGTGCCTGTTTTTGTGCACCAATAATGGATAATAAAATCATTTTAGGCACAATTGTTATAGTACATCCAGAAAGGAAGGGGCATCCCCATACATTTACACTGGTAAAACTGCTTGCAGAAGTAATCCAAAAAGAATATAAGAGGTCGTCTGAATTAAAATTTTTTGCTGATTTATCGAAATTGCTCAATCTAATTTTTGTGATTACCGATTATAAAGGTAATATAATCTGGTTAAGTGAGCGTGCAAAGAAAGCATTAAAGTGTAGTACCAAAGACAATATTACAAATAATTTTGATGTTGAAATCATAACCAAAAAGTCTGTTGCAAATGAAATATTTAAATCGGAAAAGACTTCTTCAAAATATTATGTATTACGAAAGGAATATAGTGATAAATATATATTTATTTTCGAACCTGTATATGAAGAGACGATAGGAGAAAATGATTTAACACCGTGTGCTCCTTATACTTTTGATGATATAATCGGATTAGAAGAAATCAAATTAAATGCTAAGAGCATAGCACTACAGGATACCAATCTTTTAATCATTGGCGAAAGCGGAACTGGAAAAGACCTCCTTGCTTCAGCGATTCACAATGCAAGTCTTAGGGCAAAAGAAAAATTTGTGGTGGTTAACTGTGCAGCAATACCGGAAAACCTTTTTGAATCAGAATTATTTGGATATAAAAGGGGTGCATTCACTGATGCTCGTTATGATAAGATAGGGAGGATTGAATATGCAAACAACGGAACACTTTTCTTCGACGAGATCGCTGAATTGCCCCCAAATGTTCAGGCAAAACTTTTGCGCGTTCTCGAGGATAAAAAAGTTATTCCACTGGGTACTAATGAAGGGCGTGTTGTGAATGTGAGATTCATTTTTGCTACAAACCGTAATCTCGAAGAGCTTGTAGAACGCGGTAAATTTAGAGAAGACTTATATTATAGAATACATTCACCCAAAATTGATATTCCGCCACTCCGTGAGCGACGCAAAGAAATACCCGTTTTAATTGAACATTTACTATCAAAAATAAGAGAAAGATATAAAGGATTTGTTTCCGGACTAACCGAACCGGCGAAAAAGTGTTTGATGGAATTTGATTATCCTGGCAATGTGCGTCAGCTTGAGAAGATATTAGAGCAGGCATTCTTGACCTGCAAGAAAGAGTATATTGATGTAGAAGATTTAGGATTTGAAATAGGTGAACCGCTGTCTATAGAGCAAAAGGTTCAACAATACAAGGCGCGATTGATTTATGAAGTTTTTATAACCAATGGCAAAAATATTAAAAAGACCTGCGCAGAACTCGGTTTATCTGAACGCCAGATCTATAGATATTTAAAGATGATAAAAGTAGATAACAAAGAATAATTGCATAACCACCATTTTAATTTCCCGATAATTTTCAACATTTTCTCGTAGTAAAAATGTTAAAAAACTGGTGATTTTTAGAAGGCTTGAGTCTGGGGAAAATTACAAAAATACTACAAAAATCATCAAAAATAACCTCGGGTTTTAACATCAAAGTGTTGAAATTCCATAGGGTTTTA
>CAZLGA010000051.1:0-17248 GCA_964559225.1 uncultured bacterium | reverse complement strand
CAAAATAACTATTGACTTTTGACAAACCTTAGATAATATTAAAAGTTATGAATACCGCTGTGGTTGGTCTCCAATGGGGTGATGAAGGTAAAGGCAAGGTTGTTGATTATTTGGCAAGGGATTTTGATATAAATATTAGATTTCAGGGGGGACCCAATGCTGGACACACGGTCTGGCGTGATAAAAAAAAATATGTATTCCATCAAGTACCCAGTGGAGTATTGAATACAAACACAGTTGCATTTATTGGTGCGGGATGTGTTTTGGATCCGGCAATATTTTTTGAAGAACTCAATGAACTTAAAAAATTTGACCCGGAGATCGAAAAAAGAATAAAAGTCTCACGTTTCTGTCATTTAATCCTTCCTTATCATATACTCCTTGACAAAATCAAAGAAGAAACTACGCACGGGATAGGGACCACTAAAAAGGGAATAGGTATTGCGTATGAAGATAAATATGCAAGGATAGGAATAAGATTGGGTGATTTATATTATCCAGAAAATTTAGAGAAAAAATTGAGATTAAATATTTCAAGGAAGAATCTTATCTTAATGGAGATATACCATGCCGAGCCTCTTTCTGAGAATGAGGTCATTGATAAGTGTTTTGAATACGCTTACAAACTAAAGCCATTTATCGTTGATGACGGTGAGTTTGTAAAACAGGTTATATCAGAGGGGAAAAAGATTCTTTTTGAAGGTGCACAGGGTGCTCTCCTGGATATAAATTTTGGCACCTATCCTTATGTTACATCTTCTCATACAATAACAGGTGGTTTATTTGTTGGTGCTGGTGGTGTTCCGTTGAATCTTGAACGCGTGATTGGTGTTTCAAAGGCATATACAACAAGGGTTGGCTTGGGTCCATTCCCCACAGAAGATAAAGGTGAGTTCGGAGAGAATTTACGAAAATATGGAAACGAGTATGGTGCAACAACTGGAAGACCAAGGCGCTGTGGTCCATTTGACTCTTCAGTTGTAAAATACGCAGCGCGTTTAACTAATGCAAAAGAATTATTTCTAACCAAGCTTGATGTTTTATCTAATTTTGAAACATTGAAGATTGCAGTCGGCTATTCCAATGCAAAAGAATTTGACCCGTTTATTGCAGGGGAGCTTAATCCTGTTTATGAAGAGGTACCTGGATTTAAAAAAGATATTTCAGAAATCAAATCATATGAAGACTTGCCCCCTGAGGCAAAAGAATATATAAAATTGATTGAACATTATACCGGGCTAAAAGTTACATACATCTCAGTTGGTGCTGCTAATGAGGCTGTGATTAAGAAATTTTGATTAATTGATTCCAATTATTCATTAGTATTCTAAACAAATCTATATTGGCTCTTTGATTGCTATCCTTTTGTTAATAATATGGTAACAATAAGTATTTACCTCAAATTTAACCTATAATCAATTCTGTTGTCTAAAAGTTAGAAAAAAATAAGGAGGTGATTAATATGAAGAACACTCTCAAAATATGGGAGCCATTTCAGGATTTGGTAAGGTTTGATGATGAATTTGACCGTTGGTATGATTCTATGGTCAGGAAATTTTTTGGCCAAGAAGTTAGAAACTGGATGCCTGCCATTGATATTGCTGAAAATAATGGTAATATTGAGGTGCGGGCAGAGATACCAGGGGTGAATAAGGAGGACCTCAAGGTCACGATTGATGGCGATGTTCTCTCAATAGCTGGTGAGCGAAAACAGGAGTCTGAAACCAAAGATAAAAAATATCATAGGATTGAACGCCATTATGGAAAATTCCGCCGCACCATAAATTTACCTTATGCTGTGGAGACGGATAAGGTGAAGGCAACCTATAAAGATGGTATTCTGACCATAACCATACCGAAGCCTGAATCGGCAAAGACAAAAGAGATTGAAGTGGAAGTGAAATAAGTCCACTCAGGGGGTCGGCTCTGCCGACCCCTTTTTTATAATGATAATACATTAATTGTTTTTTGGGAATGTATCAAGATATTGTTGTGATATACTTTTAAAGGTGTTCTGTAGATCTTTTCCTAAGTTGTAGGGGCCAGATTTATCTAGAACGATTAATCTTTTCTTTCCTCCTGATTGAGCGCTACACACTTAATACCCAGAGTGGTGTGGGTCTGTGTGGTGGATAAGATTATTTTTGATTTAAATCGAATGGTTGACTTTTTATTTTTTATTTGTATAATTAACTATGAGACAATTGAAGTATAAAATAAAAAAAATTCGTCAGCAAAAGATACGCGAAGTAATTGAATCAAATGAAATTTCCACACAGGAGCAACTTGTCGTAGAACTTAAGAAACGCAATATCTTGGTTACCCAGGCAACGCTTTCAAGAGATTTGCGCGAGATTGGTGTTATAAAAGTTTCCAAAGGGCTTGGTGATTATGTTTATAAAATTGCTGATGAGGTGAGCTCATCAGAGAAGGAATTGAAAAATAAATTTTTGAATTTTGTAAGGGATATAAAAGAAACTGGAAATTTGATTTTGATTAAAACCCCACCCGGTGAAGCTCAGGGTGTGGCACGGGTCATTGATCTTGCTGAAATGGAGCATATTTTAGGAACCGTTGCCGGTGACGACACAATACTTGTCGTCGTTGATAATGCAGACAATACTAAAAAGGTAAAAAGGAGATTTCAGGATTTGTTAATCAGACCGAAGACATAATTAGCTGATTTTAATAGACACCAACATCGCAAAAAATTTTGTCAGTTGTCTTTTCAATGTCAGTCAACCATCCTGCTTGAATTACCAAATTTGCATAAATGTTATTTTTCTAAATTTTAGCCTTTAGTTATTCAGGCATTTAATTCCCCCTTGACAATTCTTTATTTTTAAATATAATTATTCATAATTTATGAATAATTATGCAGGAAGGAGGCATAATGAAAAAGGTTTTACTCGCCTATTCAGGCGGTCTTGATACGACGGTGGCAATCAAGATGATAGAAGAGAACTATCAGGCACAGGTTGCTACCCTTACAATTGATGTTGGTCAGAATGAGGATATGCAAGGGATAAGGGATAAAGCCTTGATGATTGGTGCGGTTCAATCATTCATTTACGATGCTAAAGAAGAATTCGTGCAGGATTATGTAATCCCAGCACTCAAGGCGAACGCCTTGTATGAAAATGCGTATCCACTCGCCACCGCCCTTGCCCGACCATTGATTGTTAAATATCTGGTTAAGATTGCTGAGAAGATAGGTGCGGAATATATTGCACATGGGTGCACGGGAAAAGGTAATGACCAGGTGCGTTTTGAATGCGGGGCTGCAGCATTGAATCCTGATTTGCAGGTAATCGCGCCGATGCGTGAATTCAATCTCAAGCGGGATTATGAAATAGAATATGCAAAGAAACATAATATTCCCGTAGAAGAGAAGAAATCAGTATATTCTATTGATGAGAATCTCTGGGGAAGGAGCATTGAATGCGGACCGATTGAAGATGAGACACAAGAACCACCCGAAGATGCATTTTTGTGGACAAAATCATCTGAAAATGCACCTGACGAGCCCGAATATATTGAGATTGAATTTAAACAGGGTGTGCCGGTTTCTTTAAATGGTGTCGTGATGAACCCATTGAATCTGATAATAGCGTTGAATGAAATTGGCGGAAAACATGGCATAGGCAGGATTGACCATATTGAATCAAGGCTTGTCGGAATAAAATCCCGTGAGGTCTATGAAGCACCTGCCGCAATAATTCTCATTAAGGCACATCAGGACCTTGAAAAGCTGGTTTTGACCAGGGATGTTCTACACTTCAAGCCAGTGCTTGAGAATCTTTTTTCAGAACTCGTCTATAATGGTCTTTGGTTCAGTCCTTTACGTGAGGCAATTTCCGCCTTCATTGAAGAGACCCAGAAAAATGTTTCAGGAGTTGTAAAACTTAAATTATACAAAGGTTCTGCAACGGTTGTAGCTCGTTCATCAGAGAAAGGACTCTATTTAAAAAATCTTGCAACTTACGAAGGGATTGATGAATTTGACCAGACCCATTCAAAGGGATTTATCGAAATATGGTCATTGCCCCTGAAGGTTTATGCAAAGGTTTCTGCTGAACATAAAGTTTTTTCAGAGTCTGAAAAAATCATGGTTCAATCGCCAATATTATAAGGAGATAAAAAATGATAGGTGACAAGAAAAAATCACAAATTCCCGAGATAAACCATAAGGTTCCGGGAAAAAATAGTGGCAAGATTATTGAAATGGAAGAGAAATATCTTGCTACTACGACCAAGCATCTTCCCCTTGCTATAAAAAAAGGTAAAGGTTCAGTGGTTGAGGATGTTGATGGTAATAAATTTATTGATTTTACTACCGGGGTCTGTGTGACAAACATTGGAATCGGACATCCGAAAGTCCTGAAAGCAATCAAAAATCAAATTAAAGATTTTATTTATTTTGCAGGAACCGATTTTTCGTATGAAGTTCAGGCAAATCTTGCAAAGCGATTGACTGAGATTACACCGGGGAAATTTGCCAAGAAGGTCTTTTTTGCCAATTCAGGTGCGGAATCGGTTGAGGCGGCGATAAAGATTAGCAAATGGTCAACGAAACGGAATCAATTTATTGGCTTTATCGGCGGATTCCATGGCCGAACAATGGGTGCAAATGCATTTATGGGCTGTAAGGTTGTTCAACGCGAAAGATATTTTCCGATGATGCCCGGGGTATGGCAGTTGCCTTATGCCTATTGCTTTCGGTGTGCATATCATGAAGAATACCCCAAGTGTGATATCTGGTGTGCAAAGATAATTGAAGAAATATACTTCAAACAACTCGTGTCAGCCGAAGAGATTGCGGGAATACTTTTAGAACCGATTCAGGGTGAAGGTGGATATATTGTACCTCCGGATGAATTTATCCAGGAGTTAAAAAAGATTGCCACAAAATACGGGATTCTTCTGATCGATGATGAGGTCCAGACCGGGCTGGGAAGAACAGGAAAGATGTTTGCGATAGAGTATACAGATGTTATCCCGGATATTATCACTGTTGCAAAAGGTCTGGCGTCAGGACTGCCAATCGGGGCCGCAATATATGATGCAAAATTCGATTTCAAAATCAAGGGTGCGCATTCCAATACCTTTGGTGGCAATCCGGTTTGCTGTGCTTCAGCACTGGCAACGCTTGATGTGATAAAAGAAGAAGGTTTGATTGATTCCGTAAACGAGAAAGGAAAATATATGAAGAAAAGGCTCGAGGAAATGAAATCAAAATATGAATTCATTGGAGATGTTCGGGGCCGGGGAATGTTTGTTGCTTGTGAATTTATTACCGACCCATTTACAAAAAAACCGAATTCAGAACTTGCTGACCATATCACCGAACACTCCTTTCAGAAAGGGCTAATCCTTATGCCCTGCGGATTCTCATCAATCCGATTCGTTCCTGCCTTTAATATTCCGATGAAGATTCTTGAAAAAGGATTTGATATCTTTGAATCCGCCTGCGCCGAGGCAGCGAATAAATATGCGAAAATCAAGAGTGCTTAATATAGATAAAAAACCCCTTTGGCAGAAAAGGGTTAAAAGGAAAATAGACCGTCAGGTTCTGCTTTTTTGTGACTCAGCCATAGATGACCAAAATCTTGTTGAGTATGATATAATCTGTTCTTTGACCCATGCCGAGATGTTGCGTAAGCAAAAGATTATCTCAGCGTCTGAATTCTTGAAGATAAAGACTGGACTTAATAAGATATTGAATGATTTTAAAAAAGGGCAATTCAGATTATCCCCCAAATTAGAAGATGTTCATATGAATGTGGAATTTCAATTAAAAAAAGAAATTGGTTTGGTTGCGGAAAAACTACATACTGCACGGAGTAGGAATGATCTGGTTGCGACTGAATTGCGGATTTATTGTCGGGACACTGTCAAAAAGATATTAAAAGGAATCTTGGAATTGCAAAAGGTAATCATAAATCAGGCACTGAAATATAGAGATGTAATCATCCCGGGCTACACCCATCTCCAGCAGGCACAACCGATGCTCGTTTCTTTCTATTTTGCTTCTTATTTCTATAAATTCCAGCGCGATTTTGAACAACTAACGCTATTCAACAGATGGATTAATGTATCACCTCTTGGGAGTTGTGCGTTTGCTGGAACATCAATCCAGATAGATAGAAGATTTCTCGCAAAAAGGCTTGGTTTCAATGAGATATGCGCGAATGCCCTTGATGGCGTATCAGACCGGGATTTCTTACTTGACTTCTTGTATTATATTACAAAGTTAATGCTGCACATTTCAAATCTGGTTACGGATTTGATCATTTTCAACACTAATGAGTTCAAAATTGTAGAGTTCAGTGATTCTGTCGTTACCGGTTCCAGCATAATGCCCCAGAAGAGAAACCCTGATGTATGTGAGTTATTGCGGGCAAAATCGGCAAAGGCGATTGGAAATCTGGTAGGTGCGCTTGCGATTATTAAGGGCATAACATCATCATATAATCGGGATTTACAAGAATTAAAATCAATATTCTTTAAGCAAATAATAGAAACCCTTGACTGCCTGACGATTATGCGGATGGTTTTGTTTAATACAAAATTCAAATCCAATGAGTATTGGGAAAAAAATCCAGATTTCATCTGTGCTACTGACCTCGGTAAATTTTTTGTAAAAAATGGTTATCGGTTCCGAAATATCTATAATTTTATCGCCGAATCTATAAGAGAATCCAATGGTGAAATTCAGAAATTTATACACCTGATAAGTTCTAAAATGAAAATTTCACCCGAGATAATTACTGAGAAAATGAAACCGGAATCCTCAGTGCGAGAGAAGATTTCTGAGGGTAGTACGGGTTTAAAGAATGTAAGGCGGTCAATCACACAGATGAGGAGATACATAATCAAGAATTTACAAAGGCTGAGAAAGATTGTGTGATACATCTTGAACTGCAATGCATACTGAATTATCAGGGTAAACTAAACTTACATAACTCTCAATCATTATTGCAAATGGGTTTTTTTATTTTTACTTTTTGTCATTGCGAGGAACAATGCTTTGCAAGTCCGAAGCCCGTTCTGCATTTTTATTGCTGTCGGATGATGGTTCCTACAAAAAACGCAGGAAAAAATCTGGGTTTGCTTTTAATTTTATGCGATACACAATGACATTGGGTATAAATAATCTATACTAAGAATCAGCTATCTTGTAAAATATCATTAATATAAATATAATTGGAACGAAAGGAGCATTCGATGAGAAATATAAATGTAGCAATTCTTGGCGGTGGGAATATTGGTTCAGCAATCGCCAAAGGTCTGGTAAAATCCAAAAAATACAAGCCAGAACAGATTTTGATAACGCGGCGCAGGATTAATGGTTTGAGTGATTTGCAAAACATGGGTTTTAATGTTACTACGGATAATCGGGCGGCGGTCAAAACAGCAAGATATCTCTTTCTAACCGTTCGTCCGGATGAAATCATACAGCTGCTTACTGAGATTAAGTCTATTCTTCGGTGCGACCATCACATTTTAATTTCAGTAGTAACCGGAGTTCCCATCAGTGCGATTGAAGAGAAAATCGGCAAAGATATACCGATAATCAGATCAATGCCCAATACCGCAATTGCAATTCAGGAATCAATGACCTGCCTTTCTTTCAACAAAAAGGCAGAACCGCATATAGATTTTATAAAGGAACTCTTTGACAGCTTGGGAAAAACAAAGATAATCTCTGAGACAGACATGATTGCTGCAACCGCCTTATGTGCCTGTGGTGTGGCATTCTTTTTGAGAGGGATAAGGGCGTCGGCACAGGGAGGTATTGAGATTGGTTTTCATCCTGAGGATGCGATTTATATGGCAGCGCAGACCGCTCTCGGTGCTGCGAAATTATTACTTGAATTTAATCTTCATCCCGAACAGGAAGTGGATAAGGTAACCACGCCCCGGGGTTGCACCATCGCAGGCTTAAATGAGATGGAACACGAAGGATTCAGTTCGGCAATCATCAAAGGGATAAAGACTTCCGCGGAGAAAGCAGGGCAATTATTTAGAAAATCATAAATCAGAATCTGGGATTCACAATATTGCTGTATATTGAACCAAAGGTATAAGAAAGACCGATTGACAAATAGTATGAATATTGTGTCGCAAGGAGCCTTTTCTGGAGGATAATTTCTTCTTCAGTTAGTTCTTTTTTCGCCAACGATAACTGGTCATGAATCATTGAGACATAAGAATAGACTTTGAATGACAGGCCTTTAACAATCGGCAGTGAGATGTCAGTATATAGGGTGAGTCGATTTTTCCTGAAATCATGGAAATAATGTGAACCTTTGAGTCGGAGATTGATTGAACCCCACTTTTGAATTATGTTGGTTTCAATTGAAGCAGATTCTTTAAACAACTTCTCCTGTAGTTTATTGAATATCGTTGTGTCATAATACTCATAATAGATATAACCAATATCATAAAGGATTGTTAATCTTCTTGTTGAAGATTCTCGATAAGGGTAGATGTTATACTCAATTGCAGGTGCAACTCCACTGCTTATGAGAATATTTTCATAGGTGGAGGAGTAGAACGAAAGATAATATCCTGCAGAAAAATGCTCTCCCAGACTGATGACAAGACTTGTTGAGCCATTATAACTTTTTGACTCGTCTATAATTGTTGTGGTATCGTTCACCTTGTAATAATTTTTTCTGTAATAATAACTTAAATAATTCAGGATTTTCCATTCTTCCAAAATTTTGTTTACGGAAAATGTGGTATATAGATTATTGAAATTATATTTTTGCTGTCCATTGAAATGACCGTTTAAACTAATACTGAACACCCAGTTATGCCAAGGGTCTTTTGGTTTTAATGCAATCTTTTTTTCAGAAATTGTTATCTGTAATTTTTCTCCGATTGGCGTTTGGGCAAGATAGCGGACAAGACCCAGTTTTAGTCTTTTTACAATCTCTCTTCGGATTGTGTCATCAGAATCTGACTTGAGCGCAATATACTTTAATGTATCACACATCCCTGAATAATTCTGTTGACCGATGAAGAATATACTATACTCTGTTCCTTCTCCAGCAGTAGGTTGGGTTGAAATTAATATATAAATATCTGCTGCTTTCCGTTCAGTAACATAATTAACATAAGGGATTTCTCTTTTGACAAACTCCAGATCAAGAGTGACACAATCTATAAAAATCCTTGGTGCCTCTGCAATGATTGAATCAGCAAAATACTGAGCGGATAGAGAAGAGATAAAAACAACCATAACAGTCATAAATTTGTTACTTAAGTTCATCATCTCCTCCTGACGTTGAAAAAGAACTTATGATAATATTGTCCCTTGCCGATTCAGGTGGCAATACCGTATTACTATAACTATTTTTCTATATGTATTCTATTGTGCTTGGGGGCTTTGGTGTTATATCATATAGCACTTTTGTAACGGCGGGGATTTCACGAATGATTCTTTTCTGAATTTTTTCAAGAATGTTGTATGGAATCTTAGTCGGTGTGGCGGTCAGTGCATTTTTTGATTCAACACTGCGGATTACAATAATGTTACCAAATGCCCTTTTGCCTTTGACAATACCAGTTGCGCGGTCATTGAGCAATACTGCAAATGCCTGGAAGGGTTTCAATTTTTTTATTTCTTTTTCAACAATAGCAGTTGCCTTGCGCACAATTCTTACTCTTTGGGGTGTGATTTCACCAACCACCCTTGTTGCCAGACCTGGACCAGGAAATGGCATTCTTTCGTAAACTGCTTTAGGTAATCCCAGTGCTTTGCCAACTTTCCTCACATCGGGTTTATATAGTTTTACCAGTGGTTCAACGATTGAAAGACCGTATTTTGCAGGATTGATGCCGATCTGAGAAAGAACGTTATGTTGAGACTTGATTTTTCCTTTGGTTTCTTTAATATCGGCGGCGATCGTGCCCTGGATCAAAAACTTTGCCTTGAATTTTTTGACTGCATTACCCAGTGTTTTGTAAAATACATCGCGAAAAGCCCTACGCATATCTTCGGGGTCTGTTTTACCTTTTAGGGCTCTAAAGAAATCATCGGCGGCATGAATCACGACTGTTCTAATGCCTTTTTGTTTCAGAATTGTTGTAACCTGTGTCGCTTCGTTCTTGCGCATAAGACCATCATCAATGAACAGCGCAATCAATCTTTTCCCTAATGCCCTGTGCCCAAGTGTTGCACAGACCATTGAATCCACACCACCACTTGTTGCACACACTGCAGTATCTTTACCGATAGTTTTCCTAAGATATTTAACCTGCTCTTTTATAAATTGTCTTGTAACATTTGTCATTCAGCCTCCTTGATGTAGTAATTCTATCTTTAAAAAGAGAAAAGTCAAGAATATCGCACGCTGAGTCTCTTCAAATAATATTATAAGTGTGTTTAACACATTAAGTGATACAAAAAAGTAATACACGCATATTCAAACTGATTGAGGTCAGAACTTCCTTGAAAAGTGTCAAGAGGTTAGTTTTTATATAACAGTTTCTTAATCACTTAAATATTGCAAATCAGACATCTTTGATTATAATATGTCACTTATTCTTCTTTCGCTTTCATACTGCATACGGTAGGGCATTTAGGTCCGATTCCCTACTCTCTACCCTGCTTATATTAAACTATTTATCAGACTCTTCCATTATATCGGTATTTTAGCAACGCTTTTCAAATAGCCAAGAGGAATACAATAGATATATTGCATAAGATTGAAATTTGATTATAATAGTCAATCTATAGAAGATATGCTGATACTTTTGATTTTATTGAGTGATTTTATTACTGTTATCCCCGATATGAATCTTGATTCTATTTTTATCAGGGCAAATGACAGGGATACGATTTCTATTAAAAAAGGGATTTATTATGCCCGGGTTGAGCCATATATAGAACAAATTTGCGGGAATTGTATAGAACCGTTGACTGAAGTCAAGACCACGACTGGATTTCATATCAAAGATAAATCGCTGATTATAATCGGTGAGAACCGGGACAGCACGATTTTGGTGACCAATGCGGGTTATGGTCTGCTATTTGAGAATTGTGAGGGTGCTTATATCTCAAATCTTACCATAACCGGCGGAAAAAGGAGTGCTGATGGTAATGCGACTGATGCAGGAGTTGTTGTTAAGAACAGTCGCGTTACAATCTACAATGTGGCAGTTATCAATAATACTGATAGAATTGATACCGTGGTTGTTGGTATTGGTGGTATAATTGGGAGGGAAGGGGCTGAAATAAATATCAGTAATTGTTATATTTATAACAATACCTGGGATGGGATTGCACTTTATCGGGGTGCAAGTGCAGTTATTGCTGATAATGTTATTAAAAAAGGCAGGGGCGCAGGAATCGGTGTAACCTGGGATGCTACTGCGTTTGTTTTTCGTAATTTTATTTCTGAATACTGGAAAGGAATAGGTTGTTTTGGAAATTCAAGTGCGGTTGTGATGAATAATGCAGTATTTGATAATTTAGGCTGGGGGATAATTGCAACAGGCAGTTCATCTATGAAGGTTATAAACAATGTTATATATCACAATGGAAATTGTGGTTTTGCAGTATGGGATTCAAATGCAAGTGGTATCTTTGAAAACAATATTGTTGTTGAGAACGGTTGGAAAGAAGAATGGGTCTGTCCGTGTGTAGGTGTATGGATGAATGGAAGATCAGAAAGATTCCCAATTCAGTTCAATAACTTCTGGGCAAACAAATCAGGCAATTATCATGGAATAAAAGACCAGACCGGTTTTAATGGCAATATCTCGGTTGACCCGAAATTTGAAGGTGAAAGTTTTACTTTGAAGAAAAACTCACCTTGCATTGATGCTGGTGATAGTCTGATTATTGATTTAGATGGTTCGCGTTCAGATATGGGAATATATGGTGGCCCCAGGGCAATAAAAAAATAGTTTATTATGCGTGAATTACTTGCTTTAAGAAAATATTTCAAAAAATATTTCTGGCAGATATTTGGGGGAATCGTAGCTCTTGTTATAATTGATTTATTACAACTATTCATTCCCCAGGTTTTAAAATTTGCAATTGATACCCTTGCCCAGGGAAGGGCAACCCCGGGTCTGCTTGGTTATTATTTTCTCTTGATAATGATTATTGCTGTGGGCATTGCCTTTGGTAGATTCTGGTGGCGTTATTTACTTATTGGTTCGGCACGCCGGATAGAAAAAGAATTAAGAGAAGACTTTTATAATCATTTGACTACGCTTGATGTGAGCTTTTATGACACACACAAGACAGGTGATTTGATGGCGCACGCAGTAAATGATATAAACGCCGTCCGTATGTCCATTGGATTCGGACTTGTTATTCTCGTTGATATATTTGCATTGGGTATTTCATCTCTCGTAATGATGATTTTGATTAGCCCACGTCTGACATTCTACGCCTTACTGCCTTTTCCGTTGATTACATTCTTTTCTACATATTTTGGCCGCTTCATACATAGATTGTTTGAAAAAGTTCAGGAATCATTTTCTGACCTTACGGAAAGGGTAAGGGAAAATCTTTCAGGGATAAGGGTTGTTAAATTGTTCGTCCAGGAAGATGCAGAAACAGAAAAATTCAGCGGCGCAAGCCAGGATTATGTGGATAAAAATATGAAATTGTGGAAAATCCTTGCCCTCTTCTTTCCAATCATTATGGGTCTTGCAGGTATTGGTGAAGTGATTGTGTTGGGCTTGGGTGGTAGTTATGTCATTATCGGAGCAATATCAGTAGGTTCATTTGTTGCATTTATGGTCTATCTCCAAATGATGGTCTGGCCAATGATGGCTATAGGCAGGGCAATAAATATGTTTCAGCGTGGTGCTGCATCCCAGGGACGTTTGAATCGCATTTTCAGAACAACACCAACAATAAAGAGCGGGGATAAAACAGTTCCTGAAATAGGGGCGAAGATTGAATTTAAAAGTGTGAGTTTAATATACCAGGGAAAAGAAAAACCCGCACTTAAGGAAGTTGAACTTGAGATAGAAACCGGTTCTTTTGTTGGGGTCACCGGTCCGATTGGTTCGGGTAAATCAAGTCTTGTCCATTTACTGCTGAGACTCTATGAACCCCAGAGTGGTGTGATATTGCTTAATGGTATTGATATAAAAGATTATAAAATTGAGGAATTGCGGAAGAATATCGCATTTGTTCCACAGGATACATTTTTATTTTCTGAACCAATTAAAGATAATATCCTTTTTGGAAATCAGAAAGCAGATATGAGTGAAGTAGAAAAGGTCGCAAAGATTGCTGAAATCTATGATGAGATTATGGCGTTCCCCAAGGGTTTTGATACGATTGTAGGGGAGAGGGGAATAACTTTGAGCGGTGGACAAAAACAGAGGCTTGCCCTTGCCCGGGCATTGATTTTGAAAAGGCCAATTTTGATTCTTGATGATGCCTTCTCAGCAGTAGACGCCCATACTGAACAAAAAATTGTTAAGAATTTAAGATCTGAGATGGCAAATCGCACGGCGATAATCATATCTCATCGCCTTTTTGCCATTAAAGAAGCAAAGATGGTAATTGTTCTTGATGAGGGAAGGATTGTGGAAAAAGGAACGCACCAGGAATTGATAAAACAACGCGGGTTGTACTACAATATCTACAGAACCCAGCAACTTGAGATGAAACTGGAGAAGATATAATGTTGCACGAATTTCATACTGAAGAAAAAGAACTGGGCAGGGTATTTGACCGAAAGATAATTGCCCGATTATTTGGTTTGCTTAAACCATATCTCAAATATCTGATAATTTCTTTTATTCTTTTGATTGTTGCTGCCCTTGTTGAACTTATTTTTCCGAATATTATGAGATTCACGATTGACAGGTATATAACGAAGACTGGCTATAAACTTCAGGTTGAATATGACAAAAAACTGCCGAGAATTTCTGAGAATTTTTATTTCATTACACAATCTCAACTTTCAAAGGTCTCACCCGATACTGTTCACCGCTGGCAAAAAGAAAATTTATTATCAAAAGAAAGATATTTTTATATTTATAAAAATGAGATTGATAAAGAAGCACAGGTTTTGATAGAAAAAAATTCAGCGGTCTTTGAGCAGTATGATAATCTTATAATTGCACCTTATGACAAATTGACAAGAATCGGGACCTCGGAATTGTTGAAAATAAGAAAGAATGATTTGAACGGCACCTTGCGCATGGCAATCATCTTCCTCTGTATAATATTTATTGGTGTGGTGGTCAATTTTATTCACCTTTATCTTATGCAATATGCTGGACAGTTGTTTATGCATTCGTTGAGAATGAGGATATTCCAGAAACTCCAGGATTTAGACCTTGCATTCTTTGACCATAATCCCGTGGGCAGGCTTGTAACCCGTGCTACAAATGATGTTGAGGCAATAAATGAGGCATTATCAAGCGTATTCACTACACTGGTGAGGGATATTTTACTATTAATCGGTATTGTCATAATAATGCTCTGGATAAATCTCCGTCTTGCCCTGATAACATTTATTGTTGTTCCATTAGTGGTTGTATTGACATCGTATTTTAGGATAAAGGCGAGGGATATTTATCGTCTTGTCCGACGCAAACTTGCGCGATTGAATGCTACATTGCAGGAAAATATTTCCGGAATGAGGGTGATAAAGGTCTTTGCTAAAGAGAAAGAAAGTCAGCAAAAGTTTGATGTGATTAATAGAGATTATCTCTCGGCGAACCTGAAAGAAGTGACTCTGATGTCATTCTTCAGACCTTTGATTGAGGTCATCAGTTCGCTCGGTATTGGACTCGTTCTGTATTATGGTGGTGGTCGTGTGATAACAGGAAATCTTTCTTTGGGAATCCTTGTTGCTTTTTTGACCTATGTAGAAATGTTCTTCAGACCGATAAGGGAACTTACAGAATCCTATACAATTCTACAATCAGCAATGGCTTCAAGTGAGAGGATATTCCAGTTGCTTGATGAGGAAGTAAGGATAACTTCGCGGCAGGATGCAAAGGTATTGTCCGAAGTCAAAGGTGAGATTGAATTTCAGAATGTCTGGTTTAGTTATGATGAAAAGGAATGGGTGTTGAAGGATGTGAGTTTTAAGATTAAACCAGGAGAGAAGGTGGCATTTGTCGGTCCAACTGGTGCAGGTAAGACATCAATCATCAGTTTGATTTCAAGACTCTATGATATTCAAAAAGGCAAGATATTGATTGACGGGAATGACATAAGAGAAGTACAGCTTGAATTATTGAGGTCAAAGATTGGAGTTGTAATGCAGGATGTATTTTTGTTTTCAGGCGATATAAAATCAAATATCAGATTGAATCTGCCGATTGAAGACGACCGTGTAAAAGAGATTGCTGCATATATCAATGCTGACAAATTCATTGACCGCTTTCCCCACAAATATGATGAAGTTGTAATGGAGCGGGGCGTGACACTTTCTACAGGTGAGCGACAACTCCTCTCTTTCGCAAGGGTTCTGGCATTCAATCCAAAGATTTTGATTTTAGATGAAGCAACTGCAAGCATTGATGCAGAGACCGAACAATATATCCAGGATGGGTTGAAAAAATTGATTACGGGCAGAACCGCAATAATCATTGCCCATCGTTTGAGCACAATAAAAGATGTAGATAGGATTTATGTATTACATAAAGGCGAAATAAAAGAGGTCGGAACCCATCAGGAATTGCTCGCAAAGAAGGGCGTGTATTATCATTTGTATCAACTACAGGCAATGCAGTAAGTGTTTAAATTCTTGAGGGCGTCAGATTTCCGGGGCAGAGTATCGTTAGAATCGTGCTTTCAAAAATTCCAATCTTTTTTGATTATGCTAAAGGGGAGATAAAGAAAAAGAGAGATTAAAATCAATGTCCTTGACCTGAATCCGATTACCGCTATAATATATCAATAAAGGGGGATACTATGAAAAAATCTTTTGGTTTGTTTTTGTTGGTGACCTGTTTGGCTTTTGCAGGACAGGATTTTTTTCGCGATGGTGTGATGATTGGGTCAGAGAATAATTTCATAACTGAAAATCAGGACAGACAATTCGTTGTTGTTGATTCTTTTAATCCCGGATTTTGTGATTATTCAATGGGACTTGCATTTGATGGCCAATATATCTGGAACAATTACGCCTGGTCACCAAGAATTGCGCGTATAAATCCGCAAACTTATCAGGTTGTGAATATTTTCTATCCGACTTACGGCAACAGGGATATGGCTTTTGATGGCACATATCTTTGGGTATCACACTGGCAGACTAATTCCATATACAAATATGATACCGCAACTTTTGCACTGATGGCTTCTTATGATCCTCCGTTTGCAGGGCACGCCCATGGCTTAGCATGGGACGGTGCATATCTCTGGGTGGGAGAAGAGGGCGGGCGTATCTATAAGATGACCACTACTGGCGATACTATTCGTTCGATTCCTTTTAACGCTCCATACCCATCAGACCCACGCGGATTGGGTTTCGCAGATGGGCATTTATGGGTCGGACACCAGGGCTATGGACGTATCTACGAAATTGATACAATTAGCGGTGCGATTCTCAACTGGTATAATGCACCGGGTTATGTCCCGGGCTGGAATTTTCAACAGGGAGTTGATTTTGGGGGAGGATATTTATGGACGACAACAGGTGGTACATATAATCGTATTTACAAAGTTGATATCGGACTCGCCAATGTTGAAGAAAGCAAAAAAATGACAGTACCAAAAAGCAGTTTGAGTATCTTTCCCAATCCCTTTAGAGAGAATGCAATTGTCAGTTTAAATATTGAAAAACAGACCACTACAACGCTCTCAATCATTGATGTAACTGGCAGGACAGTTGCAACTATTGTTGACGATGTCAACCTTGCTCCTGGGTATTACCGATACGGATTACCAGAAGGACTGGATAATGGTGCTGTCTATTTTGTTGTGTTGAGGATAAATAGTTTTGTGCAACCTGTAAAGCTGGTAAAACTATAGATAAAAGGACTTAATACATACTCAAGCAGTGGGTCTAATTCGCGACTGAAAAGCCGCTTTGAGCGCCGATAGCTCGGTTTTTTTGTCAGAGTGAAAAGTCCTTTTGTTGAAACATTGAACGATACGCGCTGCGAAACCGTATAACAAAAACGGGTTTTCTGTAGTGTAATCGCTCAACGGATTTTGTTAAATTTCGCCCTATATGTTAGACCATCTACTGTCACATTAATGAAATATATTCCTGGAGAAAGGTCAGAAACATCAATTTTTTTT
>CAZLGA010000050.1:0-17498 GCA_964559225.1 uncultured bacterium | reverse complement strand
CAAGCCTGTAAGTATAACTAATATTCATGTCCAAGTCAAATGGGGAGCATTCCAAGGTGGGGGAGCAATGAATCTTCTTTTGGTTTGTATCCATCCGGATTTTTACAATCAGAGTCGATTATCAATAAAGCAATGCTTGTAAAAAAGCATAGTGGATAGTATTTTGAACTTTTTCACTGCAACACCCTTATTAATACAAAAGACTTTTTGTCAAGTGTAATTCTTTCTGAACTTGATATTCTAACATTTTTGACTATAATTTGCTATGCAGATAACATATGAGAAAAGAGTGCTAATTCTTTGGGGACTCTCTTTAATAATGAGTTGCGGTCCAAAATTTTTCTATTATCCTGTTCCAGAGGAAGATGTAAAGATGTGGGTGAAGAATCTTTCCCATCAAAAATCGTTCAGGTATGAATATGATCTGAAGACTGCCTTTGCAAGAATATCTGCAAATGGCGATTGTATTATTGGCAGGGCGGAACATATAAGAGGAATCTGGGATTATGGCGATACGATAGTTAATTTTGAATATCTAGGGATAAATGACAGGCAGTGGTCAAAAAAAGAAGGCAGGTGGATAGAATCAACACGCGGTGAAGAATCAAATATATATGCCCAGATTAAGCGGGTAATGGAGTTTGAAAAATTTGAACTTTTAAATGTAAATGGCAATTTTTTATTTCGTTCTAATGCTACTTTACCTTTCCTCGCACCGGATAGGTGGAGGGAGATGGTGGGATATATTGAGATTTCAGGTAAAACATATCTTCCTGAAATGCTCTGGGTGGGATTACCTGATTCAAGTGTTTACTGGAGATTGAGAATTGATGATTATAATCATAATAGAATTATTGTACCACCTTTTATTGATATTAAAAGTTACGAAATTAAACCCGATACTTTAATAAATTCGAATCAGGTAGTTAAGAAAATAAAGAATCGTTTAAGATTATTAAAACTTAACTGGCGATTGAATAAAGAAGGTAGTAAGATAATTCTTAGAGTGCCAGGCGATTATAATATTTACGATATCCAGGATTTACTCGCCCCTGGGATTACTGCAATTTATCACATAGCCCGCGATAGCACCGAAGCCTCTCGTACTTCCTATCTTAAAGGAAATGTCAATCAACCTATCTATTTAACAGATGTCCGATACGATTACGATATTATAAAATCTGTTAGTTTGAATTTTGACCGGCTTTCTCGCCCAAATATCACGATAAAATTAAAAAAGAAGATAGAGCCAGCAGAACAGGTTGCTATTGAGGTAGATAGCATTTTGATTGCAACCGCAAGGCTTGACAAAGGCAAAAAAATGGATAAAATTGTGCTATATCCTGATATGGAATATCTTGAGACCATGAAATACAGGGCATTTATTAATCAGCCGTTATTCAAAATTGAGATACTGCCCGTAACCAAGGGGACTGATTGACCGGTTTGGTGCTTTTTATCTACACAGTAGTCCTTTTTGTGTTGTTATTTTATTCTATGCACTCTTATGTATTGCTTTATCTACATTTCAAATTTAGGAAGAAAAGGGGTGTTAAACCAGCAATTGAATCCCCCGTGACTTTAAAAACATTCCCTGATGTAACTATACAGTTACCGGTTTATAATGAAAAATTTGTCGTGCGACGCTTGATAAATAGTGTGATAATGATTGATTATCCAAAAGAGAAACTTGAAATTCAGATTCTTGATGATTCTGATGACGAAACTACGAGTATAGTTGAAGATATCTTGAAAGAAAAATCAGAAATGGGGTATGATATTAAACATATAAGAAGAGGAACAAGGCAGGGATTCAAGGCGGGCGCACTTCAATATGGATTGCTAATTGCTAAGGGCGATTTCATTGCTGTCTTTGATGCTGATTTTGTTCCACCAAAAGATTTTTTAAAAAAACTGCTACCCGAATTTGATGACCCAAAGATTGGAGCGGTCCAGGCAAGATGGGGGCATCTTAATCTCGAAGAATCGCTACTTACAAAAAGTCAGGCGGTTGGACTTGATAATCATTTTATCAATGAACAAGAATTGAGGAATAAGGCCGGGTTCTTTATAAATTTTAATGGAACCTGCGGAATATGGCGTAAGACTGCAATAATTGATGGTGGTGGCTGGGCAGGTGATACACTTGCAGAAGACCTTGACCTTTCATATCGGGTGCAATTGAAGGGCTGGCGCATAAAATATCGTGGCGATGTTGTTGTTCCAGGGGAATTACCTGATGATGCCGATAGTTTTCGCATTCAGCAAAATAGATGGGCAAAAGGAACATTCCAGGTTGCGCTTAAATTGCTCAAAGATGTACTCAGAAGTGATTTGAAACCGATTGTTAAATATGAGGCATTGGTGCATCTCACCTGTCATATAAATTCTATTGCAATGTTACTATTGGGATTGCTTTCTTTCCCAATAATGTATTTCAAGGTAGAGAAGATGGTTGCTGATTCATACTATAAATTCGCTTCATTCTTTACAATTGGTGCTTTTGGCTATCCTTTGCTTTATTACTTTTCTCAAAAATGGAGTTACCCTGATTACAAAAGGAGGATTCCATATATCGCCAGTATTATTGCTCACAGTATGGGATTGACAATCTCGAATACAAAGGCAGTCATTGAGGCATTGCTAAATAAAAATATTGTTTTTACCCGGACCCCAAAGAATGGAGGGGTAAAAAATAAGAGATATATAATTGAGGTTAATAGTTTAATACCGTTTTTAGAAATTTCTATTGGTTTTTATATCTTTTTTACATTTATGTATGGATTATTCAATAGTCAGTATATTCTTTTGCCCTTTTTGTGTGCATACGGATTTGGCTATTTAAATCTTGGATATAGTTCATTTAAAGATAAATTTGTTTTAACAAAGCCCCAGGAGGTATTATGCTCAAGAGAGAACTCTTAGAAATTTTATGTTGTCCGAAATGTAAAGGAGATCTTATATATAATAAAGAAAAAGAAGAACTTCTATGCCACAATTGTAAACTTGCTTATCCGATAAAGGACGATATTCCAATAATGTTAATTGATGAAGCAAAAAAAATAGGATAAATTATGTTTGTCATTTCATTTTTAATCATTTCTGCTGTTAGTATAAATGATCTGGGCGATGCAGGTATCCAGATCAATTTTTACGGGAGAGAGATAGACATAAATAACTTAAAATTTACCGGGGCGACTTCATTCTCCCAGCCTGGTGACCCCGATGTACCTTCTTTAAATTTATTTGTGGGCATTCCCCAGGAAGGTGATGTGGATGTGAGGATAATTGAGCATCAGACCGAAACCTACTATGGAGTAGATATAAAGCCTGTGGTTCCTCCTGCAATATATGAAGGAGATTTGGGTAAGATTGCTAATCAGGTATCTAAAGTCTATCAGACAGATCGGCTGTATCCCGAGAATACAATTGAATTATCTAATCCTAACTATTTCCGTGATATTAAAACAGTTAATATTAAAATAAATCCAGTTCGCTATAATCCAGTTAAAAAAGAACTTATAATTTCTCGGGTTTTACGAATAACAGTCAACTTCAAGGGGAAACCAAAAATAAAGCCAATTTTTAACGATTCCTTTGAAGAGATTTATAGAAGAGTAATAATAAATTATGGCCAGTGTAAATATTGGCGCAGAGAAAAGATTCAACAAACACTCAAAAATCCTTTTTCTTTTAGTAGCGTGTGGTTTAAAATTGAAGTAGACAAAGAAGGGTTGTATAAGATAGGATATGATGATCTGAAAAGAGTAGGAATAGACCCTAAACAATTTGACCCGCGAACGATGAAGATATACAATGCAGCATTTGAACTATTGCCCAGAAATGTTCTCCATCAATTTCCTGATTCACTCATAGAAGTTCCTGTTTTTGTTGAGGGTGAAGAAGACCACAGTTTTGATAAAGATGATTATTTACTATTCTACGGTTTCCCTGCAGGTCACATTGTGCCTGATACATTTATAAAATGGTATGAAAATGGCTATGCAATTAACAATGTATATTGGTTTACCTTTGGTGGTGCGTTTGGAAAAAGAATGGAAAAAGTCAATGCACACTGGAATAATTCAAATCCGGATACTATCGTTAAAGAGATTATGCATTTTGAACAAGATGTTCATAACCCAACACGTTCCGGAATAAATTGGTACTGGATGGATTTTTCATTGGGTAGTGCTGAAAGCACGGTGGTAAGAATGCCGATTACCCATAAATTTGCTTATGGTAATGCAAGTTTTATTGTATCAATATTTAATTCTATGAGCCCGACGACCCCCCAACCATTCTGGTATAGATTAATCTTAGACGGACAAACTATTTACAACGATACTATTGTCCTGCCGCAGACGATGTCTTTACCACCGGTTAAATTATCGGGAACCTGCGTCTTAGACAGTGATTCTTCTATTTTTGAATTTCGGGTAAGAAGATTACCACCCGATACAACAAAACTCACAATTTATCTGAATTGTTTTGATATTGAATACCAGCGTTTGGCTGATATGACTGAACCATTTCATTGTTATTTCAAAACCGCCACTAATTATTCAATAAAATGCAAGAATGTTAATTCTAAACCATTTATTATCGATATCACCGACTTGCGCCGGCCAAAAATGTTTGATAACTTTGCAATGAGTGGGAAGAATATCACCTTTTCCAGTTATTGTGATTCTTTTCAATTGTTGTATGCTGCTCAATTAAAATCAGCAATTAGTGCAAAACTAATTCCAGCAAATCCAGGTCGTTTGAGAACTGCGGATAATGGATGTGAATATTTAATCATAACCCACAGGAATTTCTATAACTCAATAATGCCTTTAGTCAATTATCGCAAACAGGAATATACTACAAAGGTTGTAACCGTTGATGCGATATTTGATGACTTTTCTTTTGGGAAGTATGACCCCTTAGCAATCAAGCATTTTCTTTATCATACATACAATAACTGGTCTACTGTTCCAAAGTATGTTCTTATCGTTGGCGATGCAACCTATGATTACAAAAATAACCTCAAAAAAGACAACCCACCGAATTACGTCCCGATGTATGAAACCGGAACAACACTTTCGGGGAATCCGGGGATACCACCCAATTATATCTACGAGGGTGAGTATGTAAATTTCTTCGGGACCGAGGCAATGGTTCTGGGTAGAATAACTGTCCGTAGCAACCAGGAAGTCAGGGATTTTATTGATAAAGTTTTTGCCTATGAAAATGGCGATATAGATGGAACATGGAATAGAAGAATTATACTTACTGCAGATGATGAATATGCAAATGGATGGGAAGGAACTACACACTCTAATGCCTGTGAGGCAATTAATTATATTGTTTCAGATGTGTTATATGATCGGGCGAAAATATATATGCTAAGTTATTTACCTTTTCCGCCTCACGATGTGAATACAGTGAAAGTCCTTGCAAACGAAGATTTTATTAAAGAACTCAACAAAGGTGCCCTGATTGGATGTTTCTTTGGACATGGTAATACCCATCAACTTGCCCATGAAAAATTATTTATGGAAACCGATGTCCCCAAAATAAATAATGGAAGGAGATTTTTCTTCTTCTACTTTGCTTCCTGCACCGTAGGAAGATTTGATGATTCAGACCATGAGTGTATTGCTGAGGAATTTGTGAGAATGAAACAGGGGGCGATCGGTACAATGGGTGCGCATGCTGCTTCATTTCCCAATGCCAACGAACCTATTGGGATTGAGCTTTTTAGACTTTTTACGAATCCCGATACAAATCTGACAATGGGCGAATGTTATTATATTGCCAAGCACAGGGGAAACGGTATATCCATTTATTTGTTGCTCGGTGACCCAGCGACCAAGATAAGAAATGTTAGGCAGAGTTTCAATATTCAAACAGTTCAGGATTCAGTAAGGCCATTAGAGAAATTAAAAGTGCTCTCAGATAAAAAACCATATTATTTAACCGCTTATATCAGAGACACCACGCATATCAAGTGGATTGATCCTACCACCGTAAATAAAATTAGCGGTCATATAAGGCGTGCGGTCCGAAGAAGTGATAATTTAGCAGACACAGTTATTTTTGATTATAGGATAGAAGGTAGAGAAATTTATAATGGTTACTGGACGATTGATACCGCACGATTTGCCGTACCAATTATTTCAACGACTCATTTACCGGTGATTAAATTGAGTGGTTATAAAAATCAAACAAGTGCTACGCGTGATTCCATACGTGTTAGGGGGAGTGTAATACCTACCAATGACCCAGAAGGTCCTAAAGTATTATTCTATGACGGTGCGCGACAATTAAAAAATGGTGACTGGGTAGATAAGAAATTCACCCTTACCGGCGTTATCTCTGACGAGAGCGGGATAAACTTACTCAATTCCAAGGAAGACACGCGCGGGTTCTTTTTGTATGTTGGTAAAGATAATGTAAACAATCGTATCGATCTGCGCAACAACTTTATATATGATAAAAATTCCTATTCTCAAGGCGAATTCAGAAGTGAGATAGCCATAGAAAATCCTGTAGAGTCCATTACTGTTTATGTGAGTGATAATAATTTCAATCAAACCGTTGAAAAGATTGTTATTAATGCCGATATCTTTGAAAGGGTTTCTATAGAGAACCTCCTTATTTATCCAAACCCGGTTAAAAAATATGATGGAATTTGGATTACATTTACGCTCTCGCAGAGTGCCAAGGTGGGTATAAAAATTTATACGATTGCGGGTCGTTTGTTAAAAGTGATTTCTGATCTATCCTGTAGGGCTGGATACAATCAAAGATTTTGGGATGGAAGGGATGAATCAGGGGATGAGTTAAGTAACGGTGTATACCTTGTTCATATATTAGCGGAAGGAAACACAGGAACAGATAAAAAGGTTGAGAAATTTATAATCGCCCGTTGAAAATTACCAGGTAGCGAATTATTCAATCAATCAGGGATTGACATTTCAGGAATCGTGTTTATAATTAGAGTTGAAAGAGGGGGTTGACATGAAGAATCTAAAATATGTTGCATTTATAGTGAGCATTATTACAATGGTGCTTGCTATTGTTGCGCGTTTATTCTTTCCGGAGAAGGCTTTTCTGGGTCTTGCAGCACTTACCTATTTGCGACTTACAATGACAATGCTACTTTTCACACTCGCCTGTCATTTTTTATTTACAAAATAGAAAAAGGGGCAGAAGCAATCTGCCCCTCATACTACTACTGGCTGTATTAGTTACCTGTCTGGGAAGGTTTCAGACACCGGGTATTCTCCTCAATTGCCAAAATTACAAGAATCATTTCAGCTGCAGCAAGAAGGCTAACAAAGGCAAGGGCACCATAGATTAGGATAAAAAACGCCATGCCCACACCGCCCAATGCACCTAAAGAGCCTAAACCACCATAGCCTCCATAACCACCATAACCCCTGCCCATCATACTGCTCATTGCAGCGCCACCAATGAGCATTACAATAAAACCTATTACTGTAAATACTGCCACAATCCAGGCGAGCACCTTAAAGATAACCGAAACGACTCGCAACGCTGTGAACTTTTTTTCCATTTTGCCTCCTTATTTAAGTAATGATATCCAAAAAAATAGTTAAGTCAAGGTTGGGTAGTGTATTTTAGTGCTTCAAGAATTATTGACTTATTTAAATTTTTATGTAGAATATGGTGGCTTTGAAACGATAACCTGAAAAGAGGAGGTGTTATGCCTAAATATAAGATTGCCTGGTTGCCAGGAGATGGAATTGGTAAGGATGTTCTGGATGCAGCGAAGATCATTCTTGATAAATTAGCATTTGATGCTGAATATGTTTATGGTGATATTGGTTGGGAATTCTGGTGCAAAGAAGGGGACGCACTTCCATCACGGACGATTGACTTGTTAAAAAATGTAGATGCAGCACTTTTCGGTGCCATTACTTCAAAACCCACAAAACAGGCTGAGGCTGAATTGGTTCCAGAGTTAAAAGGAAAAGGACTTGTTTATCGTTCCCCGATTGTCAGAATGAGACAATTATTTGACCTTTATATATGTTTGAGACCCTGCAAGGCGTATCCGGGTAATAGTTTAAATTATAAAGAAGGTATTGACCTTGTTGTTTTCCGTGAGAATACTGAGGATTTGTATGTAGGTGTTGAATTCCATCCTGTTCCCAATGAACTCGTTGATGTATTGAGCAATTTTTCGAAAAATTTTGCCTCATTTAAAAATCTGAAACTCGATGAATATGCTATTTCCTGCAAAGTGAATTCACGTAAAGGTTCAGAGAGAATTGTCCGCGCTGCTTTTGAATATGCCAAAAAGAATAAAAGAAAAAAGGTAACAATCGTGCACAAAGCAAATGTTGTGCGTGCAACGGACGGTTTGTTTCTTGAGACTGCGAGGGAGGTAGCAAAAAATTATCCAGAAATCCAGTTTGATGAGGCAAATGTTGATGCGATTATGATGTGGCTACTTAAGAATCCTGATAACTATGATGTGCTTGTAGCACCGAATCTATATGGTGATATCGTTTCGGATTTATGCGCACAAATGGTTGGTGGGTTGGGATTTGGTTGTTCAGGCAATATCGGTGAAAAACTTGCGGTATTTGAACCCACCCATGGTTCAGCACCAAAGTATGCGGGAATGTATAAAGTCAACCCAATCGCTACCATTCTTGCAGCAAAGATGATGATTGAATGGTTGGGTGAAAAAGAACTTGCCAACAGACTTGAAAATGCAGTTGCCGAGGTGATTAAAGAAGCTAAGGTAAGGACCTATGACATGGGTGGCAACAGCACGACATTAGATATGGCGCGGGCGATCGCAGATAAATTATGACGATAATTGAAAAGATATTTTCCCGTTCTACAGGAAGACAGGTGAAGCCGGACGATTATATCTGGGCAAAGATTGACCTCGTAGCGATGCGCGATTTCGGGGGTCCTAATGTGGTTCAGGAATTCAAAGAATATTTTAGTGATGCACCAGTATTTAATAGGGAAAGGGTAGCAATCACCTTTGACCTTCATATACCGCCCCGTGATGAAAAGGTTGCGAAAAACCAACAGATATTAAGAAACTTTGCGAAAGAAAAGGGAATAAGATTGTTTGATGTAAATACGGGTGTTGGACAACATATTCTACTGGAAAACGGATTGATCAAACCATGGAGTATTGTGATTGGAACCGATAGCCATATGAACCTTCTTGGCGCCATCGGTGCAGCCGGCTTCGGAATGGGTACAACGGATATAGCAGGTGCGCTTTATAGAGGCAAGCTCTGGTTTAAGGTACCGAGGACAATAAAAATAGTTATTAATGGGATTTTAAAATATCCGGTGACTGCAAAGGATGTGGTATTATATGTTCTTAAAAATTTGACAACAAGCGGCGCACTCAATAGAGCAATTGAATTTACTGGAGAGACAATAAAAATGATGAACTTAGACGAACGAATTACAATGACAAGTATGGTAACGGAGATGTCTGGTGATATTGGATTTATTGAACCTGACGAGACAGTATTTGAATTCCTGCGTTCGCATAATGTAGAAAATATTGAACCAATAAATGCAGATGCAGATACAGAATATGAGAGGATTTATGAGTTTGATATTACCAATTTAAGACCCCAGATTGCCTGTCCCCATTCACCCGATAATGTAGTAGACGTTGCTGATGTGGAAGGCAGAAAGATTGACCAGGTTTTTATCGGTTCCTGCACCAATGGTAGGTTTGAAGATTTAAAGATTGCCGCCCGGATACTTGAAGGTAAAAAGATTAACAATAATGTCCGATTGATAATTGTGCCAGCGACAATGGAGGTCGCCCAGCAGTCTGAACGGGCAGGATTTTATAAAATATTTTTACAGAGCGGTGCAGTTGTCGTGAATCCGGGTTGTTCTTTGTGCACAACAGGGCACCCAGGAATACTTGCACCCGGTGAGGTTATGGTTTCTACTTCTAATCGCAATTTTATCGGTAAACTTGGCAAGGGCGGTGAAGTATATCTTGCTTCACCAGCAACCGCAGCCGCCAGTGCGGTGCGCGGTGTGATAACATCACCAATGGATTTATGGAATTAAACTATGGAATTTGATAGTGCCAAAATCAACAAATCAATTTATCAGGGTAAGGTTTGGAAATTCGGTGATGATATTGATACAGACCAGATTTATCCTGGTAAGTATCTCCCTCTGACTGATAAAACCGAGATGGCTAAACATGCTATGGAGGGAACGGATAAGGGGGAGGATTTTTTAAAGAATGTGCAACCGGGCGACATAATCGTTGCAGGAAAGAATTTTGGCTGCGGCTCTTCAAGAGAACATGCAGCGATAGCGATAAAAGGAGCGGGCATCAGTCTGGTCATTGCCGAGTCTTTCGCCCGGATTTTCCATCGAAACTGCGTTAATACTGCATTATTAACCCTTGAATTGAAAGAGGTAAAGGAGATAAAAGAGGGTGATATCCTTGAAGTAAATATAGATACCGGGGAGATTAAAAATATCACTCAGGGTAGAATATATAAAGCCGAACCGATTTCAGAACTTGAAAGGGATATTATCAATGCTGGAGGTTTATTGAAATATTTGAAATCAACAGAATAATAGAAAATATAATCGATGGGATTGCAGGGCTGATTTTGTTCGCTTGTAATGACAAAGACAAAAATGAGATTAACAATACCAGAAAAAGGAGACTCGTTATGACAGATTGGAAAGGGTGCACAATTATTTTATTTGTATAAACAAAATGGAGGTCTGATGGATGAGAACTATATAAAAAAAATATTTCCTGAGATTGAAGAAATAAAGAGTATGGAAGTAAAAAATGGTGTTATTAAAGCCTGGCTTCTTGCAGTCAGGAAGGGGAATTGGAAGACTATTGAAGATATCCCATTTACACTCTTAATACCGACAAAAAAGAATCTTATTGAGCATACGCGTTCAGTCACGAACATGGCTATGGCAATTGCTAAAACACGTCAAGACCTCAATTATGATATTGTTGTTGCCGGTGCCCTTGTTCATGATGTGGGGAAATTACTTGAATATGAATATAAGGATGGCAAATTTATAAAGAGTTATTGTGGAATACTTGTGCGCCACCCAGTCTCCGGCTATCAGCTCTCCCTTGAAGCCGGTTTACCTTTGGAGATTGCCCACATTGTTGCTGCCCATTCAGAAGAAGGTGAAAAGGTAAAGCGCTCGGCCGAAGCAATCTTAATCCATCACTGTGATTTTATCGATTTTGACATAGAAAAATCAAAAAACTGATAGTTAAAAAGTTCAAATTACAAATAGATTGACAAATCTCAAAAGTTAGATATAATGTGTTATGAATTTTAAAAAAGTAACATCAAAGAAGAAACCAGCAGTGCGCTTTGGTGTCTCCATGACCAGGGAATTACTGGTAGATTTTGACCGTCTTATTGCTGAGATGGGTTATGCCAATCGTTCTGAAGCGATAAGAAAGTTAATCCGTGAACGGCTGGTTCAAAAGGAATGGGAATCATCCAAAGAAGAGATTGTAGCGACGATTACTATGGTCTACAGCCATGAAGTCCATGAGTTGACGGAACGGCTTACTGAAATACAGCATAAATATTACAAACAGATTATTTCCACAATGCACATTCATCTTGATGAGCATAACTGTCTTGAAATCCTGGCAATAAAAGGCAGGGCGGATGAGGTCAAGAAGATTGCGGACCGACTGTTGAGCACCAAAGGAATAAAGCACGGACAGTTGACGACCACGAGCACAGGTAGAAAATTAGCGTAAAATTTTTTTGGTGTTACTTTTTTTATTTTAGTGGCACGAAAGGAGGCAAAAACAATGATGGTACCAAAAATAATCAGTTTCATTCTGATTGCGGTGTGTTCCGTTTTTGCTGCAAGACCATTTAATACTGATGATGCAGGAACGGTTGCGGCTTGTACTTATGAACTGGAACTTGGTTATGACCTTGGGGAAGGAAAAGGAAATTTTGCTCTTAGCTTTAAACACGGATTGACTGAAAAAATGGACATTGGAATTGGTTTTGGGTTTAATATCATTTCAGAACCCAAGAATTCTTTTCTGCCGGTTGAACTTACACTGAAATATGCATTGATTCCTGACCTTTTGGCAGCATCTTTTACTGCTGAATTCGGTGGTTCTGCTTATATTTTAAATGGAATAATGACCCGTGTTTTGGGACCACTCGAATTTGATGCCAATTTTGGTTATACAACTGGTGACTCAAGCATAACTTATGCTGGCGGATTGATTTACAGCGCAGGGGATTTTGCTTTTGGTGCTGAAGTACTTGGTGACAAAGAAATGCAAAGCTGGTTGGTTGGCGGAAGATACACGATAAGAGATGGATTAGTGGTGGATGTAGGATTTTTGAGTGATTTTGAATTTAAAGAAAAAATCACCACAATTGGTTTACGTTATGAATTTTAGTATTTTTGTTGGAAAGCAAAAATAAATGAAAGGAGAAAAAATGGTGAAGATTAGGATAAAATTACTGATTATTGGGTGGTTTTGTATGATTATGCCATTAGACGCTCATTTCCAGCTGATAATTCCCAGCGTCAATATCGTTGAAGACCACAAATCTGCAAGCATCAACCTACAATTGATGTTCTGCCATCCATTTGAACAACAGATGCTCAATATGGTGAAACCGGTTCAATTTAGGGTCCTCATCGGTGGCGAAAGACGAGAAGATCTCCTGTCAATAATTTCCGAGAAGAAATTTGGTGGTTTTTCTACCTGGGTTGCAAATTATAAACTTAAACAACCTGGTGATTATGTGTTCTATGTTGAACCCACACCATACTGGGAACCTGCAGAAGAAAAATTTATTGTTCATTATTCAAAGGTTGTGGTCAATGGATTTGGAATGCAACAGGGTTGGGATGCAGAAGTTGGGCTTGAGACTGAAATCATACCATTAACTCGTCCTTATGGGTTATATGCCGGCAATGTCTTTTGTGGATTGGTTAAGATAAATGGTAAACCCGCACCATTTATTGATGTTGAGATTGAATATTACAATATAGACAAAAAATATACTGCGCCGCAGGAACCCTACATCACACAGGTTATAAAGACCGATGCCAATGGTGTTTTTGTCTATGCGATGCCTAAGCCCGGCTGGTGGGGTTTTGCAGCATTGAGTGAAAGACAAACGAAGATGGTCAATAACCAGGATAAAAAAGAATATCCGGTGGAGATTGGGGCTGTGTTGTGGGTTTATGTTGAAGAGATGAAATAAAAGTGGTCATCGGGTCAGGGCTGGGATGTTTGCTATAAAGAAGTAAAAATGCATATCGCTGAGGGTGTTCTTTCAGGTCCAGTCTTAATTGGTGGTGCAACAGTTACCTTTATCGGAACAGCAATTGGTTTAAAGAAGATTGAATATAAAGATATGCCCAAAATTGCAGTTCTTTCTTCTGCTTTTTTTGTTGCTTCATTTATCCATATTCCAGTAGGACCGACAAGTGCGCATTTAATACTTAATGGGCTTGCAGGAATAGTGCTGGGTTGGGCTTCATTTCCAGCCCTTCTACTTGCTTTATTTTTACAGGCAGTGCTCTTCCAGTTTGGTGGATTTACAACACTCGGGGTGAATACTGCCACGATGGCATCTTCTTCAGTCCTTTGTTTTTTAATCTTCAAGATGTTGATCAAGATTCCCAACCGCTTTTTGAATTTTGTTGGTGGCTTTCTTGCTGGATTCTTTAGTGTTCTTATGACGGGCGTCCTCGTTGCTGTAGTGCTTTCATTGAGTGGCGAGGTCTTCATTCCGGTAGCCAGGATGATTGTAATTATCAATATCCCGGTGATGATTATTGAGGGTATTCTTACGGGATTTGTGATTTTATTCGTAAAAAAAGTTAAACCAGAATTACTTTGAAATGAGTTATTATAAAATCCCGATTGTTCGGGTGTAAGGGGCAAAAATGAAGTTCATTAATTTTATTATCTTGGTATTTATTCCAGCCATTAGCCTGGCACATAAAATCAATATCTTTGCAACAGTAAAGGGTAACAAGATTTATATCCAATCTTATGCCAGTGATGGTGGTAAGATTAAGAGTGGCGAAATTGAAGTTTATGATAATTCTGGTAATAAACTAATCACCGGCAAAACCGATTCCCTTGGTGAATTTTCTTTTGTTATTCCTAAAAAAGATGATTTAAAAATTGTTGTAATTGGTGGAATGGGGCATCGTGCTGAGACCGTGGTGAGTGCAGATGAATTACCTGAAATACAAAAAGAGAGTGTAGTAAAGCAACAAAAAATAGATATTTCTGTTAAACCACCCAAAATAAATGCGCCAGTAATTGATACAATCTTATTGAGAAAGATGATAGAAGATGTGGTTGAGGAAAAAATCCATCCACTTATAAGAATGATGCTGGAACAAAAAAAAGAAAAAGTGAGTTTTAATGAGGTGGTTGGTGGAATAGGTTATATCGTAGGAATAATAGGAATTATTGCATTCTTTATGAAGAGAAAGAATAATGTTTAACGAATACATAAAGGGTTGTTCTATAATTCACAAATTCGATCCGCGAATAAAGATCATTTATGCATTTGTTTTTTCTTTGGTCATTGCTTTGCAAAATGAATTAGTACCTTCATTAATAGGACTTTTAATCAGCATTATTTTGATTATCATCGCAAGGATAAAATGCTTGGAGATAATAAACAGGTTACTGATTGTTGATAAATTTATCCTGCTTCTCTGGATTGTTCTGCCTTTAACCTATCCGGGTGAACCATTATTGAAAATATTGGGTTTAAAAATTAGTCAGCAAGGTCTTTTGTTTACATTATTATTGACCATAAAAGCAAACGCAATAATGTTAATCCTTATCAGTCTCATAGCAACATCAAGCATATTTGATATTGTTCATAGTTTACTACATCTCAAACTACCTGACAAACTTGTCTTCCTGTTTTTTTTAATTTATCGCTATATCTGGGTTCTTTATGATGAATATGAAAAGATTGTAAGGGCAGCGAAAGCAAGGGGGTTTAAATTAAGGAATGCTATTCATACCTACAGGACGATTGCCTATATCGTTGGAAGCCTTATCGTTAAAAGTTATAACCGGGCAGAGAATTTATATCGGGCAATGGTTTGTCGTGGATTTTGTGGAAAATTCTGGCTCATAGACCATTTCAAATTCAAATTTGTAGATTTACTTGGTGTTATATTATTGACCGTTTGCATCATTGTGATTATAATTGCCTGATGGAAGAAAAATATCTGATCAGACTAACAGGTATTACTTTTGGATATAATGGTAAGCCATTGCTTTTTGATTCCCTAAATTTTGCTCTTCCTGAAGAAGGGCGTATCGGTATAATCGGTCCCAACGGTTCTGGAAAGACTACTTTGTTCAATATAATAATGGGGTTTATCAAACCTGCAGAGGGTATTATTGAAATCGATGGTAGAGTTATCAAGAAAGAAAAAGATTTTCAACGGGTGCGCGAGTTTATTGGTTTGTTATTCCAGAATTCAGATGAACAGTTATTCTGTCCCAGTGTAAAAGAAGAAGTTGCCTTTGCTCCTTTAAATTATAGACTTCCAAGAGAAGAGGTGGAGAGGAGAGTAAAAGAATCTCTCAAACTGATTGGGCTTGAAGGATTTGAAGAAAAGGCACCTTATCATTTGTCCGAGGGCGAAAAAAAGAAACTGGCGATTGCTACGATTCTTGCAATGAAACCCAAAATTCTACTTCTTGATGAACCCACAAATGGACTTGACGAAGAAGGTGTAAAAAGGGTGGGGAGTATTTTAGGTAATAACGATTTTACATATGTAGTAATTTCCCAGGATATAAATTTTCTGAAAGAGACGACAAAAACAATTTATACAATTGAAAAAGGTAGATTAATAGAGGTCAGTTAATATTTACAATATTTTTAAAAATAAATCAACGATTTCACCATCAAGCTGGGTATCCTTGGCATTTTGCAATTCTTTAATTGCTTCTTCTTTGGATTTTGCCTTTCGGTAAGATCTTTCTGAAATCATTGCATCATAAGTGTCTGCCACGGCAATTATCCTTGCTAAGAGTGGAATTCTATCGCGGTCAAGTCCTTGTGGATAGCCTTTTCCATCAACCCTTTCATGGTGAGTATAGACGATATTAAGAATCGGCTGGAATTCACTCACGGTTCCGAGTATTTTTTTCCCAATTATCGGGTGATTTATAATATAATTTCTTTCTTTTTCCGAAAGTGCACTTTTTTTGTTCAAGATTCCATCCGGAATAGCGATTTTTCCAATATCGTGCAGCAGGCATGCCTGCTTTAATATTTCTTTATCTGATTCAGGAAGTTTTAATTCTTCAGCAATCTTCATCGCATAATCAAGGACACGAAGTGAATGTCCTGCAGTATACTCGTCTTTTGCATCAATTGTTTTTGCAATCAACTGGACAAATTCAATAAAATTTTTGTTGACCTTTTCTATCAACTTTTCTATTTCTTCTTTGGATTTACTTAAACTCGCAAACACCATTGAATATTGTGAAAGAAACGTCCAGGCAAAGGTCAACATCATGATAAAAATGCCAAATATAAATGGGTCTCTTATATTTAAAATCAATGTTCGGTTCAAAAAAGTTCCTGTGATATCAATCAATCCGAATATAACCACAAGAAAAATACCAACAATCATTGGTCGGATATCAATCAATTTCGGCTTGTTCGTTCGGTAATATCTTATCGTATCAATGAATATATAAATTGCCCAGATTGCAAGGAGAAGGATGAGAAGATAGGTTATGTTTGATTTTAAGGGTCGGTGAATACCAGCAAAATCTATAAGTTCATTTTTAATTAATAAATCAGTGGAAAGTGTTAAAATAATCAATATACTGGCAAAAATACCGGTGAGCAAGCAAAAAACTTTTGTATATCCTTTGTCAATTGTATTATAGACAAATTGGGGGAACAAGAAAAAATAAGAAAAGATACAGGAAAACATAATCTTATTCCAATGAATCAGAGCTTTGTCAGACAGCGATGTTAGATTCATAAAATAACTGGAAAACAAAAATCCTGCACCAAAGAGAAAGAATAATCCTGCAAAAAGGAATTTTTTATCAAACTGATTTTTAAAGTAAAGATAGAATAAGCCCAACGACAATAAAAAAACTGCGCAGAAGAAACCAAAAGTCAATTGAATAATGAGCATATAATAATATATATATACATTTGATTTTGTCAATAAGCAAGAAACCTGATTCCTCCTCACTTTTCGCTTGTTAAAATTAGGAAATGGGGTTATACCCCTTTTATCATTCCAATACTATATTCTTTGTCATTCTGAACCGTTCATCTTCTCTTTTCGTTTTATCATTCCATTCCGAACCATCACTTATTGTCATTCCGCGCCATCACTTATTGTCATTCCGAACTATCAATCACTGTCATTCCGAACTTGTTTCGGAATCTAAAAAGGTGTTTAACAACCTACCC
>CAZLGA010000049.1:0-18006 GCA_964559225.1 uncultured bacterium | reverse complement strand
ATAGCGCTTATCAAGAAGCTTTTAATCAATTTGAACGCCGGTTTAAATGGAGAGAGGTTGCCAGTTTCCTCAATAGCCGGGCAACAGAAAGGGATTATATCATTTTAGATCCAGCAAAACCAGTTTCCAACATTTTGCAAACTTATCTGGAGAAGAAATTGCTTTCGCGTCAATTTTCAGTTGAAAAGTTATATGGCATCACTGATGAGCAAGCAAAAGAATTGAAAGCGCAAGGCATAAGGATGTTTTTAATGTCGTCTCTTCCCATTACATTCTCCCCCACTTTTGACATTGAAACAATAAATTTCGAAGGAACTCATATATACACTAGTTTATTCCCTGAAAAACTTGATGAGGTAATTGAGATATTTTTAACAGAACAAATTAAATCTGCCATTGCTGATAATAACAATGAGGCACTGCAAAGAGTTTACTCTTTAAGGTCCGCATTTTATGAGTCTAATCGGAATTTTGACAAAGCCATTCAAGATGCAGAACAGGCAATTAAGGCTGGAAGTAAAGAGGCATGGGTTTATACTCGCCTTGGTCTGTTATACTTACGTGACAATCAAGAAGAAAAAGGATTTTCAATGCTAAAACAGGGAGTGGCAATGGCAAGATATTATAATCCAACCAAGAAAAGTATTACTGCAGCGTTAATGCAATTGGGTTCACAGGCTTTTAGATATAAAAAATATGAGCTGGCAAAAAAATCATTTAGTGATGTACTAAAATTTGAGCCACAAATGGATATTGCTTATTACTATCTTGGCTTATTGGCATTAATTGAGGACAATTATGAAGAGGCAGTGGAGCATTTTGAAAAAACTATCAGATTAAAACCACAAAATGCAGAATATCATTTTCAATTAGCTGAGGCTTATCGTCTGGCGAATAGAGATTATCAGGTGTTTATCAATGAATATAAAGAAGCTGTACGACTGGAACCGGGAAATGAGATTTATCAGAAGGCTTTAAATGAATATTCAAAATTTTCCAGTGCAAGCTCAAAATAAAAATCTTGAAGAGAGTAAAACAATGATTGAACTGGGGTAAGAGAATTTTAAATGCATAGTTGTTGCTGATTTGATGAACGAAAGTTTAAAGAAGCATCATCGTCTAATTCTCATCCTGATTATTTTTTTCTCAGGCTTTTTTATTCGGACTTATTTTATATTGCACTACCCGGTCGTATATCACTGGGATGGTGTAAATAGATTAATCTATCCTGAATATATTTTCCTCCAGCAGTGGTTGTTGATCCCGCAAATTTTTATTTTTAGTTTTTATCATGCAGGTATTCCAGTAGTGGCAATAAGATGGGTTTGTGCATTAGTGGGAGCATTGTTGCCAGTTACTGGATTTTTACTGGCGGAGCGGATTTTCTCGTGGCGTGCAGGATTATTTGCGGGGTTATTTTTGGCTTCAAACTCTTATCTGGTAACATTTACTATTGTTCCCTATCAGGAGGGATTTTTTCTAAGTTTTTTGTTAGCTGGTTTATACTGCATTGTTACAGAAAGACCACGTTGGATAAGTTTTGTATTGCTGTATCTGGCACTGTTAACGCGGATAGAAGGCTGGTTAATCATTCCAATACTTGCCTTCTTGATGACAAATCACAGTCAATCTTCAGGAAAAATAATTTATATGTTGAAAAATATGGTTCTTCTAATTGTTCCAGTAATTTTGTTGTGGGTATTGAAATCTCGCATTCCGACATTTTATATCCCCGATTTAGAAAAATATATTATCACGCCTGATTTCTTAAAACACAATTTACCTTCCGCTGGAGTCATTAGAGAGCACTTTGCCAATTTGTTTCTGCCGGACAAGCTGCTGTATAATACAATGACTGCCTGGGTTTTCTATCCATTTATGTTGTCTTTAGTCATAGCATTAATAAGTTTAAGGAATGAATGGTTTTACGTACGTGTCAGTCTGATATGTTTCATCTTACTGAATTTTCTGATTCAATTGCCAATTGTAGCTGCACAGGTAAGTTCTCCCCGGCAGATAGTTCTTATTATTACTGCGATTGGTTGTTTATTTGCTGGCTCTGGATTAGATTTACCCTTAAAGTTAATATGGAGATATAGAACTAAAATTACAGCAGTAATCTTTGTAATTTTAATAATCGTCTATGCTGGCTTAGGAGTTCGTGCTTCACTAATTAGAGCAAATAATGAAATGGTTAAGTATACCCAACTAAAAGAGTTTTACTGCCCCTGGTTAATAGCAGGAGAAATAAATAAGTTAGATCCACAATTTAAATACCAGGCTTTTTACTTCAACCCAAAACTCAACGGTCAGGTAGAGAAGGAAGTTCGCCAGCTGCGGTATATTTATGCACCAAAGAGGAAGATTTACTGGCTTGTTAGTTTTGAAGAGATTTACACTAAAATTGATGCAAATATTTCTTCTATTATAGTAACTCCTGCAGAAATTAAAGAGAGCCTGCTTCCAGCTGACTTTAATTTACATTCCAAGTTAAAATGTGGAGTATCAATTTATAAAAATTAAGCAAGGGAAATGATTGAGTTGACAAAAAGCGAGAATCACCCGGACAAAAGCGTAGAAATTGATAAATATCTGGCACAAGTCTCAAAACCGCAGAGATATATTGATTCAGAATTAAATCTGGCTCAAAAAAAGTGGGAGAGCATCAAAGTAAGGTTGTGTCTGGCTTTCCCTGATACATACGAAATCGGGATGTCATATTTTGGATTCCAGATATTATACGCGGTAGTGAATAAGGAGAGTAATTATCTGGCAGAGCGGACTTATGCCCCGTGGTTAGACCTAGAAGCGATTATGCGGCGAGAAAACATCCCATTGTTTGCGTGGGAGAGTCGGCACCCAATTAAGGACTTTGATATAATTGGTTTCACCCTTCCTCACGAGTTAAACTATACCAACATATTGAATATGCTGGATCTTGCCGGACTGGCAGTGGAAGCTGAAAGGCGAACAGAGCTGTTTCCGCTTGTAATTGGTGGGGGAGAATGTGCCTTAAGTCCAGAGCCGTTAAGCCCCTTTTTTGACGCATTTGTGCTGGGTGACGGAGAAAGGATAATTCTGGAAATTCTAAAGGTGGTTGCCGAAAGTAAGCAGGAGCGTAATTTACAGAAAAGAGAATTACTGGCACGGCTTCAAACACTGGATGGTGTGTATGTCCCACAGTTTTATGATTTTGAATATTATTCTGATGGCAGAATTAAAAATTTCTTTGTAAAAGATGATGCGCCGTCGGAAGTGCGAACGAAACAAAAATTCAAGCGGGTAGTAGTGAGCCTGCAAGAGGTTACAGAAGTTAAATGCCCACTGGTACCCTTGATGAATATTGTTCAGGAGCGAGCAGTAGTGGAAGTCCGGCGTGGCTGTACTGCCGGGTGTCGCTTCTGCCGTGCTGGAATGGTCAATAGACCGGTAAGGGAGCGTTCAGCTGAAAAGGTTTTACATCTGGCGGATAATTCTCTGGAGGCAACAGGATATGAGGAAATCTCTTTATTGTCACTTAATACTGTTGATTACAGTGAACTGAAAACAGTTTTAGATAAGTTAAATAAAATTTATGGTGCTGGCGGTGTCTCAATTGATTTGCCCTCTTTGCGAATAACTGGCTTTGATATAGATACCGCAGAGCAAATAGCAAAAGTGCGAAAATCCGGACTGACTTTCGCACCTGAGGTTGGCACAGAACGTCTCAGTCGGATAATAAACAAACCATGGAATCGCGAGAGTTTTTTGAAAATAATTGATGAGGTTTTACGACGTGGGTGGCGAACAATTAAATTGTATTTTATGATTGGCTTACCAACAGAAACTAATGAGGACCTGGATGGAATAATTTATTTAATAAAGACGATTGAGAAAAAAGGGAAGGCTGTTTATGGCAGGAAATTTAAGTTGAATGTGACTCTTTCGCCGTTTGTACCCAAGCCTCATACGCCATTCCAATGGGAAAGCCAGCCGTCTATGGAGGATCTAAAACAAAGGTTGTCGTACATTGTCACCAGAATTAAGAGTCAGGTAGTAGCCAGTAAAGAAGCGAATGTAGAACAGAGCTATTTGGAGGCGATTTTAAGTAAAGGCGATAGGAGACTGGGAGCTATAATAAAATCTGCGTGGCAAAAAGGCGCCAAATTTGATAACTGGAATGAGTGCTTTAATCTGGCACATTGGATGGCAGCATTTGAAGAAGCCCGATTGGAGCCGCAGTGGTATGCAAATCGTCAGAGGAAGCTGGATGAAATTTTGCCCTGGAACCACATAGATTGCCGTGTTAAGCGCAGTTTTCTGGAAACAGAGTGGCAAAAGTCCAGAAAGGGGGAATTAACGCCAGACTGTGCGATAGATAAAACCTGCTCCGGTTGTGGAGTATGCCTTGACAATATATCTAATGAGCTGGCGGAAAGAATAGAATTAGATAAAGCTGAGAAGGCGGAAAAGAGTTTAAGTTTAGTTGGTGTTTTGCCAGCATTTCGCCTGAGATTGTTCTACACAAAAAAGGAAAGATTGCGCTTTCTGGGACATTTAGATTTGACAAAATTACTGCTATTGCTTTTCAGGCGGGTAAAGTTACCACTTTCTTATAGCAGCGGTTATACTCCACGCGCCAGGATTCAATTTGCACCACCACTGCCAGTCGGTTTTGAAGGGGAGGAAGAGATTGTGGATGTGCTACTTATAGAGCCAGTAGATTTTCCTCTGGTGCGGGACGCTTTAAATGAAATAGCACCAGCTGGATTAAAGTTTCTGAGACTGCAACAAATAGATTTGCAAAAACAGTCAATTGAAGCTGCAGCTGCAAGCGCTGAGTACTTAGTCATTTTACCAGGAGATAAATTCAGCCCGTTGGTTGAGAAAAAAAGTGGACTTAAAGGCTTATTAAAATACTCAGTAGAGGAGAGAAGTGAAGAAATTTTACTGCGCTTAATAGTTTCGCTTAAACCGGGAGAATATACCAATCCTCTGGCAATTCTCAGTCAACTGCTGGAAAGAGAGATAACGCTTCCAGATGTTAAATATATAGCCAGGCTGAAGATTTTTCTGAACGATTGATAAAATATCCGACATTATATCACCACTATGAAATTTTTACTTATTAATCCCTGGATATATGATTTTTCAGCGTTTGATTTATGGGCAAAGCCATTAGGGCTGCTGTATATAGCAGCATTATTACGGCAAAGTGGTGTTGAAGTATTTCTAGTGGATCTTCTTGACCGCTATCACTGGAGTTTGCGCAATAAACCAGTCAAAGAGAATGAATTTGGCTGCGGAAAATATCTAGTTACAGAAATCCCTAAACCAGCACCTTTGAAATTTATTCCACGACGTTATAAAAGGTATGGAATTTCACCAGAGGCATTCATAACTGACTTAAACAAAATTGGAAAGCCCGATGCAATTCTGATTACCAGTCGTATGACATACTGGTATCCCGCAGTAGTTGAAGTGATACGAATCTGTCGCCAGATTTTTCCTGCTACTCCAGTCATACTTGGGGGAACCTATACAACGCTAATGCCGGAGCATGCCAGACAGATTAGTGGTGCAGATGTCATATGTACTGGCGAGGGAGAAGAACAAATTTTTTCTATCATTAATAAGGTGACAGGAATTCAACTTGAGAAACCTCAAATATGTTTAGCTGACCTTGATACTTTACCCCCCCCTGCTTATGACTTATATGAACATAATTCATATCTGGTTGTACAGGCATCCAGAGGTTGTCCTTATCATTGCAGATATTGTGCGGCACGTGCGTTAAGTCCTGCATTTCGTCGGCGCAAACCGGAGAGGGTGGCAGAAGAACTGATTTATTTTGAACAAAAGTTTAAAATAAGAGACATCGCTTTTTATGATGAAGCATTACTCTTTGAACCGGAAAAATATTTTATCCCTTTAATAGAAAAATATTTAAGTGCAGGCGGAAAGGTGCGCTTTCATACTCCAAATGGGCTTGATCCTGTTGAAATTGATAATAATCTGGCGCGACTGATGAAGAGTTCAAATTTCTTAACCATCCGCTTGAGTCTGGAGACAGCCAATCCCGAGCAGTTAAGACATTTGAACAGAAGACAGGAATCACTGGATGGATTTAAACGTGCGATGTCCGCATTAAAGGCAGCAGGTTTCACTCACAGGGAGATTGGTGTATATTTAATGGCAGGATTACCCGGACAAACACTGCAGGAATTAAAATACAATATTGAATTTGTGCTGAATCTTGGCGGAACGCCAAGACTGGTTGAGTATTCACCCATCCCCGGCACTGCACTCTGGGAAGAGGCAATAGCAGCGGTAAAGCCGTTAAATATTGCCAGCGAACCGTTATATCACAATAATAGTGTGTATTATAGATTATTGCCGGAATTTAAAACTGACCCATTTCCTGCATTAAGAAATTACATTGCTGACAGATTAGGTAATAAATAGACAGAGATGCATTTTGGTGTTGTAATATTACTATCTTTGCTCGGTGGCATTCTGGTAGGCATTATTACATTTTTAGCTTTAATGAAGCTTGAGAAAAAGAGAGAGAAGCAAATAAAGAGTGAATGTCAGAAATCAATAGAAGAGACACAACAATAAGCCGCTGGTATTTCGGCGTGGTAATTATTTTGATTATTTTAGTTTATTTACCTGCCCTATTTGGCGAATTTGTCTGGGACGACATCTTATTAATCACTCATAATCCACGTATTAAATCCTGGTCAGGTATTATAGAAGCATTTAAAGTAGATTTTTTTTACGGAATCACTGAAGTACCGCGCATTACGTATTACCGCCCGTTAATTACTGCAATAAATGTAATAAGTTATATGCTATTTGGTTTGAAGCCATTTTTCTTTCATCTGCAAAACGTTTTAATCCACATTATAAATATGACGCTTTGCTATATTATGTTAAAAAAGACATTGCAGCTTCCTTCCTTAACCTCATTATTGGGAGCAATGATTTTTGCAGTTCATCCTGTAAATACGGAAGCTGTAGCATTTATTTCGGGGCGAACTGACTTACTGGCGACCTTGTTTTTTCTTCTGGCAATTATAAACATTAATTATCAACTTCGTAATCCTTTACTGCTTATTGTGCCTTTTGTTTTTTATACACTCGGGCTGTTAGCCAAGGAAAATGTGGTGATGCTGGGAGTAGTGGTTATCTTGATTAATTACTATTTAAGTAAAGCTCAAAATGTTGTAGTCTTCTGGAAAAATCAGAGGCGCATTATCGTTAGCCTTTTATTTGTCTGGGGGCTGATTACATTAATTTATCTGATTGTGCGCTTTGCGTTTGTTAAAGGAATCAGTAATAGTGTCTATCCGGGAGGGACTTTTATTGCTACCCTGCTAACAATGTGCAAGGTCTTCTGGCATTATGTGTATTTAATCATTTTGCCGGTTCAACAGCTGGCATCATACCAAAATTATTTTGCGGTGGTGGGTTCTCCAGAATCTTACACAGTAGTACAAATTGTCCGCACTGTTTTGGCAGTGGCTGGAGTTGGTGCTTTTATAACCATTGCCATACTGTTGCTTATCCGCAATAACAAATATTTCCTTCCGATTTGGTGGTTTATTATCACCTTGTTTCCGGTGCTGAATATTTTGCCATTTGGGGTCTGGGCGGCTGAACGATTTTTATATCTGCCTTCAATTGCAATGGCAATATTGACAGGACTTTTAATTACTGAGTTTGAATGCAAAAACAAAAAAATGACGGGGCTGATAATTGTGAGCATGGTGATTGGCTGCTATTCGTTACTTGCGTTTCAGCGCAATTTTGTCTGGCGCTCGCAGGAATCTCTTTGGGCAGATGTACTCCAGAAAAATCCCCGCAATGATGTGGCACTGCGTAATATGGCGGATATCAAGATGGCACAGGACAAATATGAAGAGGCATATGATTACGCGGAACGTGCATTGAAGATAAATAATCCGAATTTGCGGCCATTATCACTGCGTATAAAAGCTCAAGCGGCAATTGAATTAAAGAAATATGAGGAAGCGGAGAAAATTATGGCAGAGTTAGAAAATATTAACTATAAAAAGAGCTGGCTATATTTTTTACGTGGTATACTGGCACAAAGTCTGGGAGACATAACAGCAGCGGAGCAAAATTACATTTTGGTAGGAGAGATAGAGCCTGAATTTGTGCTGCCGAGAGTGGCTCTCATACGTCTATATCTTCAAACCGGTCAGCGTTTTAATGAGGTGAAGCGATTAGGCCGAGAAATACTGCAGTTTAATCCTGATTATAGCGATGGTTATTTATATCTCGGGATTGCAGAGGAGAGACTGGGTAATGTTGAATCTGCCATTACGAATTATCAATATGCCTGCAAACTGGCACCGAATAATCCTGATCCCTATTTTTATTTAGCTAATTTGTATGATGAACTGGGAACAAAGGACAGAAATTACTATGCACTTGCATTACGGACGTATGGCAAGGTTTTGTTGCTTAAACCTGACCATTTAGATGCGATGCTAAATATGGGGCTGAGCTATGTGAAGCTGGGGAAATATGCCGAGGCAAAGGAACTCTGGAGTCGTGTGCTTGCCATAGACCCTGACAATGAGGCAGCACGAGTTAATCTTACCCGGCTGGCACACGACCTGCTCAGAAGTAATCGTTAAAAGACAAATGTGCTTCTCTGTTTATTCGGGACTGACATTATTTTCTATTGAGCAATTACGTTTAATTTGACAGCATAGTGAAAATTTTATAACCAACTGGCGTCTAATGATTGATATTTTATTTATCGGAGCACATCCAGACGATTGTGAGCTGTTTACGGGGGGGACAATTGCCAAACTCTGCCAGCAAGGATATAAGGTTAGCATTTTGGACCTAACAGCAGGCGAGTTGAGTTCACGCGGAACCCTTGAGGAACGATTGAAGGAGGCAAAACAGGCAGCAAAGGTCTTAGGCGTGACAGCGCGGGAGACATTAAATCTTGGAGATACTTCGTTAAGAGACAAAGAAGAGAACATCCAGCAGATAGTAGAGGTTATAAGAAAACTGAAGCCTGGTCTGGTTTTTCTGGGATATCCAACTGATCGCCATCCGGACCATAACAAAGCCACGAATCTTGCCCAGCAAGCACTATTTTATGCAAGGCTGAAGAATTATCTCTGCAAAGGTCAACCGCACAAAATCTCTGCCTATTGTTATTATTTAGGGAATTCACCCTCGCCCCCTGCTCCCACTTTTATTGTGGATATAAGTGATACGTACAAGATAAAAATCAAAGCCTTGAGGGTATATAAATCACAGTTTTTTAATCCGAAATATATTAGTTCAAAAGAATTTTTTGAATTTATTGAAATAAGAGCCCGGTATTATGGAGGGCTTATTGGCGTGACATATGGAGAACCATTTTTAATGGATAGGCCCTTAAAAGTAACAGATGTAGCATCGCTACTGGAACAACAAATTTTTAGATAACAGGATTCTTGACTTATAAACAGGTTATTAAATAAACTATTTTTATTTGAAATATATAGAATAACAAAATGAGAGCGGGGGGTTAGCTCAGTTGGGAGAGCGCGGCGTTCGCAACGCTGAGGTCGGGGGTTCAAATCCCCTACCCTCCATATTTTTAGGATTAACTTAGACTTTTAGTACGAATCATAGCAAAAATTAAGGAGTTATAATGCGGTTACGCGAAGAAAAAATAGACAGTTTGAGTCGGCAAGTTTTGCAGTTTTTAAGAAAGCACAAAGACATAAAATTAAAAGATAAAGATATTCGGATTTTTCTGGAGATAAAACGAGTAATTACTAACGACCTTAAACGTGAAGATGAAATTGAAGAAGAGGCTCGCCAGTTGCTGGAAAAACATCGCGAAAAAATCTCTACCAAGTATTTAGACTATCAGTATTTATTGAGGCGAGCCAAAGCACAATTAATGAAAGAGAGAGGGCTGGTGTTGTAAAAGAGTGAGAAAATGAGACTTTCAGAAGAAAGAATATATTTCATTGCTGACCAGATTATAGATGCATTACTCAGTAAACAGTTAATAGAGACCAGTTTGACTAAAAATATATTACGCCGTGAGATTGCCAAGTTGTTTATAAAAGACCTCAAGATAGAAGATGAGATTGAAGAAGAGGTAATTCGGATAATAAAATCTATGAGTCGTGACATTCCAGAAGATAGTCCGGAATGGCAGAGTATTTTCCGGCAGAAGAAAGAAGAACTCGCCCAACGGCGTAATTATATTTTCTAATCCGCATAAAAGTATTATCCCCGCTGTTTGCTGGCGTTAAATAGAATTAGATAGGCAGCGCCAATTGCTCCAGCCTCTTCACCTAATTTTGCGTGTAAAATAGAGAGCGTTCGGGCGATTCCGGGCATTGCCCGGCGCCGTACCTCCTGGCGAGCGGGTGATAAAATCATATTTCCCGCCTGACTGACTCCCCCCCCGATAATTACTAATTCTGGATTAAATATATTGGCAAGGGTTGTTATACCAATTCCTAACAATTGCCCGGTTTCTCGCATTATATTTTGCGAAAATCTGTCACCCTTCTTAGCTGCCTCGTATATCATTTTAGCGGTTAATCCTGTTAATCGTTTATTGGTCATCTTAATAAGTGCAGTTTTTTTGCCCTGCGCTGTTTGGGCACGACGAACAATGGCGGGTGCGGAGACATAGGCTTCCAGACATCCATAATTCCCGCAGGGGCATTTAAGCCCGTCATATTTAATAATGGTGTGCCCGAGTTCAGCACCAATAAAATTAGCACCACTGAAAATTTTACCATCAATAATGATGCCCCCCCCTACACCGGTTCCCAGCGTGAGTAAAAGCATAACTTTAGCATTTTTGCCAGCACCGAAATAATACTCACCTAAAGCGGCAGCGTTGGCATCGTTTTCCAGAACAACCGGCAAATTGGTATGAGCAGAGATTATGTTACGTAGCGGAACATTTTTCCAGCCGGGTAAATTGGGGGCTTTTATGATAATGCCGGTTTCGGGATTTAGTGGTCCTGGTGCGCCAATTCCAATGCCGGTAGGATGTAAATTCTTATTCTGCGCCAGAGTGATTATCTGTTTAATTACTGACAAAATATTCCTTATCGCCACGGTTTTCCCTTTACTGGCATCAGTGGGGGCAACCACTTTAGCTAAGATTTTTCCAGTTTCATCAATGGCGACGGCATTTATTTTGGTTCCACCAACATCAACACCAATTGCTATTTTTTTCATAGTTTACTCCTATAATTATAATAAAATTGAATGAATGTAAAAAACAGAATGAACGATTATTCGTCTTTAAAAAGACTAATTATTCCGTTATTCATTTTAGCGCTATTTGCCATTTATAAAAAACATCTCCATAATATTATTAATAGATTCAAGTAAACAATGAAGCAATATCAGCAATTTTTTCTGAACTGGATTCGGTTGTAAGTAAATAAAAGAAGGAGAAGACAATATTAGGGTTTATCAAGCAATATTAATGATTGAAGAGCATAGAGGAGAATTAATAAGATGAAGAAAATTTTTCTTTTGATTATTTTTAAGCGGAGAAAAAAATGAACGAAGAAACGTTAAAAAATACGGTGCCCAAAGAAGAAAAAAAAGGCTGGTGGGAGAGGCTAAAACAGCGCTTAAAAAAGACCAAAGATGGCTTGGTAGGTAAAATAAGACAGGTAATTACACTACGAGGCAAGTTTGACGAGGAGCTGCTGGAGGAAATAGAAGGTATTTTAATTCAGGCAGACGTGGGCGTAGAAACAACGCACAAAATCATTGAGCAAGTTCGTGCAACACATAGTCGGCAGGAGCTTAAGGATCCAGCCGGGATTTTACAGGCATTTAAGACCACCATTTATAATATTTTGAAGGCACCCGAAGGAGAGATAGAGCTGGAGCCAGAGACCAAGCCTTATGTAATTTTAGTGGTCGGTGTGAATGGTGTGGGAAAAACAACCACCATCGCCAAGCTGGCACAGAAGTATAAACAGCACGGTAAATCTGTGATGCTGGTGGCTGGCGATACTTTCAGAGCGGCGGCAATTGAGCAACTGGAAATCTGGGCAAAACGAACGGGGAGCGAAATAATTAAACAGTCAATGGGTGCAGATTCTGCCAGTGTCTGCTTTGATGCAATCCAGGCAGCGCGCAAACGCAACACAGACATTGTAATAATTGATACAGCAGGAAGATTACACACCAAGGTTAATTTGATGGAAGAGTTAAAAAAGATTGTGCGGGTAATAAAGAAAATTCAACCTGAGGCGCCCCAAGAGACATTGTTGGTATTAGATGCAACTACGGGGCAAAATGCTATTAGCCAGACAAAGATTTTCAAAGAAGCCGTAGCTGTGAGCGGAATAGTAATGACAAAATTAGATGGCACAGCTAAGGGAGGAATTCTGGTAGCCATTTGTGACTTGTTCAATATTCCGATAAAATTAATAGGTGTGGGAGAACAGGCTGATGATTTACGCCCATTTAAGGCTGAGGAATTGGTTGAGGCATTGTTTTCTGAATAGAAGGGAATGTCAGGCAGGGGGCATAATTGGTGAACTCAAATATTTCTCAGCAATTTTTTGCACGTTAGGAATGAGTTCCTGAAATTGTAAGAATTGTAGAACCGCAATCAGTGAGCTCTCCAGAGCCTGCAGGAATTTTGCATCCCGGAGAATAGCAGCAAGATGAAAAATTCGTGAGAGAAGAGCGGATTGTGAATCATTATTTCCAAGCCACCAGTTACGAAGTATTTGCATAAATATATGAAATGTCATTCCCGAGAGGTCGCCCTCATTCTCAAACATTCCCCAGGCGTAATCAAAAAAATAATGTGCTTTGTTTTCATAACCCTTAAATAGAAAAAATAATGCCAGTGCAGAGGCACTCCATCCTACTAACAGAGGGAGTTGACTGCGTTCTGCTAACCAGAGAGACTCAGCGAGGTTACGTTCAACCTGTCGGAGCTTCCCTGACAAAATATTAGTTAATGCCAACAGGAAACAAGCAGAAGCTTCAAAGTTTTTTAACTGTAGTGATTTTGCCAGTTGCAGAGATTCTGTTATAACGGGATATGCGGTCCGGTATTCCTGTTGCAGGATTTTTAGCTGTCCCTGTAGTAAAAGAGCACGAACATAGGCAGGCGGAATTTTCTGGATAGTGCCAAGATACCGGTGATAAATCTCATTAAATTTTTCATATTCCTGACAATCACATAGAATTCTTAGCATCGGGATTATGCCTCCAAGAATCTTCTGCTCTTCAGGAAGTGTGGCTGTTTCAAATTTGTTAAATTTTGGTGCCCAGCTCTCGTAAGCTCTGCGTGCAACTTCAAGATTACGAAAATAACGTAAGGGGACGATTACCGGTAACAGCATCTTAATTATAGCCTGGTATAGTTGAAGCCCTCTTTTGGGTAAAAGATGAAAAGCATAATTTAAAGCAGGAAAAAGCTGTTTAAATTCATTACGGGCAATTTCATAAAGATGGGGAGTTAACCAGATGATTAGATGGAGGGGGGGGGTTGATCGATATACTGAAGAAACAAGTGAATCAATTTGCATAAAATGGGATTTAAGAGATGATTCGCCTGCTTTATAAATGTCTACTTTATAATTAAGCGCCAGCGCTTGAGAAGGGGGGGAACTAAAAACTCTTGAGAGAATTATTTCAGGGTTATTAAGCAAATATTCTGTGATATTCAAAGTTTGAAAGGGAATGCCAGTTTGAGATAATTTTTCGGCAACTATGGACTGTAATTTCAGTAAGCCATCGCTCCAGCCATAAATAACACAGCCCAGTGTTTTTTTATGAGATGAATGGGTTATTGATTTAATAACATCTGCGGTAAGTTCTAAATCATTAAGATGTCTGATAGACACGGTCACCGTTTTTTTCTTTTGCCTTTAAATTTGCGAAGTATTATTTCAGCAGCACGGCGTCCGCTGAGAAACATTGAGCCAAACGTGGGACCCATTCTGGGCAAGCCAAATACAGCGCCTACTGCCATCCCAGCACAAATAAGCCCTGGATAGGCTTCCACGGTTTTCTCAACAATAGCATCTTCAGAGCGATTTATCCAGAGTGCGCCCTCGCCTTTTAACTTAAAAAGGTTATGCTCTTCTAATTTTCGGAAAACAACCGCATCGTGTCCACTGGCATCAATCACAATTTCTGCTTCCAGTGCAATAGGATCCAGAGTGCGCAGTTCACGAGGGAGATGCCTTATAGGGGACCAGTTGACAACCACGCCGCGAACCCTGTCGTTTTCGCCAACGACCAGGTCTTCAAAATTGGTGAGGTTTAATACTTTTGCGCCAGCGTCAAAAGTTGCAGCAATCATACGTGAGCAAGCATGAGGAGCATCAGCGACAAACAAACCTTTAGAGAATTGAACGAACGGAACACCAAGCTCTTCCAATATTTTTTCACCGGGGTGGCGAACTGTAAGTTTATTCATAAAATAACCACCAGACCAGAATCCCCCCCCAAGGTGGCCATTACGTTCAATTATCAAGACTTTCAGTCCAGTCAGACTCAAATCACGAGCCGCCATCATTCCTGCAGGACCACCACCAATAATTATACAATCACAGGATGCATAGTCTGATAAAAACTTACTAAATTCCTGCACAATTGCCCGTGTAACTTCTTGTTCAGAGACAGGACTAAATCGTATCATTGTTACCTCCAGATGCAAATCTCAAAGTTTTCTATCGTTTCAAAGTAATTTAAATTTAAACAAGTTTACTCAGTCTTTCAGTTAATTGCAATTAAGAGTTGGAAAATTCTATACAGTATCTGTTAAAATTTTAGATTGGATTATTTTTCTGCTATAAAACTGAAGTGTGAACAATGCATCATAATTTTCTGGATAAATATAGTTTTCTGAATAGTCCTGTGCATAACATCCATCCATTGGTGAAGGTGGTGGCATATTTAATTCTGGTGATTGCGATTCTGACTTGCAGTATTTTCAAGCCAATGGAATTTATCTTTATCAGCTTTATGATGTGTTTACTAATTATGATAGCAAAGATCCCCTTCACTTTTTTTATCCGTAAGACTTTATTACTTTCACCCGTGTTTATATCGGTTTTAGTATTGATGCCGTTTATGAAAGGAGAAAGTGTAATTTGGGAGAGCAAGTTTATTTTGCCTTTAAGTTTAACCCGCGAAGGAATAAGTCTCAGCACTGGATTGTTGATAAAATCTGTATTGTTTCTCTGGGCTTCAATTTTACTATTTTCAACCACGAGGTTTAATGAACTGTTATATGTGTTAAGAAAGTCTGGAATACCGCGGCTATTAATAATACTACTGGCTTTTATGTATCGTTATGTATTTCTGTTAATAGACGAGATGGAACGGGTATACACCGGATATCAGGCACGAATTTTCAATCGGCAGTCATTGGGTGATTTTTTAAAAACATTGTCGTTTCTGGTACATGCTATATTTATTCGGAGTTTTGAAAGAAGCGGGCGAATTTATCAAGCAATGTGTGCAAGAGGTTTTAGAGGGGAAATTTATCTTCTGCAACAACCAAGATTCTTCCCTGCTGATATATATGAGCTGGCAGGGTTTATTATACTAATTATAGGAATGAAAATAATTACATTGATGTGGTAATGTTAAAGACCTTATTTCAATTGCAACAAGATGTTAAAAGATGATATAATTTAAAAAAATTTTGCTTAGATTCGGGTTAAGACTATGGTAGTTGCAGCAAAAGATTATTATGAAATATTAGGTGTTTTGCCTAATGCTACACTGGACGAAATTAAAAAAGCATATCGTGAACTAGCGAAAAAATATCATCCAGATAGAACCAAAGGGAATAAACAAGCAGAGGGAAAATTTAAAGATATAAACGAAGCATATCAAGTGCTTAGCGATCCACAAAAGCGCAAGCAATATGATATGATGCGAGAGGGTTTTAATCCCTTTGTGGGTGGAAGTGGTCCTGGTGGCTTTGAGTTCAGAACAACTACTGGTGGTTTTGATCCATTTCAAGATGCAGGCTTTAGTTTTGATGACCTGGGCGCTTTTGGCGGGATTGGTGATATTTTTGAACATATCTTTGGTCAACATACCAGTCGGAGAAGACGAGCTGCTCAGAGTTTCAGTCAACGCGGTGGAGACATTATGACCGAAATTACTATCCCCTTTGAAGTAGCTATTCAGGGTGGGAAACAATCTCTTACAATAACGAAGGACGTGGTATGTAGTCGGTGCGGAGGAAGTGGTGCTGAGCCAGGTAGTGTGGTACAAACCTGTCCACGATGTCACGGCTCAGGCACGGTGCTTTTTTCACACGGTGCCTTTGGTTTATCGCGTACCTGCCCTGAATGTTATGGCAGTGGACAGAAAGTATCCAGAGTATGCAATGAATGCCGTGGAGGTAAGACCGTACGTCGGACACAACGTATTATTATAAAAATTCCAAAGGGAATAAAAGAGGGGCAAACAATCAGGTTAGCAGGACAAGGCGAGCCGGGTATAAACGGGGGTCCAAATGGAGACTTGTTGATTAAAATTCATATAGAGGAACACCCATTATTCCGGCGCGAAGGCTATGATTTATATTCAGAAGAGACTATTAGTTTAGAGGAGGCGGTGATGGGGGGGAAAATTCAGGTTCGGACCTTAACAGGCAAAGCCACTCTCAAAATTCCCCCGGGGACACAACCCGGCACAAAATTTCGCCTGAAAGGAGCCGGAGTGCCAAAGCCCAATGGTACTTGTGGTGACCTCTATGTAACAGTTAAGGTGAAGACCCCGGAAAAACTTACGCCCCATCAACAACAATTATTTCAGGCATTTATTGCTTCATTAAAATGAAGTGAATTTAATCAGTGATTTTTTCCTTCCCCTAAATAAGAATTTGATAATCAGCTGGAAGAATAAGAGAATGCGACTAATAACATTTTCGTTGTTTCTATAAAATGGATAATAGAACATAATTTGTTATCTAGCTAAAATTTGAAGCGTTAAGGATGCGCTTACATTTATGCTTAACTTTCTGACAGTGCTGATTATTTAATTGGCTCAATTCCAACGGGATATTTATTAGGAAAATGGCTAAAGGGGATAGATTTACGACAAATTGGAAGTGGTAATCCCGGAGCGACAAATATGGCACGTGTGTTCGGAAAAGGTTATGGACTTCTGGTATTAATTATAGACGCACTTAAAGGCTATATTCCTGCCAGATACTTTGTCAATTTGTTCCAATTGAATTTATTGGGAGGCTTACATATCCTTGATCTGCAGATGCTAATTGGACTGGCAGCCATTTTAGGGCATATCGGGAGTATATTTCTAAAGTTCAAGGGGGGGAAGGGTGTGGCTACCAGCAGTGGTGTATTTCTGGCAGTTGCACCACTTCCTTTTCTAATTACTGCCTCCATTTCACTGTCTATTATATCACTTACCAGATATGTATCGCTGGGTTCTATATGCGGGGCTATAATTTTGCCAGTGATGATATTTCTTATCCTTCCGGAAGCAAAGTTAGTATTTTACGTTTCTGTCTTTTTAGCTATCCTTGTAATCTATCTTCATCGTTCCAATATACAACGATTATTAAGCGGGAAAGAATCACGGATAGAATAAGTATGGCACAGAGCAATCGTATAGCGGTGATTGGAGCTGGAACGTGGGGAATCACCCTGGCATGTTTACTGGCTAGGAAAGGAAACAAGATTCGGGTATGGGATAATGCCAGGGAATGGCTCAAGCGACTGGAGAGAGAACGGCGGCATTTTCGCCTTCCAGAACTTAAATTCCCCGAAGGGATTGAAATAAAATATGAGCTAAGCGATGTGCTGGTAAGTGCAGACTATGTGGTGCTGGCAGTTCCTTCCAGGGTGTTTCGCCAATGTTGTTCAGAAATTGAGAGAACCGGATTGATTAAACCATCGCAGATTTTAATTATCTGCACCAAGGGCATAGAGCCAGAGAGCTGCATAACGATGTCCGCCGTGGCGCTGGAGGTTCTGGGTAAAA
>CAZLGA010000048.1:0-18255 GCA_964559225.1 uncultured bacterium | reverse complement strand
AATGTTCCTGAAATCTCTCTTTGAGTTCTCGTCTCCATTGGTCTTTGAGATGTCCTGGGACAACAACTAAAATGCGATTTACAAGTCCTCTTAATTTTAATTCCTTAATAATGAGTCCTGCCATAATGGTCTTACCAGCGCCAGGGTCATCTGCTATTAAAAATCTTATAACCGGAAGTTTAAGAACATAACCATATACAGCATCTATCTGGAAGGGTAATGGGTCTATTTTGGATATATTCATAGCCAGTAGTGGATCAAACACAGAAGCAAGCTGATATCTCGTTGCTTCTATGGCTAAGAATGTTTCAGAACCTTTAACAGAAAAATCTAAAATAGCCTCTTTAATTTTTACCTTTGCAAGTTCATCTTTGGATATTAGTTGATCGATGTGTGTTTTGGAGTTAACAGTTGCTCCTACAATATGTATCCTACCCGCAACTTCATTAACCTTTTTTACTTCCACAGGTTCTTGCCAGAATGGACCTTCAATTATTGTTCCTTCTTTAATCATACTCATCCTCTTGATCTATTTAGATATTTTCCAATCCTCAATGTCATTATACTTATTTTTTAAAAAGATGTCAAGGTGAGTTATGGTGGTTTTTTAAGTGTATCTCTCTCGTATTATATTGATTATACTTTTCCGCTTTGTTTTTTTGAGTCCAGAAAAAAGTTAGCTCTGGATTCCCAGCACCGTCTCAATAAATCTACTACCGTGCATCATTCCCAGACTACCTTTTTTTACTGATTCTTCATCAAAAACTTCTACTTGGTCACCTTGAATTTTGGGGTTATAGATTGCAACCGGCACCGGGTCTTTAACATGGTTGCCATATTCAACCGGTGTTGCGTGGTCAGGCAATACTGCTACAACTGCCTCAATCTTTTTTTCTTCAAGTTTGTGTAGCACCCTTGCTATAAGTCGATGGTCAAGATACTCAATCGTTTTGATTTTCAGTTCCAAATCCCTGCTGTGTCCTGCTTCGTCAGTTGCCTCGACATGGCAATAGACAAAATCATAATCAGCAAGGGCTTCAATTACTGCATCTGCCTTGCCTTCATAGTTTGTATCCCATAGACCCGTAGCACCCTCAACATGAATAACATCCATTCCTGCATAGATGCCGGTGCCATTTATCAGGTCTACTGCAGAAATGACCGCACCCTTTATCCCATATTTTTCTTGTAAGGTTTGCATTCTGGGTTTTCTGCCCGGTGACCAGGGCCAGATATAATTTGCCTCGTCTTTTTTTTCTTTTCTTCGTTTTTGATTCACAGGATGCTTTATAAGTATCTCATTGGAACGCAGGATTAAATCATTAAGCATATCTGCGGTCTTTTCAGCTTCAGGGTTTAGTGGTCTTATTAAAACTTCCATAATTGCCTTGCCCACATTATCGTGGGGTGGAAAACATTCCAAGTCCTTGGAACCCTCTGATAATACGAGCAGATGACGATAACTCAAACCCGGGTAAAAATGGATATAGTCATTACCAAGATGTCTATCAATTTCAATTATTAATTCCCTTGCTTCTTCAGTGGTAATGTGCCCGGCTGAGTGATTTTTTATTTTACCATCTTCAACACAGATTAGATTACAGCGCATCGCAATATCGGTTGGTTTCAGCTCAATTCCAATACTTGCTGCCTCAAGAACACCCCTGCCTTCATAACAGGTTTTGGGGTCATAACCTAACACCGTGAGGTTTGCCACTTCACTACCGGGCGGCATTTCTGGCTCCACAGTTACAAATCGACCACACCTGCCCATTTTTGCAATATAGTCGATTGCTGGTTTTTTCGCCACCATCAAAGGTGTCTTTCCACCCAATCTTTCAATCGGGTAATCAGCCATCCCATCACCAATAATGACTATGTATTTCATAACCACCGTATCATTGTGTTATTTGGAAACCGCCTGCTTTTATAATATACATAAATCTCTTATCCGAACAAATCAGAACATACCGCGTTTTTATTCATCTTAGTCATTTTAATTCTTTCAATATCTTCTGAAAAGTAGCCCAAAAATAGGGAATTTTTGCGAGGATTTTTTCGGGGAAATGCATTAAGTCTTACTGCCTGTTGATAAAGTGCCTCAAATATTCGAAAATTCTTTTGAATATTCACCCTGCTTTTTCTTAACAACGATTTCTCAAAATCCACAAGCACGCAGCGGTTTTTAATCATTGCAAATCCTGATAGTTATTAGTATATTACACAATTGAGCATCCACATAATACCACCGATGTTTTACTTACAGCCTAACCACCAAATCTATCAAGCAGTATCTCTTTGAATTGGTTGTAGTCATTCTTAATTGATAGATAATGTTCTTGCTTCTCGTCCAGATCCCGCAAGCTTGGTGGCAATTCTGGTTCCACACCAGTAATTTTTATAATCTCTTCAGGAAATTTTGCTGGATGAGCGGTTTCAATTGAAATCGCAAGTTTGGGTCTCTCACCAGTATTCAAATAACGCATCAAACCAGCCCAGGCAACCGCACCATGGGGCTCAAGCATAACACCGTAGTTTTGATAAGTCTCTTTAATGGTCTTTCGGGTTTCGTCGTCATCAATACTCTTCGCAAACATATCCTTACGCATCCTTTCAATATCTGGTTGAGACAATATCTTTCCTGTTTCATCCATATGTCCACCATATAAATCAATCACCCTCGCCAGGTTGCTTGGATGTCCAACATTCATTGCATTAGAGATGCAAACACGGGATGGCACAATTTTTTCGTATTTTCCCGTAGCCATAAACTTTGGAAACTCATCATTAGCATTTGTCGCAATCACAAACTTGTCAGCAGGAAGACCCATACGCCAGGCAATCAAACCTCCCATCATATTGCCAAAATTTCCAGATGGTATTGAAAAAACCACGGGTTCATTGTTGTGCGCAAGACGGGCGTAAGCATAGATATAATAAACTGCCTGGGGAAGCAGTCTACCGATATTTATAGAATTGGCTGACGAAAATCGAATATTGCTCAGGTCTGCATCCGCAAAAGCACTTTTAACCATTGCCTGGCAATCATCAAACTTACCATCAACACTGATGACAGTAACATTTCCACCCAAAGTCGTCATCTGTTTACGCTGTCGGTCACTCACTTCTTTTTTCGGAAAAAGAACAACCATATGAATGCGTTCAACATTATGAAAGGCATGGGCAACAGCACTTCCGGTATCACCTGAAGTAGCAGTAAGAATAACCAATTCGCTTTTCTCCAGCTCCAAAAAATATCTCATCATCCTTGCCATCATCCGCGCAGCAAAATCCTTGAATGAAGCAGTCGGTCCCCGGTCAAGTCTCATTATATAATTATTATCAAACACCCGCTCAAGTGGAACATCATAATTGTAGCATTCTTTGCAGAGTTGTAGTAGCCTGTCATCGGGAATTATCCCCTGGGTAAATCTTTTCAAAACCGCAAAGGCAATTTCAGAATAAGGCATATCTTTAAACGAACGAATTTCTTCAAAAGGGATTTTTTCAATACGCTCCGGCATATACAAACCTTTATCCGGTGCCTGCCCGGTAAGTAAAGCTTGTTTCAGGGTTACTCTGGGGACTTTTTTATTCGTGCTATAGAACAAAACTTTATCCATAATCACTTATCCCTCTGCAATTTACTATTTCACCTTAGATAATGCCTGGTCTAAGTCAGCGATTATATCGTCAGGATGTTCAGCACCAACACATAACCTTACCAAACCAGAAGGAATGCATGCCATACACCGTGCACAAGCACCCATCTGCTGATGCGTGGAGATTGCCGGAATTGTTATCACTGATTTTATCCGTCCTAAATCCGTTGCCCGCCATATGCGCTTTAGATTATCTACCATTTTCCGCGCGTTGTTAATACCTCCTTTAACTACAAAGGAAAGCAAATGGCCATAACGATTGACTGGCATTTGGTACCGTTCGTCATATTCAGCATCCACCAACCACAGATATTTACTTGCCACCTCATATAATGGATGGTTTTCCAAACCAAGATAATTCACCTGGGCAATCTTAGGATGGGCCTCAAGGAATTTAGCAACCTTCATTGTGTTCTGGCTTAATATGTCAATCCGCATGCGCAGAGTTCTTATATCGTTAAGTGATAAAATTGCCTGTATCGGTGAAAGGCACCAGCCAATATCGCGGTTGGGTAGTTGTTTAAGATAAAGTGCAAAATCTTCTTTCATCGCATCGTTTGGTATGTTAGATACAATATTTTTGCGCGCGATTACTGCACCAGCAATGCCAAAACCACTTGCCGTTAATGTCTTGGTTACTGATTGCACAACAATGTCTGCTCCGTAGGTAATTGGGCGTAGTAATGCTGGTGTAGCAATTGTAGAATCAGCAATGAATGGCAGACCATTTTCATGGGCAAGGTCAATCACCTTCTTCAAATCAAAGAACATTAGACCCGGGTTAGAAGGTAGTTCTCCATACAAAAAGCGTGTATTTTTATCAATTTTTTTCGCCCATTGATCAATATCATTGGGGTCAGTAACCCAGCGACATTCAATACCTCTTTCTTCCATCCTGCGGACATTGAAAAGTTGGAATGTGCCGCCGTATACCTGACAAGTTGATACAAAATTTATCTCTTCCCTTGTCTTCTTCAACTTCACTAAAAAAGCCTCGGTTGCACTTGCAATTGCTGACATACCGGATGATGTAGCACAGCAGTTAGTCTCACCATCAAATCCGTAACCTTCAAGCAATGCCAAGACTTCTTCAAAATAACTGATGCTCGGATTGTGAATGCGACTATATGTCCATGCGGGTATGGCATAACTCAGGGCAGCTTCCATTTCGTCACTGTCGTGAAACGCCTGCGATGAACTCATAAAAATCGGTTCAATTATTGCACCTTGATTTTTTTCCAGTGCCTCTGCTACTGAGTACAGACCGTGAACCGCAATTGTATCAAACCGCCATTTTTTAACTTCCTGTTTTATATAGCGCTCGCGCTCCGCGAGCATCGCTTTTGCTTTTTTGATATACTTATAGACTCCTTTTTTCATTTTTTATACTCCTAAAAAAATTCAAATTTTGTCCATCGCCTGTTTTAAATCTTCAATCAAATCTACTACATTTTCTATACCAACGGAAAGTCTAACAAAACCAGGATCTATACCACTGGCAATGAGATCATTATCACTGTAGCCACAATGTGTCATTGAAGCCGGATGTTCGATTAAGGTATCGGTATCACCGAGACTTACCGCCAGTGTGCAGAGCTTAACCGAATTCATCAGGAGCTTACCCGCTTCTCTACCACCCTTCAGATTAAAACCAACCATTCCACCGTATGCCCGCATCTGTCTCTTTGCAATATCATGACCAGGGTGGTCTTCAAGCCCGGGATAATAAACCCTTTCAACCTTAGGATGGGATTTCAAAAATTGCGCAATTGCCATTGCATTTACACAATGCCTTTCCATTCTTACCGCAAGTGTCTTGAGACCGCGCAGAATTAACCAGGCATTTATTGGCGAAATACATCCTCCTATATCGCGCGCAACCGTCTTGAACATATATTTAATAAAATCTCTTTTGCCTACCACAACTCCACCAATTAGGTCCCCATGGCCACCAAGATATTTCGTTGCGGAATGGACAACAATGTCGGCACCAAGTTCGATTGGACGTTGCAGATAGGGCGTAGCAAATGTGTTATCAACACAGAGCACTATTTTGTGTTGATGTGCAAATTCCGCAATATGCGCAATGTCGTTGATTTTGAGTGTGGGATTAGCTGGTGACTCGATCAAAATTAGCTTTGTATTCGGTTTAATAGCAGTTTTGATTTGAGCGTCATCGTTGGTATTGACGAAAGTTGTGCTTATCCCCACCCTCGGCAAGACATTCTGACATAGTGTATAGGTTCCGCCATAAATTACATTATCAACAATGATATGGTCACCATTTTGGCAGGTGGCAAGAATAGTAGCAAAAAGTGCCGCCATACCCGAGGCAAAAACCATTCCTGCCTCAGCTGATTCCAGTAATGCCATCTTGTTGGCAAGTAAATCTATCGTCGGATTCCCTAAACGTGTATATATATACCCTTCTTCTTCATCCTTGAACAATCGCGCACCATGGTCTGCATCTTTGAAAACAAATGTTGATGTCATATAAATCGGTGGGGCATGGGCACCAGTTTTCTCATCGTGATGCATACCGCCGTGCACGATATTCGTTTCTATGTGCATAAAGCCTCCCCGTAAATTTAAATGCCTAAATGCCTAAATAATAAAATACACACCCGGCTTTCAGATTGTATAAAATTTATCATATTTCCGCTTTTAGCCATTCTATTGCTACCCCATATCTTATAGCAACACGATTTATAACTTTTTCTGGTACTTTTTCACCTATTCTTTCGAATCTTTCGTATTCTTCTGCAGAAAATCCGATTGACCTTGCAAAATCAGAAATACTCAATTTTAAACTTGCGCGTAACCGCCAGAGTCTTTGTGGTGATCCATCCCGATAGCATTGAATATCCCGCCAGTATCTTATTTTCTCTGGTGGATAAATTTTTTGCAAAAAGAGTAAAACGCGATAAGAATCACAAAGTCTTTTTTTATAAATATTCATAGCGTCTCCAAATTTTTGATGTCTCTGATGTCAACATCCCGGTTCGCTTCTTTTTTCATTTTTACGAGTGTGTTTTTGTCAACCACATGGAACTTTATTTCATCAATTTCAATTTTTATTTTTCTAATTCGGGAATACTTGTATATTAGTAATACATCAAGAGCATAAATTCCCTTCGGGTCCTTAAAGTTAATGACCTTTGCATTTTTTTTCTTTATCCATTCTGTTCTTTTTCGTGGATTTGCCAATTCAAGTGGATTGATAGGGACCATCGGTGTAAGATTAAATTCCTTAAGAACTTTATTAAATCTTTTAACATTGACCTTTGAAAAATTTATTACAACATCTAAATCAAAAGTCGCTCTGGGTACGCCATGAATAACTGCAGCAACACCACCAACTACTACAAATTTCACTTTTTCTTCAGACAATCTTCTGATTATGGCAAAAAATGGCGGTAGATAACCCAAACCTACTCCTCACATAATTCTATCAACACCCCGCCTGTAGAAGATGGATGAATAAATGCGATCCTTGAATCCATTGCACCTTTACGCGGTTTTTCGTCAATGAGTTTAATCCCTGTTTTTTTGAGATGTTCAAGTGTCGCTTCGATATCATCAACTTTAAATGCAATGTGGTGCAAACCTTCTCCCCTTTTTTCAATAAACTTTGCCACAGTACTTTCAGGACTGAGTGGTTCAAGCAATTCAATGTGCATATCACCAATTTCAAACATCGCAACCTTAACCTTCTGGTCAGGCACATCAATAACCTCAATCAGTTTAAAACCAAAAATATCCTGCCATAGCTTCAAACTTTCTGATATGTTTTTGACAGCGATGGCAATATGGGACATTGTCGTTCGTTTTACTGTTTCGCTGCCCGTATCGTTGTAGGTCTTAGTCTTTCGTCTTTCATTCTTAAAAGAATTCCAAGCAGCGGCGAGATTATAAATCTGCCGCGCGGTTTTGTCGTAAAGATCAACAAGGTTCTGACATAACTCTGGTTCAACTCTATAAATATCCTTTACATGTTCTAAACTTACGATGGTCTCGTAACACTCAGCCACTGCATCATCCAGATATTTTTGGAAACCAGCCTTTTGATGTTTTTTAGCAAAACCCTCAGCGATTAAACGTGGTATTGCTTTTGCAGCTCTATTTAATTGAGAGTATAAATCATACCTTTCCGCCTCCGGCAATTTAGGCAATAGGTGCGTGGTTATTGTAATAGACGCCTTATATGTATTTTGATACACTTCTAAATCGCGAAAACTTTTAATCATTTAAACTCCTTTTTCACAACGAAAAGACGATTAACTTTTAACGAAACAGGGAGCGAAACCGTATAACTAATCACTATAACAATTTCCTCTTCTTCGCTTCTTCTTCAAGCCAGGGACGAAATTTTGGATGGGCAATATTTATCAATGCCTCAGCGCGCTGACGCAAATTCTTACCGTGAAGATATGCTACACCATATTCGGTAACAATATAGTGAACATCAGCACGGGTTGTCACAACCCCAGCACCAACCTGTAAGGTCGGCACAATCTTTGAAATAGTATCATTTTTGGTAGTTGAAGTTAGGGCAATAATCGGTTTTCCACCCTTTGATTGTGCAGCCCCACGAATAAAATCAACCTGCCCCCCAAAGCCTGAATAGATTTTTGTGCCAATGGAATCTGAACATACCTGTCCTGTAATATCCACTTCAATTGCTGAGTTTATTGCAACCATTTTATCATTGCGTGCGATTACAACAGGATGATTGGTATAGTTTGTTGGATGGGTTTCAAAGATAGGATTGTTATCAATAAATTCGTATAATCTACGTGAGCCGAGATAGAATGTGGCAACGACCTTATATTGGTGCAAAGTCTTCTTTGCTCCCGTTATTACACCAGCCTCAATCGCTTCCATTATACTATCTGAAACCATTTCAGTATGGACTCCAAGATCCCGTTTGTTAAACATTGCCTTCAATGCAGCGTTAGGTATACCACCGATACCTACCTGTAATGTTGCCCCATCTTCTACCAAATCAGCGATATGCTGTCCAATTCTCTTTTCAACATCTGTAAAAGGTGCAGGCTCAAGTTGTGGTAAATCACAATCTATTTCAACGATTTTATTAACACGGGAAATATGAATAAATGAATCACCCAGGGTACGGGGCATCTTTTCGTTTATCTGGGCAACAACAATTTTTGCAGTCTCAGCTGCTGCTTTTGAACAAAGACACTCTACCCCGAAACTCATAAAACCATGTTCATCAGGAGGAGATAAATGTAAGAATGCAACATCGAGGGGCAAGAGTCCGGAATAAAATAAATCCGGAATTTCATACAAAAAGACCGGTATATAATCTGCCCTTCCTTCGTTTACTGCCGCACGGTCTCCCTGACCAACAAATAGTGAATTGTGCCGGAAATGCTCTTCCATACCTGGTTTTGAAAGTGGGTCCTCACCAAAAAGCAACACATGCGTGACTTCAACATTGTGCAATTCATCCTTGCGCTTTGCTAAAGCCTGGGTCAATGTTATCGGTGTTGCTGCATTTCCGCTGATGTAAATCCGGTCATTACTTTTAACTACTGAAACCGCTTCTTCAAGCGAACATTTTTTCTTCTTATAGTCATCAAACCAATTCATGCCAAAAACTCCTTTCTGATTTCACCATTTTCGGCATAAATCCCATTGGCGAGCTCAGGAATTTCTCTCAATGCCCTTTCAAATCCTAACTCAGAAATAATCTTAATATAAGGGAAAATTGCTGAAGAAATTGCATGGGTTGCGGTTCTGGCAACAAGGGTTGTAGCATTGGGCATACAGAAATGAACGACATTCTCCAGGGTATAAATAAATTTTCCAGTAGGGGTTATCTGGGCAGTCTCAATCGAACCACCCTGGTCAATATCAAAATCAACAATTACCGCTCCTTTTTTCATCGTTTTTACCATATCAGTGGTGACGAGAACCGGTGTTCTTTTGCCCGGGACAAGCACAGCTCCGATGAGCACATCGGCAAACCTCACGAGTTTTTCAATATTGTATCGGGTGGAAAACATCGTGGTAATTCTACTGCCTTCGGTATGACAGGCAAGATTATCAAGTTTATCACGAATAATATCCACAATATACACATTTGCACCAAGTGCGGCAAAGCTCCTTGCGGCATTAGAACCAAGAGTTCCACATCCTAAAATTACAACTTCAGCTGGAGGTATTCCAGGAAGTCCAGAGAGTAGTATACCTCTGCCACCCCCTGGTGATTCAAGCAACCTGCCTGCAAGCTGAACTGCAAGTTTTCCTGCCATTTCACTCATAGGTATAACAATCGGAAGTCTTCCATCCTCTTTCTGCATTATCTCATATCCCACCAGGGTAATCTTCTTGTCTCTTATAACATTAAGAAATTCTTTAGGAGCGGTTACAAGATGTATGAATCCCATTATAATCAGTCCTTCTTTTATTAATGAGTATTCTTCCTGTTGGGGACGTCTGACTTTTAATACTATATCTGCCCTGCGATATGCTTCTTCTTTTGAATAAACAACATCTGCGCCTGCCTTTATATAATCTTCATCAGTAAATCCAGCGCCTTCACCAGCGCCCGATTCAACATATACTTTTCCACCATAAAGGAGCAATTCTTTAACCGCCATTGGTGAAAAGCCAACCCGATATTCAGGGATTTCCTTGAACGGCGGTAATTCCTTTGGAATTCCAAAATTCATTCAACCCCCTTTTTGTTATATTCCAAATCCCAAATTAAGAATTGATTAAATGGTTTAATAGACCACATAAACTAAAAAGACTAAACAGACTAAACAAACCAGAAAAACCAGACAGTCTTAGCGTCCATCTTCAGATGGACGAAAATACAGTCTTTTAGATAAATCTGGAAGATACACAAAAGAAAAGACCCATTAACGCATTTTTAATTTAGGTATATTCCTTATTGTCTCTTCAATCATGAAACCCGCAAGAATTAACAAAATGATTGAGATAGTCCCGAGCATTATTTTCTGGGTAGAAAAGAATTTAATTGCCTGAAGAATCAGCGCAGTAATCGTGACCAGAAGCATGAATATCGCTGGAATAAGCGTGTAAAGATTAGACTTTTTCTTACTCAATAGCCAGGCGGTCACAACTAATAATGTCAATGCCGCAACGAGTTGATTTGAAGCACCAAAAACCGGCCAGATATTCTGCCAGGGTCCAATCGCAAGGTAGGTTGCCAGACCAATCACGATTGCACTGTTGATATACATATTTTTCATAAATCCAATACCAAACTTTTCACCGAACAGTTCAGTCCCAATATAACGAGTGATTCTTGTTGCAGTATCAAGGGTTGTTACGATAAAGGTTTTAAGCATTGTAATGCCAATGAACAGTCCAAAAACACCAAGTATCGGTTTTGTTATTTGACCATAGCCTTTGCCAAACGCCCCTATCCAGTTTCCACCTTTTACCAGCTCTGGATAGACAAAACCTTCTTTACCACCATACCAATATAATCCTGCACATACTGCAATTATTGCCAGGGTGCTCAAAACTCCTTCAGTGAGCATTGCACCATAACCAATTCTTTTTGCATCCCTTTCGTTATTCAACTGCTTTGAAGTAGTCCCACTGGCGACCAGCGAATGGAACCCGGAAATTGCTCCACAGGCAATCGTTACGAACATCATTGGAAAAAGATAACCTTCTTTACCAGTAAAATTTACAAAAGCAGGCGTATTAACATTCGGATGGGTTATTATTACACCCAGATAGCCAACGATTAAACCAAAGAATAAAACAAAGAAAGAGAGATAATCTCTTGGTTGAAGGATAATATTTACGGGTAAAATTGAGGCGGTATAGGCATAGGCAATCAACAGCGTAAAAAGCCATCCCTGATAAGTCCATTTTATTGGTGCATACCAGCCCAGAACAATTAAACCGAATAATATCACCACACCGATTGTCGTTGATAAGAGCGTATTAATGCGCCAACGATATAGCATAAGACCAATCAGAATTGCGGTCGGAACAATACCGAATGTTGGTATGACAATTTCTGGAGTTGTTTCAAGAGTTTTGGCTGCAGAGGCAGCAAAGACCGCTATAACAAGTATCAATGAAAGCCAGACAAATAAAGAAAAAATTATCTTCGCCCTTATTCCCAAGGTGGCTGCAGTGGTATCTCCGATCGACCTTCCATCATTACGCAATGAAACCATTAAACTGGAAAAATCATGTACACCACCAACAAATATAGAACCTAATATAATCCACAGGATTGCCGGACCCCAGCCCCAGACTGCACAGGCTATGACCGGTCCTAAAATCGGACCTGCGCCCGCAATAGAAGAGAAATGGTGTCCAAACAAAACTGTCCAGTTCTTTGCCGGCACATAATCAATTCCATCATACTTATAATGGGCAGGCGTTTTGTTTTCCGGATTCATATCAAATAATCTTTCAAGAATCCTGCCATAAAATCTGTAGGCAATTATAAAAACAATTATCGCACCAAACCCTAAAATGATGGAATTCATTAATCAGCCTCCATCAAAAAGTCTGGAGCAATCCTCTACGATCTTTCTTTTCCATGTTAAGCATAGTGTTCCTGCGATTTCTAAGAGCAACGCGATTTAGTATTCATATTATCTTCTGTTCTTTGTATTCACCATAGATTTCTTTCAACTCAGCAATTATCTCTCCAACCGTAGCATAAACTTTGACACAATCAAGGATAAATGGCATGAGATTCTCTTCTTTTTCTGCAGCAGATTTAAGGCGATTTAATGTTTTTTCTACTTTTTTATTATCCCGTTCTTTCAATATGTTTTTTAAACTCTTGATTTGCTTTTGAACAACCTTTGGATTAACCTTTAGTATCTTTGGTTTCGTCTTTTCTTCGCTCTTAAATTTATTGACACCAAGGATATTGATCTCACCATTCTCAATCTTTTTTTGGTATTCATAGGCGCTCTTGTGAATTTCTTTTTGAAAATATCCCTGTTCAATTGCCATTATTGCACCACCCAAATCTTCTATTTTTTCTAAATACTCAATTGCTTCTTTTTCTATTTTGTTAGTCATAAACTCAATTGCAAATGAACCACCAAAGGGGTCAATTATTTCGGGGATGCCTGTTTCATATCCAATCACCTGCTGAGTTCTTAATGCTAATTTTACTGACTCTTCAGTCGGCAATCCCAATGCTTCATCATAAGAATTGGTGTGTAATGACTGTGTTCCACCAAATACTGCGGCGAGTGCCTGATATGAAACCCTTATCGCATTAGTCAATGGTTCCTGGGCAGTAAGGGTTGAACCTCCAGTTTGGGTATGGAACCTCAACATCCATGATTTTGGATTTTTCGCACCAAATCTCTCTTTCATTATCCTTGCCCAGAGTCTGCGCGCCGCACGAAACTTCGCAACCTCTTCAAGAAAATTGTTGTGGCAGTTAAAGAAGAAAGACAACCTTGGTGCAAATGAATCTACCTCCATTCCTCTTTTAATAGCAGCATTGACATAGGCAATACCATTGGAAAATGTGAATGCAATCTCCTGGGCAGCGGTTGAACCTGCCTCCCGAATATGATAACCAGAGATTGATATCGTATTCCATTTGGGTAGATTTTTGCTACAGTATTCAATCAAATCAATTGTAAGTTTCATTGAAGGCTCAGGTGGAAAGATATAGGTCCCCCGTGCAATATATTCTTTTAATATATCGTTCTGAACTGTTCCTTCAAGAACCGCAGGTAAAACCCCCTGTTTTTCAGCGACTGCAATATACATACAAAGGATGATTGAAGCAGTAGCATTTATCGTCATTGAGGTGCTCACTTTATCAAGGGGAATGCCTTTGAATAATATTTCCATATCCGCAAGGGTATCAATTGCAACACCAGTCTTTCCGACTTCGCCTGAAGCCATTGGGTCGGTTGAATCATATCCCATCTGGGTGGGCAAATCAAATGCCACAGACAGTCCGGTCTGCCCCTGTTTTAACAAATAATGGTATCGCTTGTTTGATTCTTCAGCCGTCCCAAAACCTGCATACTGACGCATGGTCCATAATCTACCTGAATACATTGTGGGATATATGCCACGGGTAAATGGATATTCACCCGGATTATTCAAATCACGGTTATAATCTAAATCCTTAATATCTTCGGGAGTGAATAGCATGTGTTGGTAGCTAATTATTCATATCTTCTGATAAATGTCAAATGATAGTCACCATAGCACATAGCCAGCCGATAACCCCAATTTTTGATTAGCCATTAAATCTCCTCTGGACACTTTTTATCCCTATACTGATTCAATTACCACCAGAATATCTTTGCTATTTACTGGCTTACCTTTTTGAACCATAAACTTCTTCACAATCCCATCGCGTGGGGATTTTATCTCATTCTGCATCTTCATCGCCTCAATTATCAACAAACCCTGACCTTTTTTGACACTATCCCCTTCTTTCACCTCCACCTCTATAACCAATCCTGGCATAGGTGCGGTAACAGTGATTTCTTTCTTTACACCTGCATCGTGTGCAGATTTCAATATCTTGGCAACCTGCTCATCCATAATTTCAAATGAATATGATTCACCATTTACGGTCAACTGATTCTCACCATCAAGGTTAATCTGATAAAGTTTGTTTTCAACAAGAATCGTCAAAACATCTTTATCGATATCTGCAATTTCTGCCTTTACTTCTTTACCATCAATCATAATATAAAATAAGTTTTCTTCCTTCTTTATATCACCTTTGAATTCTTTATCGTCTATTTTTATGATATAGGCCATAAGGATCCTATCTTTTTACCGATAATTTTACCCAACAAAAGAAAAAAGTCAAGAAAAATCTGACTTTTGCAGAAAAATCTATTTAAATAATAACAATCAGAATTTCATATAATTTTCAATTTTTATTAAAGTAATACTTAGCCACCATACCAATTGATGCGCATTGATCATTAAACATGCCCATCAAATATCCTTTAGACTTTTTTATCAGATATTCAAACATATTTGAGATAAAATGATAACAACAATCAATCTTTTTGTCTCTAATCCGTTGCACCTGCTCTTTTCTCAAATCACCAATTCGCTGATATCATTAATGATGTAATCTGCATATTCCATTCGAGAAGTTAATTTTTCGGGCCAGAGCCTCTCAACAGTTCCTTTTACCATAATTGTCGTCATACCCATAGTCTTTGCGCCATAAAATTCATTTGAACCACCATCACCAACAAATACACAATTGGAACCAACTTCGTTCAAACCTTTCAACGCAATTTCATAGATTTCTCTTTCTGGTTTGACATAACCAACATCGCAGGAGAACACTACAACATCAAAATATTTTGCAATGGGTGAAGAATCCCATGCTTTGCTTTCAAGCGCGTCGGCATTGCTGATTAAGGCTATCTTCAAATTTTTATTTTTTAAATAAATTATTGTATCAATAGAACTCTTTGGCATTTCAATAATCGCCTTTCTAAATAACTCAATCCTTCTTTCGGTGGCTTTTCTTATTAACTCATCAGGTATATGGGGATTAACAGAATGTGCCAATCTTTCAATTATTGTGTAAGGGTCTTTAATCTTTCCGGTCAGACGCTCCATCGAATTATTCAGCAATTGTTCAGTCCATTTTTTTCTATCTATGCCAAGAATATCTGGTGCTCTGTGCATATCTGGAGAAGTCTGTTCTATAGAAGTAAGGGTATGAAATAAATCAAACAAAAATGCTGATTTACTTGCGATTAAATTTTTTAGGGAATTCATTAAGCAGAAATTATCTCAACCAGTTTTTCTCTTGTAAATTCACCTGCAATAATTTTTATGCGGGATTTTTTTGTATTAAAATATTCTGCCAAAACCTCAATCAGTTCCTTATTTGCCTTGCCCTTTTCCGGTACTGAGGTTAATTTTATTTTATATCTATCCTTGCCCAAAGATATCACTTCCCTTTTCTTCGCATTGGGGATGACATGGATATTAACAAGCATTCACATTGCCTCTAAATTTAAGATACCTTTGTGAAAGGATATTAGCTATCGGTAATCTAATATCAATTATAAAACAGAATCAAAATGTTTTCTTTTTTGATAATATCCCTTCTACTGTCTCCTCAAAAGATGGAAGTTTATCCTTAATCACTGACCAGAAAATATCCCATTCCAGTTTTTTTGACTTTATATTTTTCTCTCAATCTTTTTTTATGTCTTGATAGTGATTTTTTAATGTCCTCTAAATTCTCCATATTTTTATTATAGGGAAATTCTCATATGTATCAATGAGACAAAGATGTGTTCACAAAGTTACGTATAACGGTTTGCGGATAAATGAAGTTGCCAAAGGTAATTTGGGTCGAGGCTCTGCAAGAGCCGAACCGTTTATCCGCTGTTATGTGCTCCGAGCCGACAGGCGAGAGTGCAACGTGGTTCGACGAGCGACAGCGCGGAGAAAGTCAGCCCAGGGGCATCCATTCATTTCTCAATGACTTTTAAAGCTTTGAGATAAACATTCTTTACGCCACAGTTTCAACCAACTTTGTCTGTTTCTCTTTGGGTTTCAGATTTGAATGCAAAATCTCTTCGATTTTGCCCATATTATTTCTTCCACCTTTTAAGCATTGGGATAAAGGTTTTTGTTTGCTCAATTTGTGCTTCAGGAATTTTCATTTGTGTCATTATGCTAGCGCACTTTTCAATCATTTGCTCCATGGTGATATTCGGTTCGGTAAATTTGCCATTTTGAAAACAATAATGGCAATATTCCCGATTTTGGCTGCCATCGGCATTAGTGCCAAAATCCTTTGGTCTTTGCAGTGGCATAGCACAACTTTGGCAAAATGGTCCTTGTGGTTGTGTTGTATTCATATTTTTCACCTTCATAGTTAAATTATTCGGCTTTTTAAATTTTCCCTTTTAGCGGGGTTCGGAATGTCATATAACGGCTGAGCGTATCTGAAGTTCCGAGCGTAGCGAGGAATTTGGGCGGAGTGCCGAAGGCACGAAGCCAGATACCCGCCTGTTATACGCTGTCGCCAAACTCTTGTTTAAGCCATTTGATGACATCATTTTTATCCTTCCACAATTTCCTTTTAACCCAATAACCATGAATGTCTGGTTCAATTTCGTCAGGGCTTGGAAAGGCTCCCAACTTCGTATAAATATCTTCTACTACTTTTGAATTTTTTTCTACATCAGTTATTATGTCATCTGAGATTGAGTTTTCGTCCATTTCTTTCAAACGTTTCCTTAAGTTACCTACATTCTCAACAATTAAAATTAGGTAATTTCCCTCCTTACTCCGCGCCATTTCAGACTGCGGTTTACTCAGATGAACACGACCACCGGAAGTAAACTTCACTTCTAAAAGATAAGATTCTATTTCAATCAACCCACCATCCCAACCCTCCTCTTCTGGCCATATCTCCAAATCTCCACCTCTGTAAATAGGTTTAACAGTAAAACCCTTATCCCGAAGTATTTTTGCAATTATTTTCTCAACATTCTCTCCTATTCTTTTATTTTCATCTTTAGTGGCTTCACTTTCCAAACTTTCTCTTAACTTTTCCATTGCTTCTTTAAATGCGTCGGGATTACGAGCAGCTATATCTGGAAGATTTGGCACATATTCAAGCACATCAGTTAATCCCACTAATTTAGATAGCTCTTCTCTTATGTTTTGTTCAGGTTTGTCTTTCTCAATGCTGTGGAGTGTTATTTTTAAATCCAATTCGTCAAAACCAAAATGTGGTAATAACGTTGTAATATTATCTGGATTGCTTTTTATCAGTTCTTTAATTTCTTCCGGGGTAAATAAATTTTCAATACTATCTTTTCCGGCTTCCCGCCTCACAATTTTTTCTTCATTGTTCTCTACTGTCTTATATGGCACCCAAACATCTGATTTTAAACTCGCTAACCAATGTGCAGGTATTATTTCGTGAGATTTGTCTTTACAGGAACAATTCACTGAGGCTTTTTCCTTCCAACTTCCATCATGATTTATTAAATAATTAACAACGAATTCAAAAAGCAATTTTCCTCTTTCTTGATATTCCGATATTTTTCCAACAACATCGCTCCAGAATGGCAAAATAGAAATAATTGCTTGATTTGTCTCTATTTTATGATCAACTTTAGAAATAGCAGATTTCTCGTTCAAAATAGATTCTAATTTATTGTATCCGAGTGTTAAGGTATTTTTATAAATGGGCAACTTTCTAACAAATGTCCTATAGTTTCCAAGGCTATCTAAAATCTCTTCTGGGTTCTCAATTTCAAAATATTTTCGATGGATTATTCTATTATCTGGATAGATGTCTTCATACTTCTCCTCAATGCCCATATATTTGAAAGGAATTATATGGGTTTCATCATCTACTCTCTGAAGATCTTGAACTTTTTTGTCTTTAGTAATAACAGGAAAACCAATCGTCAACTTTTTATTTTGAACACACCACCTAAAAAGATTAACCCATCCGCCTATTCTCTCGTCCCACGCGTCTTTTTTAAGCATATCTTCAGTAGGTCTTAACGCTTTATCTTTGATTACTTTATCTAAGGCACCATCTGTGTTCATTTTGTCTCGGACATAA
>CAZLGA010000047.1:0-18347 GCA_964559225.1 uncultured bacterium | reverse complement strand
TCTTCGCTAATTTTTATCCATCTTTTTTAGAATAACAAACCTAACACATCGCCTAACAATGCTATAGAAAAATGCAGTATAGCACAGGGGAGAAAACTTTTACCACGAATGGCAATTATACCCAAGAAAATTCCAGCAATGATTGAGCCATAAGCTTCCAATGGGGGTTTACGATAATGCATCAGGGCAAAGGGAATAGTCTGGATTAATATCGCCAATCTATGGTCAACCTTTCTTGATAAACCAAAGAGCATAAAACCACGAAAGAAAAATTCCCAGCCAAACATATAGCACAGGTGAACAAATTCATAGACTAAAAGATTATTTAATCCTCTTCGGGCAGTATGGGAAAGCGGATACACTGTTTTAAAATTTGTAAAAGTAAAGGAAATGAGAAGCACAGGAATCATTATACAAAGAATTATCAAAATATCCTTAACCCAGACTCTGAAATCCCCAATTCTTAATCCATAATCCTGTGGTCTATTTTTGAAAAGAATCATTGGAATTATTGGTGAAATTCCATAAATTATGCCAAGCACAATCATTTTTTCAAAAAACGACTCATTGGGAAAGAAAATCTTTGTTCGCTTGAGAAATAATGAAAACAGAAGAACAAAGGTAGAATAACAAATAATGACCAAAACCTCTAAATCAAATTTGTTTATCTCTGCAATTATTTCTTTTATCCAATTTTTCATATCAATAATCCGCTGAATATATTTTGTAATTCTCTCTCTGTTTCCGAAAATACCCCTTTACTGATGTGGGTTGTATCACACCACCAAAGACCAAGACTTTTTCATTTTCATATTTTGCAATCACCCTCAATCCAAGACTGCAATGGGCATAAATAGTCTTATTAGAAATTGAATCAATCCAGACCTTCAACCCCGACATCATAATGTTGATTGAATCAGCAGCACCAAAAAATTCATTTATCGTTGAATTTAAACCTTTAAAATCAAGATGGTGTTTATCAAAATAGTCTTTATCAATGTAATTGAGAGCTGTCTTTATATCTTCTTTTTCCACCGCATTTTTAAAATTGTTTATATCTCTTATTAAATTCTTTTTTTCATTTGGCCATATTTTTATAGTAAAAAATATAACAAAAACTATAACAATTATAATTATCACAATTCTAAAGGTCTTCATGAAAAAATCAACAAAATCCCCAGTCCAAAAAAAAGCAAAGCGGTAAGGAGTTTAATGAGCGGAATCTTTTTTGATAAAGTATTTGCAACACTATCACGCGAAAATATATTAGCAAAAATAGCAATAGTAATTAAAGGAAGTACGAACATAATATTATAAATAATCAAAATAAAGGCAGGTTTTATTCCTAAATTACCCTTTGAGACGACAAATGTAATCGTTGGCAGGTAGACCTGACCGGTACAGCCGAATTCAAGAAATGAAATTAGAATTCCAGCAATAAATGAACTGACTATTATACTACCCACGCTGGTCTTTTCTTTTATCTCTTTGTGAATTTTTTGCTTGATTATCAATGGTAATTGTAGAATCATCTTATTCGTATCCCCTGCACGGGCAACAAAATAGTCATAAAGACTCAATATACCAAGGATTATTGCAAAAATTCCAAATGATAAGAATATTATCTTTCCAATAATCTTTATTGCAGCAATGGCATTTAATAAAACATAAGCACCAAGTCCAATGGCGAGATAACATAAAAATACTGCAATTATAAAAGAGACAGACATAACAATAATCGTTCTTCTCTGACGTCCCATAAATAACAAGTAACTCACAAAGAAAATAATGGTTGCAAAGGCACAGGGATTCACACCATCTATAAGACCTGCAATTATCACCCCAATTATTGAGAATTTTGAAAATCTTTGAATGATTTTTTCTCCGGCGGTAGTTAATTTTAGAGTATCAAGCATTGGACTGCCCGTTGAATATTTTTGTATCAAATTCTCTAATCTCTCCGCGGCAATGTCTTTTATGATATAATCCTCACCTATGAATACTGCTGGGACAATCAATCTCTTTTTTTCAGGAATTTTGTGCAAATCAGCGAGCCCTTCATAAAAAATTTTGTTTGTATTTTCAAAAATATTGTAACGATAAATAAAGAGATTTAGATATTTCTTTGCAAGGCCATTTAATAAAGCCTCAACACGATTACATTGAGGACAGGATGGTCGATAAAAATAATACAAGTGGATATGTTCAGTTTTAACCTCTGTGGTATCAGATTTTATCGCTACGGTATCTTTTATTATGATTGGCTTTTTAATACCCGCATATTTTTTAAGCACTGTTTCCAATTTTTTTCTAACCTCTTCTGGACCATAAAATGCCGAATCACCAATAAATACTACGGGTAAATCCTCGCCAATATTTTTGATATTCTTTTCTTTTTCCCATTGTTCCAGTAATCTGTAATTATCAAGATTATTCAGGTCGTATTTTCTCAACTTAAAATCATATTTAGTTTGCAATCGTGGGATGTCATCAAGCAAAATATCCATACAATGACCACAATTAGGAGAATAGAAAAAGTGAACAGTAGTTATTTGGATATCGGTTTCTGATGGATAAGCTAAATTTAATAGATTTAAAAGCCCAATACCAAATGTCAAATGATAAAAAAATAGGTTTTGAAAGTTATGTTTTCTTATTCGGACATTGATATTTTGGATTTTAAAAATTATTTGGGATTTTATCCGACACACTGCTTGGCGGATTGAAGCTTGGAATTTTCTCATAAATAGAGTGGGTCATGCAGGATTCGAACCTGCGGCCACCGGATTAAAAATCCGATGCTCTGCCACCTGAGCTAATGACCCATAGTTTTTCAATTATAATGATATTTTAGCCTTAGTCAAGTATCAATTTTTTTGCTATTTCCGGTAAAACGCTTCCTGCTGTTGCAATAATACTTATATCCACAACCGATGTTATTGGTGTGGATTCAATATTTATTTCAATTGTTTTGACTCCGTAGTTCTTCGCAATTTCAGGAATTCGTGCTGCAGGCCAGACAACACCCGATGTTCCGCAGATAATTGCTACATCTGCTGATATCAAAAACCTCATTGATTCCTGCCATACATCCTGTGGAATAGCCTCACCAAACCAGACGACATCCGGCCTTAATAGACCACCACACTTACAATATGGCATCTTTTCAATCCTTGCATTTTCAATCTTATCAATCTTTCCGCATTTGAGACATCTTGTCCTGAAAATATTGCCGTGCAATTCTAACACATTCTTTGAACCCGCACGCTGGTGAAGATTATCAACATTTTGAGTCAAAAGCAAAAATTTTTCAAAATATCTTTCCAATTCTACAACTGCATAATGTGCTGGATTGGGTTCAACCCTTGAAATAATATCCTGTCGCCATTGGTACCACTCCCAGACCAGCGCTGGATTCCTTTCAAATGCCTCAGGCGTTGCTAAATCAGTTGCTGAATAATTCTTCCACAGACCATCCTTGCCACGAAATGTCGGTATTCCACTCTCAGCAGAAATCCCTGCTCCGGTAAGCACAAATAACCTTTTTGCATCCTTTAAAATTTTAACTGCACCATCAACCATTTTTTAATTATAACAAAAAAATTAATCATTTCAAGGTTTTAAAAACTGTGATTGCAGACCGCGAGAAAGAATGGCAGTTTGCCCTGCGGAAGGACATTTATAATCGCATTCAGTAAGGCGCTGGTATTGACAGGGCATTTGCTTTGGTTATAATTTTTTAATGAAAAAGAACAGAGAAATTGCTCAAATTTTCAACCAGATTGCTGATGCACTTGAGTATAAAGGCGAGAATGTATTCAGAGTTGTCGCATATCGCAAGGCAGCGAGGGTACTTGAAGAATTAATAGAGGATGTTGAAGAACTTGCGCAATCTGATAGATTGAAAAACCTACCAGGGATTGGCGAGGGAATGGCTAAGAAGATAGAAGAGTATTTAAAGACTGGCAAGATGCAGAAATATATTGAGGCAACAAAGGGAATTCCTCCGTCGCTCCTTGAATTACTTAATATTCAGAATATCGGACCAAAGACCCTTGCGCTGGCAAACAAACACCTTGGTGTAAAAAACCTGGTAGATTTAAAAAGAGTGATTGAAAATGGTAGTCTTGCAAAATTACCCCAGATGGGAGAAAAGAAGGTAGAAAATATCAAAAAGGGTATTGAATTGTACGAACGGAGCCATGAGCGTCTTTCCATTGCAGTAGCTGAATCAATTGCTTCAAATGTGGTTGAATATCTCAAAAAGAATGCACCGATATTGCAGATCTCACCGGCTGGATCTTTACGAAGATGGAAAGAAACTATCGGTGATATTGATATTCTTGTTACGGGTAAAGACCATAAAAAGATTGTTGAGGTATTTACAAAATATCCAGATGCAGAACGGATTATCTCTGCAGGTGAGACAAAAAGTTCAATCCTGGTGCAAAATGGAATTCAAGTTGACATAAGAATTGTTGATAAAAAATCTTATGGTGCAGCATTACAGTATTTTACTGGCTCAAAAGCACATAATGTGAAATTACGCAGTATTGCAGCCAGTAAAAAATGGAAACTGAATGAATATGGACTTTTTGAAGAAGAAAAGGCAATTGCTGGAGAAAATGAAGAAGAGGTGTATAAGAAACTTGATTTGCAATGGATTCCACCAGAATTGCGCGAAGACCGGGGCGAAGTAGAACTCGCATTGATGAACAAATTGCCCAAACTCATAGAGCTTTCTGACATAAAAGGCGACTTTCAGATGCATTCTAATTATTCTGATTCGTCTGCAACGATTGAAGAGCTCGCACTGGCTGCACAGAAAATGGGATATGAATATATCCTCATCACTGACCATTCTCGTTCGGCAAAATACGCCCATGGACTTGAGATTGAAAGATTATACAAACAATGGGAAGAAATTGATTCACTCAATAAAAAATTCAAAAACTTCAGAATTCTCAAAGGTATTGAAGTTGATATACTACCGAATGGAAAACTTGATTACCCTGACAAAATTTTAAAGGAACTTGATATGGTTGTAGCATCAATCCATCAAGGATTTTCAAAAAATGTTACCGAACGGATATGTTCTGCAATGGAAAATCCGTATGTTGACATAATTGGGCATCCAACCGGTAGACTTATTTCTAAACGCGAAGGATATGCGGTTGATATTGAAAAAGTAATTCAAAAGGCAGCCGAGACGAAAACATTTTTAGAATGTAATGCCTATCCTGACCGCCTTGACTTAAATGATGTAAATTTGAAAAGGTGTAAAGAACTTGGTGTAAAGGTCAGCATCGGCACGGATGCTCACAGTGTAGAAGAACTAAACTGGATGAAATTCGGAGTTGCAACCTGTAGAAGGGGCTGGCTTGAAAAAACCGATGTTGTAAATACCTATCCATTTGAGAAATTGCTCAAGTCAAAAAAGATTAATCAAAAGTGAATACCCAGAGTCCGTAAAAACTCTATTATTAGATTGTAAAATATTACTACAATTATTCCACCAGCACTTAAAAACGGACCAAACGGTATGGGATTATCTTTGCTTTGATGCGTGACAGTGAGATAAATTATACCGAAGATTGTGCCAATCAATGCAGCAATAAATATTGCAGGAATTATCATTGGAAAACCAATAAATGCACCAATTAGTGCAACCAGATATACATCACCCAATCCCATTACCTCTTTTTTATAAACCCAGCCACCGAGAACCCTTATCAGGAAAATAATACCACCACCGAACAATGCCCCGACCAAACCTGGTAAAAAATTGTGATTCAGCAACTGATAAATCAATCCAATAAATATCCCGGAAATTGAAAAAATATCAGGAATGACTTGGTGTGTAAAATCAATACCAGAAATTACAATCAGAATTATAAAAAATATTGCAATAAAAAAGAAGTTCATTCTAAAAGAAAATTGTACGAATGCCCAGAGTAAAAGCAGTGCAGCTAACAACTCAACCAATGGATATTGAATAGAAATCGGATTTTTGCACTGACTGCATTTGCCGCCCAGAAATATAAAACTCAATATCGGAATGTTTTCAGACCATTTTATTGATTTTTTGCAATGCGGACAGAATGAGCCTGGTGTTAGGATAGAAAGATTCCTAGGCATTCTGTAAATCAAAACATTTAAAAAACTTCCAATCGCTGAACCAAAAATAAATACAACAAAGGCGTAAAAAGTTTTCATATTATTATATACCTTTCCCCTTGAGGTCGTAATATACCGCAAATGAATCAAGACATTTACAGATAGATTCCATACTTTCTTTAACAAGGGCAACAACATCATCTTTATTGATTTGCATAACCTTAGGTATAACAAGAACTGCTTTTTTGATTCCCGGGACAAGATTAGAATTAATTATATCATGCTCGGCAAGACTGATGAATACATCTGCATTATTTAATGGCTGGCGATAGTCATTTTCAACGATTATCTTATTACCAATGTCTACAAGGGTTTTTGCTAATCCATAAAATAGGTATTTCATCTTTTCGCACAATTTAATCTGGTCTTCAGGGCTATATCTATTGAGTTTTTCGGTTATTGTTTTGATTTCTTCAATATTTTTCTGCATTGTTTCATAAACTTCTCTAAACCTCCCCGCATCCATAGGGTATTATATACATAAATCAATTCCTGTCAACAATTTCATTTTACTGATGTATTATTTTGTTCACAATTATTTAGTTTTCGCACAGTAACTGAGTTACAGGAATTGAGCACCAGGTAGATTCCCGTCAGCGATATTAATAATGGACACAAAAGCAGCATTTTCTCTTACCGATAACAAACTTAAATATACCTCAGAAAGTTGCAGAAATATTATACTTGAAAAAGACAGAGAGGCAGTATTGCTGCGAATATTTGCTGAAAAATGGGTGATGATATAAATTTAAATCTTACAGAAATTTAGCAAAGATTTGAAGAGCATAATAAACAAACGAAAAAATTTCAACAATAACCGTAAATTCGTAAGTGGAAAAAGGATACTGAGTAACAAAATCTTAAGGATTTTATTTTATTGCATCAAATAATTTTTTGCACGAAGGGCATATCCCACACATCTTTCTACCACCCAGATAACAGGAATAGACATATTCTAAAGGGGCTTTATATTTCAAGCCAAGTTTATATATTTCTTTTTTGGTATAATTTGCTACATAACTTACAACCTTTATTTTCTTTAGTGTGCTGAATTGAAGTGTCTTATTTATCGCATTTATGAAATCTTTTGTATTATCTGGAAATTCACTCGCCTCTTCAAGATTAAATCCTGTCACAATCAAATCTGCCTTGTAATATTCTGCAAAACAGCCTGCGACATTGATAAATAAGGCATTGCGATTTGGAACCCAGATGCTATTGATAGTAGTTGGTAATTTGTAATTGGTAATTAAATGGCATTCCTTAAACTCTTTGAAGAACGGTAGTTTTATGACCCGGTGTTTGATTTTCAAAGCGTGGCATATTTTTTTTGATGCATATATTTCCATTTTTCTGGCACGCTGTCCATAATCAATGGTCAATGCAAATAATGGCTTTGTATTTTTAACCGCTATCGTAGCACTTACAGTTGAATCTAACCCACCGGACAAAAGAATTATACTTTTTGGTTTCATATTTCTTATCACTTTATTTTATACTTTTGCATTTTATACCTCAAAGCCCGCTCAGAAATTCCCAGTGATTCAGCTGCCTTTGTTTGATTGTAACTATGCTTAATTAAAGCAGACTCAATCATCTCTTTTTCGATTCTTGCAACTGTTTCATTCAATTTACCCCCACTATAGTTGTATACTTTGGGCACCATCAGATATTCTGGTAGGTCAGCACTGGTAATCACATCACCCCTTGCAAAAACAACTGCCCGTTCAATAACATTTTCAAGTTCACGGACATTACCAGGAAAAGTGTATTTTGTGATTATTTTCATTGCGTCATCAGTTATTCCTGCAATCTTTTTATTCTCTCGCCGGGAATAAATTTCTATGAAATTGTCAACAAGTATGGGAATATCATCTTTGCGTTCTCGTAAAGGAGGAACATGTATTCTTATCACATTGAGCCGATAATAAAGGTCGTCGCGAAATCTTCCATTTTTGACTTCTTCTTCAATATCTTTATTTGTAGCACAGATTATTCTTATATCAACTGTTATCTCTTCATTTGAGCCAAGCCGGGTAATCTTTTTTTCCTGTAGCACACGGAGTAGTTTTACCTGTGTGGTTGGTGGGAGTTCACCAATCTCGTCAAGAAAGAGTGTACCACCTGATGCAAACTCAAATTTCCCAATTCTTCTCTTATCTGCACCTGTAAATGCACCCCTTTCATAACCGAATAACTCAGATTCAATCAATGTTTCTGGTAGTGCAGAAAGATGGGTAATGACAAAATTCTTATCTTTTCTTTTTGATAGATTGTGGATTGCACCGGCTACAAGTTCTTTGCCAGTCCCGCTCTCTCCGGTGACCAGAACACTCGCATCACTCTGTGCTGCGCGATAAACGATGGACATCATCTTTTCCATCTTCTCTGATTTGTAAATAATCTTGTCGGATTGATATTTTATCCTTAATTGTCTTTTCAATTCTTCATTCTCCCTGCGCAGATTGAGCGTTTCTATCGCCTTCTGTATTGTTACAATTAATTCATCAGGGTCAACCGGTTTGTTGAGGTAATGGAATGCCCCCTGTTTTATTGCCTTTACCGCATCCCGGACATTGGCATAGGCAGTTATCATTATTACAGGGACCGCGGGGTTTATGCCCTTGAATTTTTCAATTAAATCAAGACCCGTAATATCAGGAAGCCTGTGGTCAAGGAGTATGGTATCAAAGTCTTCGTTGGTAAATAATTCAATACCTGTCTTCCCATCACCTGCTTCATTCACTGTATATCCTTCTTTCTCAAGGATTCTTTTCAGAAGAATACGCTGAGCCTCTTCATCCTCAATCAATAATATCTTCATTTTTTACCTTCCTTGAGAGATATTACAAATTTTGTTCCATTTTTTGAAAAGGCTTCTATGCTACCACTATGGGCAATGATTATCTTTTTGACCAGATATAATCCCAAGCCGGTCTGACCTTTCTTTGAATAGAAGGGCTCAAATATATGGGTAATCTCTTTTTTATCTATTCCTACACCATCGTCAATTACTTCTACAAAAATTTTATGCCCTTTCTTATTACTGTTTATATCTATATTCTTCGCCTTTGCCTCTATGCTATTTCTGATCAAATTAACCATGGCTGTGGTCAGAAGCATTTTATCTCCGGTGATTTTAAGATTTGAACTTATATTCTGTCTAATACTGACACCTTCGGGCATTATTCCTTTACAAATAGAAAGCACCTCACCCAATAAATTCTTGACCTCTATTTTTTCCATTTTTATCTCAGTTCTGCTCAACATTTTCAAAGAATCCATAATTGAATTCATTCTTTCTACTTCATTTCTCAAAATTCTCGCTTCATCCCCAGTAAGTTCGCGCGTAAGCAGAGACAATGTGTGGAGCGAATTTCTAAATTCATGGCTGAATCCTGTCGCAAGTGCATTTATTTCCCTTAGATTGGCAACCTCTTCCTCTTTTGTTGTTTTATATTTTTCAAACTTCAATACAGTTAAAAAAAGAATCAAAATGCAAACTGCAAAAATTCCAATAATAGAAATGATAAGAATGTTATTTGTAAATCGGGTTTTCTCAAGGAACTTTAAAGTAAAACCAGCGATGAAATATTTATCAGAAAATTTTCGCTCAATCTGGAATATATTGCCGGCAGGTGTCTTTATCACATATCTCCCCTCACCCCGTATAGGCAGATATTCATCATATAAGGTGCTGAAGATTACGGGCTTTTTATCTTCATCAAGGACAGCAAAATACAAAAGGTCTGAAGACTGAACTATGTTATCAAAGATTTCATTTATTTTGATAGTGCTTATCTGTTCTTTCTGAGTATTTTTTGATTCATATAAATAATGTTCTACAAGAACCGAGAGAAGATAAAAGGTATTTTCTGATGATTGCCTAAAGGTCTCTGTTAAATAATAGCTATTCAAATGAACAGAAAAAAAACCGGCACCACCAGCGATGATTAGAATAAATAAAATAAACAAATTTTTTTTCACAAATGAATTATATACCGTTCAAATCAGAATGTCAACCTGATGTTCAGCAAGACACTATTCTTGATATAATCAAAATCATCAACCGAAGAATGATTGTTAAGTGATTCAAACTCTGCAGATAATGCGAGGTCTCTGCTGATTATTTTTGTGTAATTGACATTTATGATAAATCCATTATCAGCCCTTGTTTGATTATATACTGGAAAGAAATACTTCTGATATATTAGAAAAAAACCTGAAATCTTTGAATTTTTAAACAGACGATGCAGGGCAATCTGTATTTCTTTTGCTTGATGAAGGTTTTCATACTCAAAGAATGGGTCATCAGCGTATTCTAAAGTTATGATGGAGGAATCATTTGATTCTCCAATGCGGTCATATTTCACATAGGTACCTAACGAAAAATCGCCGGTCAATGGAAAAAAGAAATCAATAAGCAATGAATATGATAATAATGCATCTTGCTTGAAGTGCCGCATCCCCACGGCGCCGTAAGGCGCGAAGAAGAAATAAGGCAGTGGAATTCTAACAGCGGTTCCGATTTTTGTCTCGGTATAATTAGTGACTGAATCTGAGACAAAATAGCGGTATTTCAATTTTACATTTGGAGCAAAAAGGTATCGGTCTGTTATATAATAATTCAATGAATCAGATAAACCAAAATCAAACATCTGATAGATGGGGAAAGAGATCGGGAAGAAACTATAGATTTTACCCGCAATAATGTTCCTATTGCCGAGGTCCTCAAAATCAATGGATTTTTCCAATTTCAAGTAATTTTCAATGATAATGTTTTCTGGAAGCAAGTTTATTACCGATAATGCGCCGTCATAGTGAATACCAAAGTAATCCCTAAAATCATAAACTGGCATTAGACTAAAAATGACACCTGGTTCTTTCAGGCTTAGCATATTGATATTATCGGTGACAGTAAGATTAAATGAATTTGCACCTGACCCATAAGTAATCAAAGGAGGAGCAGAAATACTCCTCCCTTCGTGCACGACCTACCTATTCTTGCGACCATGCTCTTTTTTATCATCGCCAAAACAGGTTCCTTTAGTGGTCCTGTGCTGTTCGCATTCACCCTTACCACACCATTCAGGAAAACCTTCCCTGTTCCTCAACTGTATTTCGTTTCTCGTTCTTAAATTTCTCATCTCTCTAACAATTATCATCTTCTGCCCATCAACATAAGCCTCTGAACCACGCAGTTCAATCTCATCCCCAACCCTCAAACGATTCTGGAGATACCATTCAGGGGCAAACCTTAGCTGGACTGTCTCACCATTCTGCAATTGTGCCTTTCCCACCAGCATATTCGTTTCTTTCTCAATGTAAAGTTCATCAATTTTGCATTTGAGTAATTTCTCGGTAGCAGGATTGTAAAAATGATTACGCAATCTAACCCTTTCCCTTATCCATAGAGGTTCACCATTCTCATTCCTTATTCTATAGCGGACATTATTCCGAACCATCTCCTGTACCATAAATTGGTTGTGTTCCTTATTTTCCCCTTTAATAACAACCTCATCACCAGGATTCAAATCTGTGTCAAACATCCACACAGGTCCAAGATGGGCATTCACCATTTCTTGATTCTGTATCTGTTTTTCATCACCCTGATTTCTAAGGCGCACCTGTATCCTGAGCATATAGGTATTAGTTTCAGGGTCTTTTGTCTCCTCGCTCTTAATAACCTCACCGGTTATCTCAGTTGGTTCAACTGCAGAAAGTGCACCGCATAGACCGAGCAACAGCAAGTTGATTAAGAGTATCTGCCTTTTCATTTTTGCCTCCTTTCACACCTGTATAATAAGCAAATCCTGTGCCTGATGAACTCATGAAATATCGTGAATTTTTATCTCAACAATTCGTCAATCTTGTAAATTCGACAAAATTGTCGTTATGGTTTGCCAAGTCGATAGCCAATTCAGAGGCCAAATAAAGCAAAGAGGCAATCCCACCCGCAATTTTACCCAGAATTTCATTTCCATTTCACTCATATAGAATTAATATTCTTTGGTTTTTATCTTTTTTACTAAATCTTCAATTTTTATCATTACCGAAACTATTGCATCTTCCTTTATCCAATAAACCCTTTCTCTGAACTTAACATCATACCTGACCAGGTCTAATTGGCGTAGCGATTTCAAAACATGCGATACCGTGGAAATATGCACTCCTAAAATTTCAGCAAGCTCAATCGGTTTTTTCGCACCTTTTTTGAGAATATGGAGTATTTCGTAGGCAGTGGGATTGGCCAGAACCCTACAGATTCTTGAAGCCCTATATCTCAATTCTGGAATCTTCTTTTTAGCCATAATATATTGTAGACGGAGAAAAGGAAATTTCGCATGCAAATATTGACATAGTCCCCCATTTCTATAATATTGAAATTAGAAGTTAGAATTATAAGGAGAAAAAAATGGTGGATATTAGAAAAAAATGGATTAGTAAGACCAAAAATAAACAAAAATATGTCTTAAAGGCAAGAAAACTTGGTATTACGAATGCCAGAATAATAGATACAAAGACAATCGTGGTAGCCAATTGGGTGAGATTGAAGTGCCAATTTGGATGTGGTGGATATAATAAGTATCTCACCTGCCCGCCATTTTCACCGGCACCAGAATATATGAAGAAAATCATAACTGAATATAAAACAGGACTGCTTTTACAGATTGAGAATATTCCACCGCAAAAAGAAGATTCTGTGTGGCAGAAGTTGAAAAGGGCAATAATAGATTTAGAGCGTGAAATTTTTTTAGATGGTTATTACAAAGCCTTTGGTCTATCATCAGGACCCTGTCATTTCTGTAAAAAATGTGATATTACAAAGCGTTGTGTGAATCCATATCTGGCACGACCTTCAATGGAATCTTGCGGGATAGACGTCTATCAGACAGTCCGTAACAATGGCTGGAGACTTGAGGTGGTTAAGACGCGAAAATCTCTTTGTTCTTATGTGGGTTTGATATTAGTTGAATAAAAATATTGGCTTGACATTATTGGCCAATAAAATATACTTATCAAATACTATGGTGTCAAAAGAAAAAGACCTTGAGCAGGCAATTTTATTGGAGAAAAAGAAAGGGACACCGGATATTGAAATCGGGCGAAAGTTTGGTGTAACTTATAAATATATTGAAAGGGTTATAACTAAAGCCAAGGGTATAAATGTAAGTGGATTTAAAGACTTAAAATAGATCAAAACATTATATCCCAAAGACTTTCAAGAAGAACAAACAAGTGTGTGGAGTTTTAAACAAAGGGGAAGTTGGGCAACGCATAGCGGCGAATACCGCGGCAATTGGTCACCCTATATACCAAGAAATATTATTCTAAAATACTCAAAACCCGGCGAGATTGTGTTAGATTATTTTTGCGGTGCTGGCACCACTGCTGTTGAGTGTAAACTTCTTGGACGAAGATGCGTAGCCCTGGACATAAACGAAAAAGCAATTGAATTAGCAAAGCGAAATTTAGACTTTTCAGTCGCACCCCTACAATTAAGATTGATAGAGAAAGATAATCAATATGAAATATTTGAACCCCAGGTTATTGTCGGCGATGCCCGTGATTTATCTTTCCTTCAGAATGACTCTATTGATTTAATTTGCTCACACCCCCCTTATGCAAATATCATTCAATATACTGATTCAAAAGATGGCGATCTGTCTCATTTAAATATCAATGAATTTTTGGTTGAAATGGAAAAAGTTGCTACAGAAAGTTTTCGTGCATTAAAACCAGGCAGACAATGTGCAATTCTCATCGGAGATATGCGAAGGCATAAATATGTTGTACCTTTAGGGTTTAGACTAATTGATGTGTACTTGAAAGCCGGATTTAAACTTCGTGAACTTGTAATAAAACGCCAACATAACTGTAAAACAACTGGATTTTGGTATGCAAATAGTATAAAATATAATTTCTTACTTTTAGCACACGAATACCTTCCTATTTTTGAAAAACCACTCAGCCCTGTTACTGTTAAAGAAAAAACTCCTGTGTATACCTCTATCAACCCTAATTCTGTTCAACCTGTTTTAAACAAGAAATTGAAAGAGCTGGAAACAACTACAGTGTGGATTTTCCCACAGAGCGACTTTGACAAAAATTTGGATACTAATATTATCGAGCGTTATTGGACAAATGATGGTTACTTGACTATTAATCTTTTTTCTAATGCTGGCTCTTCTGTGCGTGTATCAAAAACAAGAAAAAAGTTAAGAAATAGTTTGGTTTATATAAAAGCTGCCACTTCAGGCAATAATATGTCTAATTTAGATACGAACGAGTATCTTCAGGAGATAGAAAATATCATGGAGCACGAAGTTAAAAATTTAAATAAGGGAGGTATAATTGCGGTATTAACCAATGATGTCCGAAAGGACAATTACATAATACCGTTCGCTAAGTTAATCACTGATGTAATCAAATTTGACAGACTCTTACTTAAAGAAATTGTTATTGTAACCAAAGATGATTTTATGAATAATTTAAATAATAAAGCAAATCAATTCTTAGAAATAGTTCATTATTATTTACTAATTTATGAATTGACGAAATAAATAATCTATGGATACTATTACGAGATCTGGAGTTTTTGTAGTCCTTTATGACATTGATACACTAAAGTTATATCTGCAAAAAGGAGTATATGGATTTTTAATGCCACCGATTTATGAATCGGTCGGTCGAAAGAGTAGACATTACCATGCATTAGGTGATTATGCTTGTATTAGAGAAGGAACCCATATTTTCTTTTTTCTAAAAAGAAGAATTATCTATGGTGGTCAGGCATTGGGTTCAAAGAAATATGGATCTTTTTATATAAATGGTAGATACAGCCCCTTAGGGAAATCGATAAATGCAGATTTATACTGGGATGAATCCCGTAGAGTTCGTTATACGCCAACAGATAGACCCGGTGTATTTACTGTGCCGAAGATGCGTGGTGAAAAATGTCAACCCTACATTATTAGATTTCGCGATAAAATTGGAATCAAAGGAAAGGCCATTACTTCTGACCAACTATACTTTGAATTAGGTAAATACTCATATCCACTGCCAACTAACACAATCTCTGGTATGGGTTTCTGCACTATGACTCCGGGTGAAGTTGATATTGCTTTAAATTTATTAAAGAACGAAGCTACTTTCTATTACCAATCTCAAAGCACTTAAAGAATAGAATTTAGGGGCAACCCATTACCTTTTGAGCCAAGATATGGATTTAGTGATATAAAAGAAGGTATGAGAATAGCAATAAACGAAGCCCATCTTGAGGCGATGATTCTTGCAAATCCTGAACTTTTACCGAAAGATTTAAGACCAGACATTAATAGTATACTCTGCCGACAAGTTCCAATGTCTCCATTTAAACCACCGCAATGGATAGATAAGGCAAATATCTGTATCTATGCTGAACCATATATAGATAACGGCATGCTACCCAATAAAATCATTGAGTTGAAAACAAGAACCGTTGGAAAAGCAGACCTTGAACAGGTGACAAAATACTTAAAGTGGCTATATATGATTTTGAAAGATAGGGCTTCTAAAATAGAAGTTTACCTATGTGGTCCATCCTGCAAACCAAATATTGACCAATCTATCCCCGAAGAATATGAAAGTCAGATAAAAATAATTAACTTATAATATTTGCAATAGTCAAAGGATTATGGTATCGGCAAATTCGCTGTTATTCTAAGTTATTACCAGAACACCAGAGTGAGATATTTTTATTCCTTGAATCTGTTATCAAAACCCGTATAATTGAATAATGCATTTTGAAGATTGCATTATCACCAAACCTGAACAGGCAGACCCGCAAAAAGTTGGAATGAAGGCGTGGAATTTGTTTTTGTTAAAAGAAAAGTTTCCAGTGCCTGATTTTTTTGTAATTAGTACAGATGCTTTTGATAGTTATTGCAGAAACAAAGCCATCAATTCTGAAGTCGAAAATAAATTAAGAAATAGCCTTGAACAATTTTTAAAGAATAGCGTAGCGGCAATCAGGTCTTCAGGGACTTGCGAGGATTTAGCTGGTGCATCATTTGCCGGGATGTATAGAACATTTCTTGGAATTAAGTATGTAGAAGAAGGAATCAAGTTAATTATCAGTGTCTGGGAATCAGCGCATTCAGAAAAAGTAAGGGCTTATTGCAAGGAATTGAATATTACACCAGGACAAATGGCGGTCATTATCCAGAGACAATTGAATCCTGAGGTGAGCGGTGTTATGATTACGCAGAGTCCCTATGGAATAGATGAAGTATTGATTGAATGCTGTTCTGGAATTGGAGACAGACTTGTTTCCGGACATATCATTCCATCACGGTATCGTGTAAAAGAAGACAAAATTATTGAGCAAAAGGGCGCGGATTTATTAACCTTGAAAAAAGCTTTAGCAATTGCGCGAATGGGTATTGAAATTGAAAGGTTTTTCAGTTCTCCACAAGACATAGAGTGGGCGATTGAGAATGAGAAAATATTTGTACTACAGGCAAGACCACTTTCGGTTTATGGTGCAGTGCCCAGAAGAAAAACCACAGTCTGGTGTAATGTAAATGTGCGTGAGACAATCCCTGACCCGGTCTCACCATTGATGTGGTCATTTTTTGTGGAATTTCTGTTTCCAATGATTATTCTTGATATTTTTGGTTTTCCAATCAGCAGAGAAAAATTCAAAAAATATTTGCCTGTAGAAAATCTTTCAGGAAGGCTTTACTGGCATATGAATAATGCAGTCGCCTATGGAAGGGTAGTTGGACCGCTTTTGGATTTACTTGGAGCAGAAAAAAATCTTGACCCACAGATGGCTCTGGCATTTAAGGCTATCGATAAAAGAAATATCCCATCTTTATTATCGCGCTTTCATTCTGTTGTCTTCACTTTAATTTCACTTTTTCGCCTGACAAAGTTCATTACCAAAAGTTTCTTTTTTCATCACAGTTTTGTGCGGCTAATAAATAATACAAATGTCAATTTTGAGAAAAAGATAGATTCAATGATTGTTTCTAAAGACTCCAGCCAGGGGATAAAGAATATTGAGAACTGGATTGCTTTGAAAGACTTTGGCCACAGGTACTTTAGCGGTATGTTCCTGAGTTTGTTTTATCTCATTATACTTGAACAAATCCTTGGCTTGCGCCTGGGCATAAAGGGCAGAGTAATTGCGCGAAAGTGTGTGGTCGGATTAATGGATATGACCGGCTTAATGGTGAAAAGCATTGATAAGTTATCAGAATTAGCCAGAAGAAAATTGCAGAATATTTCTCTTGAATCTTTAAAAGATTTGTATCAAAGAGATTTTGAATTTAGAGATGCATTTGATAAATTTTTAAGAGAATTTGGGCATCGTGGTCCAGGTGAATTTGATATTGCAAGCAAGACATATTCAGAAGACCCTGATATTGTTTTTCATATGCTCATTGCCCCACGAAACATCCAGAACTTCCAGAGCGACCATAAAAAGATTGTTAGAGAAATATTAAATTTATTAAATCCATTTGAAAGAGCGATTGTACAATTATCCCTTCCCCGTCTTGAAACCTATTATCCATTAAGGGAGAATGGCAAGCATTATTATTTCAAACAAATGGTAAAGATAAAAGCCCAATTATTCACAATAGCAGAAAATCTAATTGAAAAAGGTTTTATAAAGGAGAAAAGAGATGTATTTTTTCTAAGGTGGGATGAATTGAAATCTATCCCAGAAGGCAAATTCAAAAATTCTGAGGTTGCCGAAATTGTTGAAAAACGTAAACAGGAATGGAATTTGTTTAAAAATGCACCTGTGCCAGATATAATCTATGAAAGTGGTGAACGGATAAGCACAGGTGTCAAACACGGACCAATTTTGCAGGGTGAGCCATTGAGTTTTGGGAAAGTGCAGGCAAGGGCACGGATAATAAGGGAACTAAAAGAAGCTTCTCAATTAAGAAAGGGAGAGATACTTGTAACACACCATTCTGACCCGGGCTGGACACCTTTGTTTTCTATCGCTTCAGGGGTAATCATTGAAGTTGGTGGCTTTGTCTGCCATGCAGCAATGGTTGCCCGCGAACTCGGTATTCCTGCAGTGGTAATTAAGGGTGCTACAGCAATCATAAAATCCGGACAAAAAATTGAACTGGATGCAGATTCAGGCAAAGTAGCAATTGTCAAATAAA
>CAZLGA010000046.1:0-18619 GCA_964559225.1 uncultured bacterium | reverse complement strand
TTTTTCAACCCAGAATATTCTCTTAGGGTGGATACCATGTCTTGAAACTCTGCATGTGCCCCTTGACACGGGTTCTTTTTTAAGTATAATTTTATTTCTAATAAGAAGAAAGGAGGCTAATGCCAACAATAAATCAGTTGATTAGATTTGGACGAAAAAAGGTCGTAAAGAAAAGTCGGGCTCCAGCATTGACTAGTTGCCCTCAAAGAAGGGGTGTCTGCACAAGGGTTTATACAACGACCCCTAAAAAGCCTAATTCTGCTTTGCGCAAAGTTTGCAAAGTAAGAATGACAAACGGTTATGAGGTCACGGCCTATATCCCTGGTGAAGGGCATAACCTTCAGGAACATTCTATTGTTCTGGTACGTGGTGGCAGGGTTAAGGATTTGCCGGGAGTGCGCTATCATATTGTACGTGGGAAATATGACTCGGCAGGTGTTGAGGATAGAAAAAAGAGCCGTTCACTTTACGGTGTGAAAAGGCCTAAGGCGGCTGCATCATCGTAGGGAGGTAATATGGGTAGAAGAAGAAGAGCGACGATTAGGAAGATACAACCCGATCCGAAATATAATAGTGTGCTCGTTAGCAAGTTTATAAATAACCTTATGTGGGATGGGAAAAAGAGTATTGCCCAAAAGATTTTTTATGGAGCAATCGAGCGTATTGAGAAGATAACAAAAGAAGATGGACTTGCAGTTTTTGAAAGGGCACTTAATAATGTAAAACCAATTCTGGAAGTTAGACCGAGAAGGGTTGGTGGTGCAACCTATCAGATCCCGATGGAAGTCAGGCCAAATCGTAAGGAAAGCCTTGCGATAAAGTGGATAATCCAGTCTGCACGGGAGAGGGTCGAGCATAGAATGGAAGAAAGACTTGCCCAGGAGATTATCGCTGCAAGCAGAAACGAAGGACCTTCAATAAAGAAAAGAGAAGAAGTTCATAAGATGGCAGAGGCAAACAAGGCATTTGCACACTTTCGCTGGTAATATGAGGTTTAAAAGATTAAATTCTTCGGCAAAAATAGTCATTAACCAATGCTTGGGGATTAAAAATGGGGAAAGGGTTGTCATAGTTACAGACAAATTCTGCAAAAAAATTGGCGAGGTACTTTGGGAGCAACTTCCTGATAAAAAAAATGCTTATTTAATCGAAATAGCACCGACAGGTGGTCATGGTAGAGAACCACCTTTCCTCATTGGTGAAATTCTAAGAAAGTGTGATGTCTTTATTATGCCAACGAGTTTCTCTTTAACCCATACCCAGGCACGTATCAAGGCAACAAAATCAGGGGTAAGAGGGGCAACAATGCCCGGCATCACTACTGATGTTATGATGCGGGCATTGAATGCTGATTATAATAAGATTGCCCGTTTAACTAAGAAAATGGAGGAATTACTTACAAGAACAAAAGAAGTTTTGGTAAAAACAGGTAATAATGAACTTTATTTAGATATAACTTCGCGAAAAGGACATCCCGATACGGGAATTATCAGAACCCGTGGCAGTTTCTCTAATCTTCCTGCAGGTGAAGCCTATTGTGCCCCACTTGAGGATAAGTCTGAAGGGAAAATTGCAATTGATGGTTCCTTTGCACCGCTTGGGCTCCTTAAAAAACCAGTTATCCTTACTTTAAAATCAGGCAAAATTATGAAACTCGAAGGGAATAATACCCTTGAGAAAATATTTGATCAAGCTGGTGAAAAAAGTAGAGTTCTTTGCGAATTGGGTATTGGGACCAATTATAAAGCAATGATCACCGGCAATGTCCTTGAAGATGAGAAAGTTATGGGGACAATTCATCTTGCATTTGGGAACAATTTAGGATTTGGCGGAAGGAATGATGCAACGATACATCTTGATGGTGTGATTAGAAAGCCCTGGGTATGGTTTGATAAGAAATTAGTAATAAAACAGGGTAAAATTGTCATTTAATCTTTGATTTGGATACTTGTAATAAATTTTCTCTTAACCCTTCCTGTCACAAAAATTGATTTTGAAGGTAATCATTCTGTTAAAACAAGGGAACTCTCAGGAATAATTCTTTCTCGCAAAAAAGAACTATTCAGTGATTTTAATTTAATACAAGATATAAATAGAATAACCCGTTTTTATAATAATCGTGGTTTTTTTGGAACAAAGGTTGAACCTGTAATAAAAGAATCAGACGAAGCCATTGAAATCATTTTCAAAATTTTTGAAGGCAACAGGCCGCGTATAAAAGAAATCAGATTTTCAAATGGCGAAAAAGATTTAAATCGTTTTTTGGAAATTGAAAAAAATGAATTTTATATTCAGGAAAAAATTAAAAAATCTGCAGATCGGATTGAAACATACTACAAGGACATTGGATATGCATTTGCCCGGGTAAATACGCGCAGTATTCCTGATTCTGGAATTTTAATTTTTGAAATCCAGAAAGACAAAATTTTTTATATAAATGACATTTCCATTAAGGGACTCAGATTTTGCAACCCTTCCGTAGTCCGTCATGAAATTGAAATAAAATCTGGTGATAGTTACAGCAAAAAGAAGATTTTCAATAGCCAGTTGCGCATCTACCGTTTGGGTTTTTTTAGTACTGTGGATATTGATATGATTAAAATTTCCGAGGATACATTAGATCTTATATTCAATCTAAGAGAACTGAAATCCAGAATTCTCAATTGGGGTATTGGTATATCTATACCTTTGAGTTTTATCATATCAATCGGTCTTGAAGAGATGAATCTTTTTAATATCGGGCATCGTTTTAAAACTCAACCTTCTTTTAAGATAAACATAAAAAAAGAGTGGGAGACAAAGATAGACTTTACGTATTCCATTCCTTATTTTACAAGTTTAAGATTGAGTCCTTCAATACTCCCATTTTATTGGTATGAAAACAAGCAGGGTTTTATAAGAAAATCTCGGGGTGCTGAATTTAGGGTTTCAAAGATTTTTAGTGAAAACATTCAGGCGAATATTGCAAATAAATATAAATATGTAACTATTGATATGAAGGCTGAATTACCCGATACTTTTTCAGGAACAACGAATAGTATAAGGTTTCAATTGATGGGTGATTATCGCAATGAATTTTTCAATCCCATCTCAGGTATATACTTTGTTCCAGTTTTAGAATATGCCGGTGGTTTATTGGGTGGTTCTAATCACTATATTCGTTTTGAAACAGAAGCGAGGTATTACAAAAATTTATTATTAGGTAAAAGAAATATTCTTGCCCAACGATTGAAATTCGGTTTTATCATTCCGACCGACGGTGTAAGCCCTGATGAAAAATATCATCTTGGTGGCCAGTACAGTCTTAGGGGTTATCCGGAAAAATCAATTGGGCCAGATTCGCTGCAGAAGGAACATTATGGAGAAGTTTTGATTAATTTTAATATAGAAGACCGTCTGAGTATATTTAAAAACTGGGGTTTTGTAGTATTTTTTGATATGGGCTATCTTGATAACCGCGAAAAGATTTTTAGAACCGAATTTTTCAAAATAAGTGCCGGTGCGGGGATAAGATATTATACACCGATCGGACCAATCCGTGCAGATGTCGGTATACCGCTTAAAGAAAAAGGCTGGGAATTTTATTTGGGTATCTATCACATCTTTTAAATTTATGAAAAAATTAATTGTTACAACAGTCATAATTGTAATAATCATCATTGCATTAATAGTTGTTATCAGTATGGTTAACTGGGGTGCATTTGGTTTAGGTATCTTGAATAGAACTACTGGTTATAAAATTTCTTATGAGAAAATTGAAGGAAGTTTATTTAAAGGTTATACAATTCAAAATTATATAATAAAAATCTCTGCCACCGATAGCATCTATGGAGAGAAGGCGCAGATAAGTTATCGATTTTTGCCGTTAAGTTTTCGTCTTCCTACGATCTTTAAACTAAATCTCTTTGACCCTGTAATATATGTTAAAGAGAAAAAAGATAGAGCAGGAGAAGGAAGGTTTAATATTCCAAAGTTCAATCTCTCACTTCGTATCAATATGAAAAATGGAAGTATAATTTATGAAAATAGCAAAAAATATATAGTTGAAAACATTTCCGGGTTGATTTTCATCGATTTTTTAGGAAAGAATCTTTATCTCACTACAATGAATTTAAGTCTGAAGAGTTCTGATATACCGTTACAGATCTACTCAGCAAATATATTATTGAACATTACTCCGGAAAAATTTGATTTGAGATCATACCAGATAAAAGGAAAAGGAATAAATCTGCAGGGAAATGGATTCTACATTCCTCAAGAAAAGAATCTTTCTTTCAAAATTAAGTCAGGCAGACTGGAACTAAAAGAGTTTGACATTTATCAAGGGACTGTAGAACTTAAAGGTGAAATCTATTATATTAATGGTAAAATACTGCCTCAAATTCAGGGTATGGTATCAGGGATTTCTTTTATAGAAAAGGTCGATTTTGAATCGAATATACTCGGTGATACGACGGTAGTTAATTTTTTTGATGGACAGGCATTAAATGGTAATTTTTCTGCTCAGGTGAAACTGACGAGTATAAAAGATTATATAATTGAAACAAATTTCAGGAATATAGATATTTCAAAATTTTTCAATTCAAAAAGTGCAATTCTCTTAAGTGGAAGGCTTGGTTATAAAAATGAAAAATTCTTTGGTATAGTGAGTTCTCCTATAGAAAATGGATTTGCCATAGATACACTCTATTTCACCGGTCGCTATAAAAATAATCAGATATTTATTGATACACTCCTAATAGATGAAAGAGATATGAATATATCTGCAACCGGCAAATTATATCCTGATTATGAAATCGGTATTTCAATCCATTTATTGGATCTTAAAAGATTCAATAATTTTTATCCTGCTGATGGTTTTGTATATGGGAATATCTTTGTTAAAGGCAAATTCAATGGACTTGAAAAAACAAATTTTAACGCCGACTTAAAAATTGATGATTTTAAGACCGGTGATTTCTATCTAAGTGATTGTCTTGTTAAACTTGAAGATTTTGTCTGGAATGAAAAAATAAATACGCTCAAAGTTGACATTAATTCTGCAGGATACAAGAATATTCGAATAGATAAATTCCATTTTTATCTCAATAAAGATAACTTTTTGTCAATCGCTCATCGTAACAGCGATACACTTTTGTTAAAAGGAAAATTGCTCATTGATGGGACAGGGAGGATTGACTCACTCTATTTTATCTTCCACAAAAAATATGCACATAATGTGGAGCCAATTTTGTTTGACATTTTTAATAGAAAACTTGAGGCTGTGCATTTGAAACTTGCTAATGGGGAAGTACTGTTTTCGCTAACTGAAAATAAACTCTCTGTTTTTGACATTGACCTTGATGAATTATGCAAATTTTTAGGGTTGAAAGAACAGATAAAAGGAAGACTGGCGTTAAACCTTGAAAGGAATCTGCTGAGAGTAAATGGCGAAAGTTTATTCTATCGCGGACTAAATAATGGCAGACTTATAATCAAAGGCGAATATCAAAAGAATAAAATAAATATTGCTCAATTGAGTATATCAGATGTTGATAATCAAATGCTTGATGCGTATGGTGTGGTTTCATTTGAACAATCAAAGATATATGCAAAATTCAAAGATGTAAAACCATGGATATTTCCGTTTTTGAATTCGTTTATGGGAAATCCCTACGGTCTGATAAGTGGGGAATTAGAATTTGAAGGCAATTTAAAAGATTTTAAAATCACTGGTTCAGGTGAAATTACTAATGCAAGTTTCGGAATAAATGCTATATCAGCAAGGTTTGATTCCGGATATGCAAAAGTCAAATTTATAGGTAATCAAATCATTTTTGAAATGATAAAAGCGCAGGTTTACTCAAACACTCCATTCCGCACCGGTATCAGGAGCTGGGCAAATGGAGGTGGAATTGTAAAATTAGAGCCAAAGTTCCGAGTGCGAAATCTACATTTTGACTTCAGTTTTTTTGATGCACCGCTTCAGTATCAAAATTATGTTTATGGACTTGGTTCGGGAAACATTTCAGTTAGTATGAGAGATGAGATTATGCATTATAACGGGAATATAAATATAAAAGAAGGAATTATACCTGTTGAATTTGGAACATATCTTGAATCCGGCGCTGAAGAAGGAAAAAAGGAATGGCGAATGAATCTAAGGTTGAGTGGTGATAGAAATATCTGGTTGCGCAATCGTGATGCTGATATTGAATTTGGTGGGGATATTTATATCATAAAGGAACAAACTCCACTTTATATCACAGGAAATCTGGAGACAAAAAGGGGAAATTATTACTGGCTCAATCACATCTTAAAAATAACGAGTGGCAAGATAACATTCATCCCTCAGGAAGTAATTGACCCGGAACTTGATTTCTGGGCAGAGCTGAACACCCGGGAACGGGTGCCTGAAACCAACCAGGAAATAAAAATCATCCTTCACTGTACAGGTAATATTTCTGAACCAATTTTTGAATTCTTCTCTGACCCTCCGCGCTACAGCGAACAGGATATATTGACCTATATGAATCTAAATATTACCTGGCATGAACTTGAATCCATGAAACAGGGAGAATATGTAGGGAGAATATTGCCAAGGGCTGTACTTGCTTATCTTGAGAGTGATGTTTCAAGAAGGTTCCGTGCTTATACCGGGCTTGACTATTTCAGGGTTGAAGCACCAATTTTTGAACCGCAGGATAAAACAAAAGTTACGGTTGGTAAATACATATCAAGAAATCTTTTTATAACCTATACTTATGATATAACATCTTTTTCTAATGAATTCAATGTAGAATATTTCATCGACGACCGCAATAAGATATTGATTAAAAGAGATGAAACAGGCGAATACAATTTGCAATATCAATATCGGATAAGGTTTTGAAGTCGGTTAGATTGTAAAAAAGATGGAACTGTGGTAGTATTGACTTCAAACGAAAGATATATATAATTGAATGTTATGGAGGTCAATTTGCGTCCAATCTTAATAATCTTATTTTTGTTGAATTTATGCGGAGCAGAGAAAGTGGTGATAACAAAAAATAAAAATTACAATTTGCCACTACCTCCCGAAACTAATATAAAAAAAATTAATTTTGTCAGTCCAAAAGGTATTGAAACAAAATCACCCCTGATGTTAAAGACCACTCATTTCTTTAAGGATTTTGGTCTGCCCCGCCCCAAATTAGGCGCGAGAATGCAGAATTTGCGTATCCTTGTTTTAAGGGCAGAGTTTGTTGAGGACAACGATACTCTGACTACAGGAAATGGCAAGATGGATCTGAAAGGCTTTGGATCACCATCAGATGGTCTTTTTTATGACCCACCACACACAAAAAAATATTTTGAAAGACAGATGGATTTTTTACACAATTACTATAAAGCGAATTCATTTGGACACTGCAATGTAAGTTATACTGTAAAACCCGACCGTCCAACCGAATGTTATCAATTACCTCATAAAATGGCATACTACAGTGGATATGACCATTATGACCCCAAGACTGGTATCGTCTGGTTCAATATCTACGCAATGGAAATGGGTATGGTGAGGCTTGTTGCCGATGCAATCGCTGCTGCTGATTTAGATGAGACGATTGATTTTTCTGACTATGATGCAATAATTGTCTTCCACGCCGGGACTCTTCTTCAGACGAGTATTAGTTTTTATAGATTCCGTGATATTCCATCAGCAACAATCCCACCTGGGGCATTAGAATATTATCTCGGCGTACCATATATTCTTGCTAACAATGGAACAGATACAATACAATGTCCAATAAGTTGTTTATCGGAAATGGCACGGGTTGACGGGTACATGGTTGGAGCGCTTGGCACGACGGTACATGAATTTGGTCATATTCTTGGCCTTCCTGATTTATATGATGTCACAGGCCGGTCAAATGGTGTTGGTGCATTTGATTTGATGGGGACCGGTGGCTGGGTAGGAATGCCTGAAGCCGGTGTGCCTGAAGGTTCTATTCCTGCAAATTTAGGTGCCTGGACAAGATACTTTTTTGGACATTATACTTCTGACCCGGTCTGGGTTGAGCCGGTTGTAGTAACTCATCCTGAAAGTTTATTAACCTTGCGCGCCTCAGCAATTGATACAACACAAACAAGTCTTGCTGGTAAGACAATGGTAAAGATACCCATCTCTCCTACCGAATTTTTCTTGATTGAAAACCGTCAACAGGATACAAAACATAAAGATACAATAATAATAGATGTTGAGGACGGTGTTCCTGTTTATGTTGATAATGGTGAATTTGATTTCTTTTTACCGGGTAGCGGAATATTAATCTGGCATATCGACGATAATGTAATATATGCAAATTACGGTTATAATAGAATACAGATTGACCCAAAGCATAAAGGGATTGATATAGAAGAAGCTGATGGCATACAGCACTTTGATGCCTGGGTATATGTTGATACACTTGAATATTACGGCTCAAAGTATGATTTATTCTTTGTTGACGACTCCAACAAATCAAATCGCAGGTTTGGTCCGTTTACAAACCCGAATTCCGATAGTTATTTTGGCAAATCTCTTTTGAATGTTGAAATCTTTTCGAAACTCGACACCTTGATGAGTTTCTCAGTCAATTTTGATATTTATCAAAAAGGTTTTCCAGTATCACTTCCAGTAAGAAAAACTATTCATTCTTTGAATTATGGGGACCTGGATGGAAATGGGGATATAGAAATAATCGCAACAACCCGTTACGGACACATTTATGTTTATAATCATAATGGAACTGCTTATCGCTCAGCAATCGTTGATACAATCACAACATTCACTGCAATCGGTGATATAAACAATGACGGCGCTGAAGACATTGTATTTGGTTCTGGCTTTTATTTACGGGCACTGGATGGAATTACACTTACACCTTTAACAAACTTTCCGTTCAGAACAAATGGTATAATACTTGGTGCACCTTTATTGTTTGATATAAATGGTGACAATAAATTTGAAATTATTTTTGGCTCAGAAGACAGAAAACTATACTGTATCAATGAAAATGGTGAAAATATCGCAAATTTCCCAATTTATCTTAATTCCTGGATATATTCAACACCCTGCGTCTTTGATGAGGGTGCACGTATGATTGGTGTTCTGGGTGCGGATGGTAGATTCTGGCTTGTAAATAAAGATGGAATAGCAAAAGAATTTACCGATTCCCAGCATAATATGCTCACCTATTCATCACCGGTGGTGGGTGATATAGACCGGGATGGTAAACCCGAAGCTGCAATTGTCAATGGCTACGGGACTTTTTATATCTATGGTGCAGATACATTAGAACAAAAATTTGAAACCTGGATTGATACGGTTTTTTATTACACCCCTGCCCTTGCAGATATTGATAAAGATGGTTATCTTGAAATCATCTCACCCAATAGCAGCAAGACCCTTTATGTCTTCAACCGAAATGGCACAATTGAAAATAATTTCCCGATGAATACAGATGTAAACATCTTATACCCGCTCCTTGTTGCCGAACTTGATACAATCACCAGAGAAGAGATTATTTTCAGCCTTGCATCCAAAGATACACTAAGCACAGGACAGTTGAAGATTATTTATAATCGCAATCGTGAATTTGCATTCTCACCATTATTTGGTGATGGTGGATTTTCATCACCCGGATTTGTAGCAGATATTGATTTTGACGGTGATTTAGAACTTGCCTGTGGTAGTGATTCAGGAAAAGTCTATATCTGGGATTTCCCGGGCAAGACCGCATCATGGAGTGGCTATATGAATTCAAACAAGAACTGGGGGTTGTATACTGGTCTTTATTCTGAACCAGTCCACTCCTCAATGCTTTTGGGTTCTTTTTATATTTATCCATCTCCTGTTAAAAAACGCGGCACAGTGCGGTTCTATCTTTATCAAAATGCTGAAGTAAGAGTTGACATATTAGATATCACAGGTTATAGAATTGGCGGTCTGAAAGAATCAAACCCGATGGCAAATGAATATAACGAAGTCTACTTTGATTTTACAAATCAATCTAATGGTGTATATATCTTGCGGATTGAAGCGAAGAATAGCAATAAAAAAGAGGTGAAATTTAAAAAATTTGCAGTATTGAAGTAAGGAGGCAAAGTGCTTTTCAGTTTAACATTGATAATCTTTCAAGGAATGAATCCAATACTTGCGTCGGCAATAATGCCGGGCTGGGGTGAGTGGATTTTGCAGAAAAAAAATGAGGCAAGGGTATTCTTTATTACGGAAGGTTCATTCTGGTTTTCGTATTATACATTCAACCATTTCGGGAATAAATTTAAATCCTCTTCAAAGATTTTTGCATTTGAACATGCGGGTGCTAATCCCCTGCGCCAGGACGATGAATACTTTGACAATCTTGAGGATTTCAATTCTTCTGATGAATATAATCTACTTGTTGAAAGGGATGCAAGTTTATACTATCCAAATGACCCGGTGAAACAACAGGAATATATTAAAACACATGGATATTTTGGCGAAGATGCCTGGGAATGGGATACTTTAACAAACAGAAATTTATACTGGGAAAAAAGGAAATTAGCACGGGAAAATTTTCGGCGTGCCACATTTATGACCGGATTTATGATAGTAAACCGTATCATTTCAGTAATCAATGTTGCTGTATTCAAAGAAAAACCTGGGTTCGGACTGGAAGCAGACCCGGGTAAATTTGGAATAAAATATAAATTCTGATTTTTATAAGTTAATAATCTATAATTGACACTAATATATTTTTTGTTATAATTTACCTGTGCAATCAGAAATAATGCTTTCAATAATTATCCCGGTCTATAATGAGGTAGATAATATTGAAAAGTTGATACAGGCGGTAAAATCGGTTGAACTTAAAAAGGAAATCATAATTGTTGATGATTATTCAACCGATGGAACCAGAAATTATTTAAAGAATGTGACCGATGCGAAGGTTGTTTTCCATGAGAAGAATATGGGCAAGGGCTCGGCAATAAGGACCGGACTAAAACATGCTACGGGTAATGTGGTCATAATTCAGGATGCAGACTTAGAATATTCCCCGACCGATTATCCACGGCTCCTTGAACCAATCCTTAGGGGTGCAACAAAAGTTGTCTATGGTTCAAGGATTCTTGGCAAGGGCACATTTTTAAAAAAGAGTTATTTTGCCAATCGGGTTCTTACTTTATTGACCAATTTACTATTTAAAGGACATATCACTGATATGGAGACCTGCTATAAAATGATTGATAGGAAATTGATGTTAAGCCTAAATCTTATATCATCACGATTTGAGATAGAACCTGAGATTACCTGCAAATTGCTGAGAAGGGGTATCAAAATTTTTGAAATTCCAATTTCGTATCATGGCAGGACTGTGGGGAAAAAAATCGGGGTAAAGGACGGCATTCAGGCAATATGGAATTTAGTGAAATGGAAAATAGTGAAATGAATTTGTTGTTCATCGCAAGGTGTAAAATCCCGTATGGTCTTAAGGCATAGTTTCATGGCTGAATATGTTAACAACGACCAATTACAATTTAGCCCCAAGATGATACTGTTGGTAGTGCCCTTTGACCATAGACGATGCCTTAAAGATACTTTATGAAGGTTTTATTCGTTGCCACTGCATTTCCACGATACAAGGGTGATGTCATAACACCCTGGATGATTGAATTGATTGAAAGATTGCGGAATAAGGGGATAGAGGTATCAATATTTACATCTTCTTATAAAGGATTGAAAAATCAAGTATGGAATGGAATGCCTGTATATAGATTTAGATATTTTTTCAAAAAATATGAGCGATTAACCCATGAAGAGACCGCGGTAGATAGATTCAGCAAGGGTGGATTTAATGTATTATTGAGTATTCTTTATATCATTTTCGGGATAATCGCAATTGTGAAAGTTGTTCGCTACACAAAATTTGATATTGTTCACATCCATTGGCCCTTCCCCCATATATTATTTGGTATTTTTGCAAAGGCAGTATCAAGATGCAAATTGTTTGCTACATTCTATGGGCTTGAAATTCGCTGGTTAAAAAAGAAATTCCCGTTTATGGTAAAACCATTTTCCTGGCTCATAAATCGTGCTGATGTAATTACCGCAATATCAAATCATACTGCAGGTGAATTGAAAAGAATTGTGAAAAAAGAGATTCCAATAATACCATTTAGTATTACGGTGGAACCACAAACCAGCAGTGTTACTGATGAAAATTTCATTCTTTTTGTGGGAAGGCACGTAGAAAGAAAAGGGGTTAATGTATTAATTGATGCGTTCAAATCTATTCATAAAGAGATTTCACATAATATAATTATCGTCGGCGATGGTCCAGAAAGAAAAAACTGGGAGAAGATGAGTCGGGATTACGGATTGCAAAGTAGAATAAAATTCACGGGCTGGGTCTCTAAAGAAGATTTGCACAATTACTATAGAACCTGTAGTTTTTTTGTTCTTCCTGCAATATATGATAAACATGGTGATACAGAAGGCCTCGGCGTTGTAATGATAGAGGCGATGAGTTATTCAAAACCAGTGATTGCATCTAATGTTGGTGGAATAACTGATGTTGTAATTGATGGTTATAACGGCATACTTGTCAAAGATAATGACCCAAATGCCCTTGCGATGGTGATTAATGAACTTGCTCATAATAGAGACCTATGCAAAAAACTCGGTGAGAATGCGAAGAAGACTATTGACGAAAGATTTAATTGGGATAAAATAGTTTCTAAATTGATAGGATTATATGAAGCAAATCATTGAGGCATTATTGATAGCAACCGATACCCCGCTCAGTTTAGAGCGGATTGCAGGGATAATTAACTGCCCTAAAGAGGAGGTGAAAAAGAATCTTGATGTTTTGAACGAAGAATATAAACAGACAGGCAGGGCATTTGAGATTAAAGAAATTGCGGGTGGTTATCAGATTTACACGTTACCTGAATATGCAGATTATGTGGGAAAGTTGAAGCAAAAGAAAGAAAAACTATCAAAAGCAGCACTTGAAACCCTGGCAATAATCGCATATCACCAGCCGATTACGCGTGCTGAAGTTGAAAAAGCAAGGGGTGTTGATTGTTCTTATATTCTTGATAGTCTGATGGAAAAAGGATTGATAAAGACCACAGGAAGGTTACCAACTCCAGGAAGACCCATAAGATATGCTACAACAAATGAATTTTTAAGACACTTCGGCATTCGCGATTTAAGTGAATTACCCCGAGAAGAGGATTTTGCTGAACCTGCAATTGAAACACCACCAAGTTCCCAGCCTATTCAGGAACAAATTGCAGAAGAAAAACAAAAAAAGATTGATAAAGAGATAGAAGAAGAATTTAAAGATATCACAGAGGATTGAGCGTTGATAAAAAGTACATTTTGCAGGGGCGGTTTCCAACCGTAATTCTATGTTTGCGAATTATCTGAAATTTTATTTACCGACAGCAGCCCAAATTACATGCAATGTTAGTGAATGAAGAAATAAAGGAATTTCTGAAGAAATTTGGGGTAAAAATCATTGGGTTTGGCAATATTCCTGAAAAAATTGAGATTCATGAGATAACCACTAAATATCCAAGGGCGATCGTATTTGGCTATCCAATATCAGAAGGTGTCTTAGAAACAATAAAAAATGCACCAACATTGATTTATAAACAACATTATAAAACCGTAAACTGGCTTCTAGACCAGACTGCATATCAACTTGTTAAGTTCATTGAAGAAAAAGGAGCAAAGGCGGTCGCTGTTCCTGCATCCCAGACTGTGGACTGGCAGAATCAGAAAGGCCATATTTCTCATAAAGTCCTTGCTGTTGAATGTGGGCTTGGTTATATCGGTAGGAGTGGACTCGTTGTTCACCCCCAATATGGGGCAAGGGTGAGATATATTTCTATTCTCACTGACCTTGAGTTTGAACCCGATAAAAGAGTAAAGGGTGATTGTGGTCGTTGCAAAAAGTGTATAATAGCCTGCCCTGCAGGTGCGATTAGTGAGCAGGATGTTGATTTGAAAAAATGTCTTACCAAATTAAAAGAATTTTCCAGAATGCCAGGCATAGGACAGTATATCTGTGGTGTCTGTGTAAAGGTCTGTAGTGGAGACAGGCAGATTTAAGGAAAACAATGGCAGAGATTGGTAAACCGCAAAAGGTTCTTGCCTTTGCCGGATTGATATTTGTTAGAGATTTCAATGTTAACTCAGCACTGGAATATTTCAAAGAATTGCTGGGAAAGGTGATTAAAGAATCAGAAATCATTCCCTTCATCCATACTGCATACTACAACAAAGAGATGGGTGAAAATCTTTTAAGGCAATGGGTCTTATTTGAAAAATTCATTTATCCCGATTTACTGATAGAATTAAAGCATAAATCAAACGAGATTGAGAATAAATTTTTGAATGAAAATAGAGGAAGGATGATTAATATTGACCCGGGCTTGGTTTCATTGAGTAATATCATCCTTGCTTCAACAAAGAATTATTCCCATAGAATATATCTTGGCAGGGGTATATACGGTGAAGTAACACTTATTTACAAAGACCACCAGTTCCGTACCCTTGAATGGACATACCCAGATTATCGGGAAGATAAGGCATTAAAATTTTTTAACGAATGCCGGGACGTGTTAAAGAATACAGTCGTATAGTCCAATTAACTAATTCCCTTATTATCATCAGGAATTTGGTGCTTGGGATTTTGGAATTTAAATTTCTCTCTCTTGATTTTTGAAAATTTTATGATATTATAAATATATGAAAAAACAGGAAAAGACATTATTTAAATATGAAATAGGAATATGAGTATGGAAATATTTACCGCCTTGCAAAAAAGAGTAATTAAATACCCGAGAAAGACTGAATTGAAACAATCTTTTTTTTTCACAGGAGACTCAGCGCTCGCTCATTACTATTTAATACATAGATATTCAGACAGCCTTGTTTTTTTTACTGGTGAGGAGGACAAGGTCAGGTTAATCAGAGATTTAATAATAACTCAGGATTCTTCGTTTAGATTCAAGCCAGTTTTGTATGATGATAAACTTGAATTTTCATATGATAACGAAATTGATATCGCCTGCAATATATTTTCAGCACTCATTAATAGACCTGATGTGAAGGATTTTGTTGACCTATATTTTCTTGCTAAAGAATTTAGAGAGTTCGAGGAGATATTAAAAATGCATGCGAAAAACATATCGGTATTGATGATTACTGGCTTGCGGTTTCCTTGGATTATATCAATACAGTTAAAAAACTACCAAAAATCATTGAGCCTGTGACAATAGAACAAGTGCGAGAGTTTTGCTACGAAAAGATAAAAATGTTAATAAAGAAATAATGATTATATTCTGAGATTATTTCTCTAATAAGGAGTGTATATGTTTGAAATATCGGTTCAGGGTGGTTTTTCAGCAGCCCATCGGGTGAGGGGATATAAAGGTGATTGTGCAGGTGTGCATGGGCATACTTACCGAATAGAGGTAAGAATTAGGGTCGAAAACCTGGATAAACTTGGAATGGCGATGGATTTTAGAAAGGCGAAGAATGTATTGAAAAAAATTCTTTCAAAACTTGACCACAAAAATTTGAACAATCTACCATTCTTCAAAAAACACAACGCCACTGCGGAGTGGATTGCAGTCTATGTTTACAACGAAATGAAAAAGAAAATAACAAATATCAAGTCGGTCACGGTGTGGGAGGGAATGGAAAATTCAGTCAGTTATTACGAATAATCTGCTAATGGGCAGTCACCGCGGAGTGATTCCTCAAAACAAAGGAAGGTTAGGAGGTTTTGGAGAATCATTTATTATATAATAGCTAATAAAAATAGGTGGTCTGATGAATAATTCAAGAATTGTGTATATTTTATGGCGTAGCATTAATTGCGATTATCTTAATTGAAGCATTGATCTTAAGTAAGAGAGAACAGATTAGTTATCGTGAATCACTGATGCTAAGTTTATATGCAAATGTGCTCTCAACATCAATCGGTTTAGTTATCTTCCTGATTTACAGTTCCACTATATATATTATAATATTGTTGGGCATACCTATATCCTTTTCATTCGCAAAGATGCTTAAATCGTTTAGTGCTAATACTGGAGTTCTTGCAGATCTAAGTAGAAAAACAGGGTTGGTTGTATTTATTTTTGCAGTTGTATTTGTTTTCGTCGTACCAATCACTGGCGTTTTTACCATATCCGGACATAGCTATTTAAATATACGGGGACAAGCTGGATTTTCAAATGCACAGGAGATTATCATTGCTATACTTGCAGCGTTTGTTTTAGTGATAATAGGATTTTTTCTCAGCATCATTTCAGAGGGATTTATCATAACCAGGCAAATTTCAAAACGCAGAAAAGAGATTGTATCAACCATATTCGTAATGAACCTCATTTCCTACACCGTGCTTATGTTGGCATCCACCTTTTTCATTTGGAGAACAATTTTAGAAAAAGGATGGTTCTGGCATAGATGACGTAGATTTGAAGAATAGTTGTTTAAAACATAATGTTCCGGTATCAATTCTTGATGAAATAATGGATTTTTTTCTTCTCATAGCAGTCATTTTCAGGTAAAATGTGAAGATAAATAAAAAGCAGGGTTAAAAATGATTTATAAGAAACATATTATGTTATTCCATAATGCCCACAATTCAATACCCCAACAACTTTTCAATTTAGAATGCAACAAAGACTTTATTCATTAATGACTGATCAAACTTTTTGAAAGTTCCTGTTCTTTAATGAGTTTTATAGCATAATGGTGCGATGAATATTAGTTTATTCAATAGTATCAAATTGTTTTTGGCTAAATTGTATGAAATATCGTGAGTTTTTCTATTTTAGCTATGATTTCTTTATCTTTAAGAAATACAAAATTTAAGAAAAGGTTCGAAATTTCAAGGGTTTTTATGTTTTTGAAGACAAAATGCTCTTTGGAATATCCGTCCTTTTGGTTGAAGAAGAAGAAATTTGAAAAAATCAGTATTTCTGAAAGAAGAATGGAAAGCTGGAAAAAGCCTTGAAATCGAATATACACGCTGGAAATGGAATATGAAAACTCTATTCACCTATTATACATATGGGTCATTATTGAAAGGAGGTCATTATGGGTCCTGAAATCTTAAATAGAAGATATCTGGAGAATGCTTATCGTCTTTACAATCTCTTTGATGCAAAGAAAGAGGCGATGCGCAAACAGATGGATGTATTAGAGAAGCTTCGCCATAGGTGGAATTTAAAGGAATCTAAAAAGTATATCAAGAAAATAGATTCAGCAATAATATCTGCCCAAAATAGTCTATCGCGCATTGCTGTTCAGGCGTCAAAGAAAGGTATTGATATTCCTTTGGAGACTCTATTTAAGAAATATGGTTTAGATTCTGAACAGAGATTTATCATACTGACCTTATATTTTAAAGAACTTGAAAAGGGTAGATATGAAATGACAGGGCGTGAGTTATTGACATACCTTGGTTATCAACCAATTCAGTTTGGTGAAAAGAGTGCACTCCTTGCAGACCTTTTGGAAAAAGAGCTTATTAAGTGCGGTCCCAGGAGTTCGGCAGATGTTTATCTACTTCAGGTCGAATTCGCACTTTCTTTTCATATCCTCAAGCATATTACAGGAAAAGAATTAACCGCAGAGGACGAGGAGTATGAGATGCCATGGGAATTTACAAAGACTAATTCAAAGGAGCCAGTGGATAAAAGGACAAAGAAGAAGGGGTTTTTTAATATCTATGAACCAGTGTTGACATTTGACCAGATAGTTCTTGAGTCTGACAAAATAAGGGAGATTGAACGCGCCATCTACCAGGCAAAAAATCTTAATAACATATTTGAAGCATGGGGGCTAAATGAGACGATAAAATATGGCAAAGGTACAATTATGCTCTTTTATGGTCCACCAGGAACAGGCAAGACTGTGACGAGTGAAGCAATCGCCCACAAATTAGAGAAGAAAATTGGAATAGTAAATTATGAAAATGTCCTTGGATGTTGGGTGGGTGAATCAGAAAAAAATCTGGTCTCAGTATTTGAAGACGCCAAGAAAGAAAAATGTGTCTTGGTATTTGATGAGGCAGATACCCTGTTTGCAAAAAGGTTTTATGAAACATACAGTACAGACAGGATGCATAATTATATGACCAATATTTTGATGAGAGAACTTGAAAGGTTTGATGGAGTCGTGATTATGACCACGAATCGTGAAGTTGTTATGGATGAGGCGTTTGACCGCAGGATAATTCTGAAATTGAAATTTGATATTCCTGGACCAGAGGAAAGGATAAAGATATGGCGGAAGTTGATTTCAGAAAAGACACCTCTTGCTGAGGATATTAATTTTGAGAGATTGGGAAGGATGTATGAGTTGACTGGAGGAGAGATAAAAAATGCGATACTGAATGCAGTAACAGAATGTGCTTATTGTAATGAACGGTTTTTGACAATGGCGACACTTGAAAGGTTTGCGCAAAAAGAGGCGCGAAAATTAACAAAAATGAACAACAAATCATTAGGATTTAATCCAGGCCCATCCCTGTCATAAATAATGGGCGGGGCTAAAGCCCCGCCCTACTCTCATACCCATACTTGTTAAAACTGAAAAATATGGCAA